>NZ_JAPFHC010000010.1:0-174275 GCF_059803535.1 Pseudomonas sp. RP-B7
CCCCCCCCCCCCCCCCCCCCCCCCCCCCCCCCCCCCCCCCCCCCCCCCCCCCCCCCCCCCCCCCCCCCGCTCCCACATTTGGGCCGAGCCAGATTCAGTACCGCATTGATATTTCAGAAGTCCAGGCCGGGCCGCTGCGACGACCCGTGTCTTTTTGGAGCACCGCACCATGACACTTGCAGTCCAATTCACCCACGTTTCCCGTCAGTTCGGCGAAGTGAAGGCCGTTGACCGGGTTTCCATCGACATCCAGGACGGCGAGTTCTTTTCCATGCTCGGCCCTTCCGGCTCGGGCAAGACCACCTGCCTGCGCCTGATCGCCGGGTTCGAGCAACCGAGCGCAGGCTCGATCCGCATCCATGGCGAGGAGGCCGCCGGCTTGCCGCCGTATCAGCGCGACGTGAACACCGTGTTCCAGGATTACGCGCTGTTCCCCCATATGAATGTGCGCGACAACGTGGCCTATGGTCTCAAGGTCAAGGGCGTGGGCAAGACCGAGCGCCTGAACCGTGCCGAGGAAGCCTTGGGCATGGTCGCCCTCGGCGGTTATGGCGAGCGCAAGCCGGTGCAACTGTCCGGCGGCCAGCGCCAACGCGTGGCCCTGGCCCGTGCATTGGTCAATCGCCCACGGGTATTGCTGCTCGATGAACCACTGGGCGCCCTCGACCTCAAGCTGCGCGAGCAGATGCAAAGCGAGCTGAAGAAACTGCAACGCCAGCTCGGCATCACCTTTATCTTCGTGACCCACGACCAGACCGAAGCGCTGTCGATGTCCGACCGCGTGGCGGTGTTCAACAAAGGCCGCATCGAACAGGTCGACACCCCACGCAACCTCTACATGAAGCCGGCCACGGCGTTTGTCGCGGAGTTCGTCGGCACCTCCAATGTGATTCGCGGCGAACTGGCCCAACGCATCAGCGGCAACGCCCAACCCTTTTCGATCCGCCCGGAACACATACGTTTTGCCGAAGGCCCGCTGGGTGCCGGTGAGGTGGAGATCAGCGGCTTGCTGCATGACATCCAGTATCAGGGCAGCGCCACCCGCTACGAGCTGAAACTCGAAAACGGCCAAGCCTTGAATATCAGCCAGGCCAACAACCAGTGGCTGGACATCAGCAGCGGCCATCAGGTCGGCCAGTCGATCACCGCGCGCTGGGCCCGTGAAGCCATGACGCCGCTGACCGAAACCGCAGGCGAGGTGTGAGATGAACCTGGCCCTGTCCCAACCGCCGATGCGCAGGTTTTCCAACCTGCTGTACCGCAAGCCCAATTTGTACCTGGCGATGCTGCTGATACCGCCGCTGATCTGGTTCGGCGCGATCTACCTCGGCTCGCTGCTGACCCTGCTCTGGCAAGGTTTCTACACCTTCGACGACTTCACCATGGCGGTCACGCCCGACCTGACCCTGGCCAACTTCGCCGCACTGTTCCAGCCATCGAACTTCGACATCATCCTGCGCACCTTGAGCATGGCGATCGTGGTGTCGATCGCCAGTGCCATCGTCGCCTTCCCCATTGCCTACTACATGGCGCGCTACACCACCGGCAAGACCAAGGCGTTTTTCTACATCGCGGTGATGATGCCGATGTGGGCCAGCTACATCGTCAAGGCGTATGCCTGGACCTTGCTGCTGGCCAAGGGCGGCGTGGCGCAGTGGTTCGTGCAGCACCTGGGGCTGGAGCCGCTGTTGCAGTTCGTGCTGGGCATTCCCGGCGTGGGTGGCAGCACTTTGAGCACCTCGCACCTGGGGCGCTTCATGGTGTTTGTCTACATCTGGCTGCCGTTCATGATCCTGCCGATCCAGGCCTCGCTGGAGCGCCTGCCGCCATCATTGCTGCAAGCCTCCGCCGACCTGGGCGCCAAGCCGCGCCAGACCTTTATGCAGGTGATTCTGCCGCTGTCGGTACCGGGGATTGCCGCCGGTTCGATCTTCACGTTCTCGCTGACCCTCGGCGACTTCATCGTGCCGCAACTGGTGGGCCCGCCGGGCTACTTCGTCGGCGGCATGGTCTACGCCCAGCAAGGTGCCATTGGCAACATGCCCATGGCCGCGGCGTTCACCCTGGTGCCGATCGTGTTGATTGCGGTGTACCTGTCCATCGTCAAACGCCTGGGGGCCTTCGATGCACTCTGAAAAATCTTCCATCGGTCTGAAGATCGCCGCTTGGGGTGGCCTGGTTTTTCTCCATTTCCCGATCCTGATCATCTTCCTCTACGCCTTCAACACCGAAGAAGCGGCGTTCAGCTTTCCGCCCCAGGGTTTCACCCTGAAGTGGTTCAGCGTGGCCTTTGCCCGGCCGGACGTGCTGGAGGCGATCAAGCTGTCGCTGCAGATTGCCGCCATCGCCACCCTGATCGCCATGGTGCTCGGCACGCTGGCTTCGGCGGCGTTGTATCGCCGGGAGTTCTTCGGCAAGCAAGGCGTGTCGCTGATGCTGATCCTGCCGATTGCGCTGCCGGGGATCATCACCGGTATCGCCCTGCTGGCGACGTTCAAGACCCTGGGCATCGAGCCTGGGATGTTCACCATCATTGTCGGCCACGCGACCTTCTGCGTAGTGATCGTCTACAACAACGTCATCGCCCGCTTGCGCCGCACGTCCCACAGCCTGATCGAAGCGTCGATGGACCTCGGCGCCGACGGCTGGCAGACCTTCCGCTACATCATCATGCCCAACCTCGGCTCGGCGCTGCTGGCCGGCGGCATGCTCGCGTTTGCGCTGTCGTTTGACGAAATCATCGTCACCACCTTCACCGCCGGCCACGAACGCACCTTGCCGTTGTGGTTGCTCAACCAGTTGAGCCGGCCACGGGATGTGCCGGTGACCAACGTGGTGGCGATGCTGGTGATGCTGGTGACGATGTTCCCGATTCTGGGTGCCTATTACCTGACGCGCGGTGGTGAAAGCGTGGCAGGGAGTGGCGGTAAATAACTGACCACTGTTGAAACACGATCAATGTGGGAGCTGGCTTGCCTGCGATAGCGGTATCGACTGCACTACCGCTATCGCAGGCAAGCCAGCTCCCACCTTTGAATCGGGTTTCTTCAGGGAGATAACAATAGTTTTGTGGAGGACTGAACCATGCAAACCAAACTCTTGATCAACGGCCAACTGGTCGCAGGCGAAGGCCCGACCCAGGCCATCTTCAACCCGGCACTCGGCCGTGTGCTGGTGGAAATCAACGAAGCCAGTGAAGCCCAGGTCGACGCCGCCGTGCGCGCGGCCGATGCGGCTTTCGAAAGTTGGTCGCAAACTGCACCGAAGGATCGCTCGCTGCTGCTGCTGAAACTGGCGGACGCCATCGAAGCCCATGGCGAAGAACTGGCCAAGCTGGAATCGGACAACTGCGGCAAACCCTACAGCGCCGCGCTGAACGATGAGATCCCGGCGATTGCCGACGTGTTCCGCTTCTTTGCCGGCGCCAGCCGTTGCATGAGCGGTTCGGCCGGTGGCGAATACCTGCCCGGCCACACCTCGATGATCCGCCGCGACCCGGTGGGCGTGATCGCCTCCATCGCACCGTGGAACTACCCGTTGATGATGGTCGCCTGGAAAATCGCCCCGGCCCTCGCCGCGGGTAATACCGTGGTGCTCAAGCCATCGGAACAAACCCCGCTGACCGCGTTGCGCATGGTCGAACTGGCCGCTGAAATTTTCCCTGCGGGCGTACTCAACCTGGTGTTTGGTCGTGGGCCAACGGTGGGAAGCCCGCTGGTGAGCCACCCGAAAGTACGCATGGTGTCACTGACCGGCTCCATCGCCACCGGCGCAAATATCATCGCCAGCACCGCCGACAGCGTGAAGCGCATGCACATGGAACTGGGCGGCAAGGCGCCGGTGATCATCTTCAACGATGCGGACATCGACGCCGCCGTGGAAGGCATTCGCACCTTCGGTTTCTACAACGCCGGACAGGATTGCACCGCCGCCTGCCGGATCTATGCGCAAGCGGACATCTACGACGCGTTTGTCGAGAAACTCGGCGCGGCGGTCGCCAGCATCAAGTACGGCTTGCAGGATGATCCGGCCACCGAACTGGGCCCGCTGATCACCGCGCAACACCGTGACCGCGTGGCCGGGTTTGTCGAGCGCGCGGTGGCGCAGCCGCATATCCGCCTGGTCACGGGCGGTAAAGCCGTGGAAGGCAACGGCTACTTCTTCGAACCGACCGTCTTGGCCGATGCCCAGCAAGATGACGAGATCGTGCGCCGCGAGGTGTTCGGGCCGGTGGTCTCGGTGACCAAATTCACCGACGAAGCCCAGGTGCTGGGCTGGGCCAACGATTCGGACTACGGCTTGGCCTCGTCCGTATGGACCGCCGATGTAGGACGCGCCCACCGTTTGGCCGCACGTTTGCAGTACGGCTGCACCTGGGTGAATACCCACTTTATGCTGGTCAGCGAAATGCCCCATGGCGGTCAGAAACTGTCGGGCTATGGCAAGGACATGTCCATGTACGGGCTAGAGGACTACACCACTGTGCGGCATGTGATGTTCAAGCACTGACGCTTTTTCTCCTGTGGACGCCGGCTAGTGTGGGAGCGGGCTTGCTCGCGAAGACGGTGTGTCAGCCAATATATGCCTAGCTGACCCACCGCTTTCGCGAGCAAGCCCGCTCCCACAAAAAGCCGAGCTCACCCAAGATCCCTCTCATAACAATAAAAACTCAGGTTATCCCCATGGACATCACCCGCCGCGACTTCCTCAACGGCGTCGCCATCACCCTTGCCGCCGGCATGACCCCGCTGCAAATCCTGCAAGCCGCGCCCGATGGCCGCTACTACCCACCCGCCCTCACCGGCCTGCGTGGTAGCCATGTCGGCTCGTTCGAAGTGGCGCACCAGATGGGCTGGGAAAAGAAGGCCTTCGACACCGACAAGCTGCCGATCACCGAGCGCTATGACCTGGTGGTGGTCGGCGGCGGCTTGAGCGGTTTGGCGGCGGCGTGGTTCTACCGCGAGAAGCACCCCAAGGCGAAGATCCTGATCCTGGAAAACCACGACGACTTCGGCGGCCATGCCAAGCGCAATGAGTTCCAGGCAGGCGGACGCATGATAATCGGTTACGGCGGCAGCGAGGCGTTCCAGTCGCCCAACCACCTGTACAGCAAAGAAGTGAACGGGCTGTTGAAAAAACTCGGGGTGAATATCAAGCGCTTCGAAACGGCGTTTGACCGTCAGTTCTACCCCGGCCTGGGCCTGTCGCGCGGGGTGTTTTTCGACAAGGAAAACTTCGGCGAAGACAAACTGGTGACCGGCGACCCAACGCCGATGGTGGCCGACGATATTGCGCCGGACCGCTTGAATGCACGCTCCATCGGCGATTTCATCAACGACTTCCCCCTGCCCCAGGCAGATCGCCAGGTGCTGATCGAATTACACACCGCCCCCAAGGATTACCTGCCAGGCAAGAGTGCCAAAGAAAAGGCCGACTACCTGGCCGCCACCAGTTACCGCGATTTCCTGCTCAAGAACGTCGGTTTGTCGCAAGCGGCAGTGAAATATTTCCAGAGCCGCACCAATGACTTCATGGCCCTGAGCATTGATGCCGTGGCGGCTGCTGATGCCTACAACGTGGGGTTCCCGGGTTTTGCCGGGATGAACCTGGCGCCGATCAGCGAAGAAGCGGCGGCAGAAATGGAAGAGCCCTACATCTACCACTTCCCCGATGGCAACGCGTCGGTGGCGCGCCTGCTGGTGCGCAGCCTGATCCCGGGCGTGGCGCCAGGGCACACCATGGACGATATCGTGCTGGCGCCGTTTGACTACGCCAGGCTCGACCAGCCGACATCCGCCGTGCGGCTGCGCCTGAACAGCACGGCAGTCAGCGTGCGCAACGTCGGTGATGGCGTGCATATCGGCTACAGCCGTGGCGGACAACTCGCACAGGTGCGTGGCAAGCGCTGCATCCTGGCCTGCTACAACATGATGATTCCGTACCTGCTCAAAGACCTGCCGGCCGCACAAGCCCATGCCCTGAGCCAGAACGTGAAATACCCGCTGGTGTACACCAAGGTGGTGATCCGCAACTGGCAGTCGTTCCAGAAGCTGGGGGTGCACGAGATTTACGCGGCGACCCAGCCTTACAGCCGGATCAAGCTGGACTACCCGGTGAGCATGGGCGGCTACGACCACCCGCGCGACCCGATGCAGCCGATCGGCCTGCACATGGTCTACGTGCCCACCAGCCCCAACAGCGGCATGAACGCCCGCGACCAGGCCCGCGCCGGTCGCGGCCGGTTGTACGGGCAGACGTTCGAACAACTGGAGGCGCAGTTGCGTGACCAGTTGCAACGCATGCTCGGCCCGGGTGGGTTCAACCACGAGACCGACATTCTGGCGATCACTGTCAATCGTTGGTCACATGGTTATGCGAGCTTCTCCAACAGCTTGTTCGATGACGCCGATGAGAGCGAAGCGTGGATGAAGCTGGCACGCAAGCCGGTGGGGCATGTGAGCATCGCCAACTCGGATGCGGCGTGGAGCGCGTATGCCCATGCAGCGATTGATGAGGCTTACAGAGCGGTGGGTGAAGTGAGCTGAAATGTGACCTGACGGCCAACGCAGAACCCAATGTGGGAGCGGGCTTGCTCGCGAAAGTGGTGTGTCAGTCAACACATGTGTGTCTGATGTACCGTCTTCGCGAGCAAGCCCGCTCCCACATTGGATCTTCATCATTCTTGAGTTGAGTGATCATCCAAGCCCCCGGAAATGTCTTGTCGCACTTGCAATGCCATCACCCCGCTATCAATCAATTTTCCTACACCTGCGAACCGCTTAAGCTATCCGGCGTCTGTTTATTGTCCGTTGCGTTTGGCCGAAGGCATGTCCGAACCGTAATTTCTGATCCGCTACGTGCCAGGAACGGCGCGGGATTTGCTCACGACAGGTTGTCTCTATGCACCGCAGGAATTTGCTCAAAGCGTCCATGGCCATTGCGGCTTACACCGGTTTGTCGGCCAGCGGCCTGCTGGCCGCCCAGGCCTGGGCCGGGAACCGTGCCGCCGATGGCAAGGCCGTGGCGTTCGATTTCGATACGCTCAAGACCCAGGCCAAGCAGCTCGCTGGAACCGCCTATAAAGACACCAAGCAGGTGCTGCCGCCGACCCTGGCGAGCATGACCCCGCAGAATTTCAACGCCATCGGCTACGACGGCAAGCATTCGCTGTGGAAGGAATTGAACGGCCAGTTGGACGTGCAGTTTTTCCACGTCGGCATGGGTTTCAAGACGCCGGTGCGCATGCACAGCGTCGACCCCAAGACCCGTGAGGCGCGCGAGGTGCATTTCCGCCCTTCGCTGTTCAACTACGAAAAAACCACGGTCGACACCAAGCAATTGACCGGCGACCTGGGTTTCTCAGGCTTCAAGCTGTTCAAGGCCCCGGAGCTGGATCGCCATGACGTGCTGTCCTTCCTTGGCGCCAGCTACTTCCGCGCGGTGGATTCCACCGGCCAGTACGGCCTTTCCGCACGCGGCCTGGCGATCGATACCTACGCGAAAAAGCGCGAAGAGTTCCCCGACTTCACCCAGTTCTGGTTCGAAACCCCGGACAAGGACGCCACCCGCTTCGTGGTCTACGCCCTGCTCGACTCACCAAGCGCCACCGGCGCCTACCGCTTCGACATCGACTGCCAGGCCAACCAGGTGGTGATGGCCATCGATGCCCACATCAATGCACGTACCACCATCGAACAACTGGGCATCGCACCGATGACCAGCATGTTCAGCTGTGGCACCCATGAGCGCCGCATGTGCGACACCATCCACCCGCAGATCCACGATTCGGATCGCCTGGCGATGTGGCGCGGCAATGGCGAGTGGATCTGCCGCCCGCTGAACAACCCGGCCAAACTGCAATTCAACGCGTTCGCCGACAAAGACCCGAAAGGCTTCGGCCTGGTGCAGACCGACCATGAGTTCGCCAGCTACCAGGACACCGTGGACTGGTACAGCAAGCGGCCGAGCCTGTGGGTCGAACCAACCACCGCGTGGGGCGAAGGCTCTATCGACCTGTTGGAAATTCCTACCACCGGCGAAACCCTGGATAACATCGTGGCCTTCTGGACCCCGAAAAAACCCGTGGCCGCCGGCGACTCCCTCAACTACGGCTACAAGCTGTACTGGAGCGCCCTGCCCCCGGTGAGTACGCCGTTGGCCCAGGTCGACGCGACCCGTTCCGGCATGGGTGGCTTCACCGAGGGCTGGGCACCGGGCGAGCATTACCCGCCGGTGTGGGCGCGCCGTTTTGCCGTGGACTTCAAGGGCGGCGGCCTCGATCGCCTGCCACCGGGCACCGGGATCGAGCCGGTGGTGACCTGCTCCCACGGTGAGGTGAAGGATTTCAGCGTACTGGTGCTGGATAACATCAAGGGCTACCGCATCCTGTTCGACTGGTACCCGACCAGCGACAGTGTGGACCCGGTGGAACTGCGCCTGTTCATCCGCACCCAGGACCGCACCCTGAGTGAAACCTGGCTGTACCAGTACTTCCCACCGGCGCCGGAGCAGCGCAAGTACACCTGATCAACTGAGCTGTGGCGAGAGAGCCTGCTCCCTCGCCACACGTTGGATCTAAAAGCGCGACACACTTTTCATTGCCCCAATCAGATACCGCATCGCCACTTGATCGTTCTCGGTCAGGGCGCGGTACTGCGCCAGCAATTCGGCCTCATCCGAGCTCAACCTTCGACCCCGCAACGACACTCTGCGGGTCAGAAAAAACGCAACCGCACCCGCAACCCCATAGGACTTGGCCATGGACTACTACTCCTGATTTCAATCAACTGTTCCTGATGCCCATCACCTGCCTCCCGTGAAGCGCAATGCCTCAGTGAGCGAACCGACTGACTCCCTGGGCCAGAAATCAGACGTACCCTAAGCGTAGAAACGATCTCGCCAAGCGTGCGACTTTTTTAGAGTAATCACTTAAATAATTGGTTTTGAGCAAAAAGCTTGCAGATTTTTCCTACTCGCCATTTAATTAAGTGACCACTCAATTAATAAATGAGGCGAGCATGCGTACCGTCGATCCGCAACAACGTGAAAACAAACGCATGGCCCTGCTCGATGCCGCTTCGCGCTGTTTTGCCGAAGCCGGCTTTGTCGCCACGCGCACGGCCGACATCTGCACCGCCGCCGGGATGAGCGCCGGCAACCTGTTCCACTATTTCGCAAGTAAACACGAGCTGCTGTTGGCACTGGTGGCCCGCGAAGGCGAGCAGATCAAACAAGGCATGGCGCCCTTGGCTGCCGCCGCAGATCCGATGGCCGCACTGCTGGCGTTTGTGGACTACACCTGCGAATTGGCCTGCGACCGCCAATACGCGGGCCTGGCCTTGGAAATCTCGGCATTGGGCCACCGCGATGAGGCCGTCGCACACTTGATGAAGGCCAACGACCGCTACCTGCGCGAAGGCTTGGAGGCGCTGATCAAGGCCGCCGAGAACGCCGGGCAACTGCATACCTCGTTGACCGCGCCGGAGGCGGCCAGTTGGGTGGTTACCCTGATCGATGGCATGTTTGCCCGGGTGGCGGCCGATGCGGACTTCCACCCAGACCAACAGACTGACGTGCTGCGCGGCTTGGTGGTGCACCTGCTGCAAGGCCGTTGAACATGACGCCGACACGCCTGATACACGTCGACGCGTTGCGCGGTTTTGCGCTGCTGGGCATCCTGGTGGTGAACATTTGTGCATTTGCCGACCCTTACTACGCCTCGCCCCTCAGCAATCCCGACTACGCGAGTACGGCCGATCACTGGGTGCGCCTGGGGATTTCACTGCTGTTCGAAACCAAGTTCTACCTGCTGTTTTCCTTTCTGTTCGGCTACAGCTTTACCTTGCAGATGGCCGCCGCCGAACGCGCCGAGGCGGCGTTTGTACCGCGTATGGTGCGCCGGCAACTGGCGTTGCTGGCCCTGGGCGTCGCCCACGGCGCCCTGCTCTACTATGGCGAAATTCTGTCCACCTACGCATTGCTTGGCCTGGTGCTGCTGGCGGCGCGCAATCTGACGCCGGCCACGGCATGTCGCTGGGGCGTCGGCCTGGTAACGGTTGCCTGTTCGGCATGGATGGCGCTCGGCGTGCTGCAAGCGCTGGCCGGCGACTTCAGCGCGACCTCGAGCAGTGAGGCCTCGACCAAACTCGCGGCATTCAGCGGCAGTGCCCTGGAGACCTTGCGCTTTCACAGTGCTCACCTGTGGCAGACCGTGCAGGCGTTATGGCTGCTGCAAGGGCCGAGCGCCCTGGCGATGTTCTTCTTCGGTTATGCCGCTGGGCGCAACCAGTTACTGGTCACACCTTATCGCTGGGAACCGCACCTGCGGCGCCTGCTGCTCATCACGCTTGCCGTGGGCCTGCCGGGTGCGCTGATCTATGCCGTGAGCGCCGCCTATGCACCCGGCGGCGGCCTCGAAACCTTCGCCTTTGGCCTCGGCCAACTCACCGCACCGCTGTTGAGCGCGGCCTATGCGATGTCGATGCTGGCACTGTTCAGCACTGCCGCCGGCGCCCGCTTATGCCAGTGGTTGGCGCCCATGGGCAAGATGGCCCTGAGTAACTACCTGCTGCAATCGGCGCTGTTGGGGGTGCTGTTCAGCGGTTATGGCGCAGGCTTGATCAACCGGCTCGAACCGCTGCTGATGCTGCCCGTGGTGCTGGGGATCTTTGCCTTGCAACAGTGGTGCAGCGCACGCTGGCTGCGCAGTCATCCCTACGGGCCGTTGGAATGGTTGCTGCGGGCGGCCACCTTGTGGGCGTGGCCAAGCTGGCGGCGCAGCCTGTAAAAAACCCACCTGTTGCGGTGGGTTTCGACTCGACACAAGGGGTCAGTCGCGCAGGTCCGACTCATGGATCGGCTGGTCCCGATGCGTCGCCCGTTGGTACTGCGCCGGCCAGATCGCCTTGCGCCCACCCAAGTCATCGTCGGCATGCAGCGGCCAGTACGGGTCGCGCAGCAACTCACGGGCGAGGAAGATGATGTCGGCCTGACAGGTGCGCAGGATGTGCTCGGCCTGGGCCGGTTCGGTGATCATGCCAACGGTGCCGGTGGCGATCCCCGATTCCTTGCGCACCCGCTCGGCGAAGCGCGTCTGGTAGCCGGGGCCGGTAGGAATCTCGGCATTGGCGGCGGTACCACCGGACGAGACGTCGATCAAATCCACGCCGAGGTCCTTGAGGCGGCGCGCCAATTCCACGGTTTCGTCAGGGTTCCAGCCGTCTTCGACCCAGTCGGTGGCCGATACTCGCACAAACAGCGGCAGTTCTTGCGGCCAGACGTCGCGCACCGCTTGGGTTACCTGCAAGACCAGGCGGATGCGGTTTTCAAACGATCCGCCGTACAGATCCTGGCGCTGATTGCTGATCGGCGAGAGAAATTGATGCAGCAGGTAACCATGGGCGGCATGGATTTCCACCACTTCAAAACCTGCGGTCAAGGCACGCTTGGCGGCGGCGACAAAGTCGGCGATCACCTGCTGGATCTGCGCTTCATCGAGTTGCCTGGGTTGGGTGTGCTGAGGGTCGAAGGCAATCGGCGATGGCCCCACCGGCACCCAGCCGCCGTCCTCCGGCTTGACGCTGCCATGCTTGCCGATCCACGGCCGATGGGTGCTGGCCTTGCGCCCGGCGTGGGCCAGTTGAATCCCGGCCACCGCGCCCTGGGCCGCGATAAAACGGGTGATGCGTTGCAATGGTTCGATCTGTGCGTCATTCCACAGGCCCAGGTCCTGGGCGGTGATACGGCCGTCGGCGGTCACGGCGGTGGCTTCGGTGAAGATCAGGCCGGCGCCACCCACGGCACGACTGCCGAGGTGCACCAGGTGCCAGTCATTGGCCAAGCCGTCATCGGACGAATACTGGCACATCGGCGACACCGCGATGCGGTTGAGCAGGGTCAATTGGCGCAGGGTATAGGGTTCGAGCAGCTGACTCATGGCGCACCTCTTCTGGGTTCTATGGGCACTGTTCAACAGTGTTTAGAGCCTAGTCGACAACGGTGGTTTGCACAGGGTTCAGAACATCAAGCGGGGGCCGATTGCCGGCCCCCGTGCTGCAAAAACCTACATTTCGACCTGGGTGCCCAGCTCGATCACGCGGTTTACCGGGAGTTTGAAGAAGCGCAGGTTGCCGTTGGCATTCTTCAACATGAAGGCGAACAGACTTTCGCGCCAGCGCGCCATGCCTTCGATCTTCGACGCGATCACGGTCTCGCGGCTGAGGAAGTAGGTGGTGCGCATCGGGCTGAAATCCAGGTTATCCAGGTGGCACAGTTTCAGCGCCTCAGGCACATCCGGCTCATCGGTAAAACCGAAATGCAGGATCACGCGGAAGAAGCCGTCGCCAAACGAATCCACCTCGAAGCGCCGCTCCACCGGCACCCGGGGAATATCTTCATACACCACTGTCAGCAGCACCACTTGCTCATGCAGCACCTGGTTATGCAGCAGGTTGTGCAACAGCGCGTGGGGCACGGCGTCCGGGCGGGCGGTGAGGAACACCGCGGTGCCCTGCACGCGATGGGGCGGCTGCACGCGGATGCTGCTGATAAAGATCGGCAACGGCAGGCCGCCTTCGTCGAGGCGGTCCACCAGCAATTGCTTGCCGCGCTTCCAGGTGGTCATCAGGATAAACAGCACGATCCCCGCCAGCACCGGGAAGGCGCCGCCCTGGATGATCTTCGGTACGTTGGCAGCAAAGTACAGGCCGTCGACCAACAGGCAGCAGACCAATACCGGCACCGCCAGGATCGGCGGCCATTTCCACAGCAGCAGCATCACCGCCGATACCAGGATCGTGGTCATCAACATGGTGCCGGTCACCGCCACGCCGTAGGCCGAAGCCAGTGCGTTGGAGGACTCGAAGCCCAGCACCAGCAAAATCACGCCGACCATCAGCGACCAGTTCACCGCACCGATGTAGATCTGGCCCTGCTCGGCACTGGAGGTGTGCTGGATATGCATGCGCGGGATGTAGCCCAACTGGATCGCCTGGCGCGTCAGCGAGAACGCACCGGAGATGACCGCCTGGGACGCAATCACCGTGGCCAGGGTGGACAGCACCACCAGCGGGATCAACGCCCAGCTCGGCGCCAGCAGATAGAACGGGTTGCGCGCGGCTTCCGGGTCGCCCAGCAACATCGCGCCCTGGCCGAAATAGTTGAGCACCAGCGCCGGCAGCACCAGCATGAACCAGGCACGGGCGATGGGTTTACGGCCAAAGTGGCCCATGTCGGCATACAGCGCTTCGGCGCCGGTCAATGCCAGCACCACCGCGCCGAGGATCGCCACGCCGATGCCGGGATGGGCCTGGAAGAAGCGCACGGCCCAGATCGGGTTCATGGCATTGAGCACCTCCGGGTGCAAGGTGATGCCATACACACCGAGACCGCCCAGCACCAGGAACCAGGTCACCATCACCGGCCCGAACAGCTTGCCGATGTGGTCGGTGCCGTGTTTCTGGATCAGGAACAACGCCACCAGCACGACCAGGGCGATGGGCACGACCCATTTCTCCAGGCCGTCGAATGCCAGTTCCAGGCCTTCCACCGCCGACAACACGGAAATCGCCGGGGTGATCATGCTGTCGCCATAGAACAACGCCGCCCCGCAGAGGCCGCACACCACCAGGAAGCTGCGCAGCTTCTTGCGCTCCCCCGCCGCCCGACGCGCCAAGGCAGTCAGCGCCATGATGCCGCCCTCGCCCTGGTTGTCGGCGCGCAGCACGAACAACATGTACTTGATCGATACCACCCAGATCAGCGACCAGAAGATCAGCGCCAGGATACCCAGCACACCGTCATGGTTGACCTGAACCCCATAACCACCGTTGAACACCTCTTTAAGGGTGTAGAGCGGGCTGGTCCCGATATCGCCATAAACCACCCCGACCGCTGCCACCAGCATGCCAATCGGCTTTGCAGTGGAATGCGCGGCGCCTGCCGCCGGACTACTTGCCTGACCCATCAACCACTCCTGCCCTTTGACCTGAGGTCTCTTATAAACAACGCTTCTAAGCTGACCCTAGCATGCGCTGTTTTACTTCTCGTAACAGACGTTTTATTGACCTTGGCGTTTTACCTATGGGCAACGGCGCGAAGCATAGCGCAGCACTCGTCGCATTTCCCTGCATAAAGCTGGTCAAGTGCGCTGCCCGTCGCTAGAATTGCGCACTTTTTGATCAGAGGCGCACCAAGCGCCCGTCTACCGCCTTGTCGTGCCCGACTGGCGGCGTCATTCAATACCGAGGTTAGACATGTCCACCACCATCGCAAAAGCCAACCCCAAGGTTGGCTTTGTTTCCCTGGGGTGCCCGAAGGCACTCGTCGACTCCGAGCGCATCCTCACGCAACTGCGTATGGAAGGCTATGACGTCGTGTCCACTTACCAGGACGCCGATGTGGTGGTGGTCAACACCTGCGGTTTCATCGATTCGGCCAAGGCTGAGTCCCTGGAAGTGATCGGCGAAGCCATCAAGGAAAACGGCAAGGTTATCGTGACCGGCTGCATGGGCGTGGAAGAAGGCAATATCCGCAACGTGCACCCGAGCGTGCTGGCCGTGACCGGTCCGCAGCAGTATGAGCAGGTGGTCAACGCCGTGCACGAGGTGGTGCCGCCGCGCCAGGATCACAATCCGTTGATCGACCTGGTACCGCCACAGGGCATCAAGCTGACCCCGCGTCACTATGCGTACCTGAAGATTTCCGAAGGCTGCAACCACAGTTGCAGCTTCTGCATCATCCCGTCGATGCGCGGCAAGTTGGTCAGCCGTCCGGTCGGTGATGTGCTGGACGAGGCCCAGCGCCTGGTCAAATCTGGCGTGAAAGAGCTGTTGGTGATCTCCCAGGACACCAGCGCCTACGGCGTCGACGTGAAGTACCGCACCGGCTTCTGGAACGGCGCGCCGGTGAAAACCCGCATGACCGAACTGTGCGAAGCCTTGAGCAGCCTGGGTGTGTGGGTGCGCCTGCACTACGTTTACCCGTACCCGCACGTGGACGAGCTGATCCCGCTGATGGCCGCCGGCAAGATCCTGCCGTACCTGGACATCCCGTTCCAGCACGCCAGCCCGAAAGTCCTGAAAGCCATGAAACGCCCGGCCTTCGAAGACAAGACCCTGGCGCGTATCAAGAACTGGCGAGAGATCTGCCCGGAGCTGATCATCCGCTCCACCTTCATCGTCGGCTTCCCCGGCGAAACCGAAGAAGACTTCCAGTACCTGCTGGACTGGCTGACCGAAGCGCAACTGGACCGCGTAGGCTGCTTCCAGTACTCGCCGGTCGAAGGCGCCCCGGCCAACCTGCTGGACCTGGCCGTGGTGCCGGACGACGTCAAGCAAGACCGTTGGGAGCGCTTCATGGCGCACCAGCAGGCGATCAGCTCGGCGCGCCTGCAACTGCGCATCGGCAAGGAAATCGAAGTGTTGATCGACGAAGTCGACGAGCAAGGCGCCGTTGGCCGTTGCTTCTTCGAGGCGCCGGAGATCGACGGTAACGTATTTATCGACGATGCCAGCGGTTTGAAGCCGGGCGACAAGGTCTGGTGCACCGTGACCGATGCCGACGAATACGACCTGTGGGCTGAAAAGCGCGACTGATGCGGTAAAGATTTGAAAAAGCCCTGCTTCTGGACAAGATGCAGGGCTTTTTTACGTCTATCGTTTTGCCCATCGGCATCAATCATCGGCAAGGGGCAGCGGGCATGCGTCAGCATTCGGTTATCCACACACCTAACGTCAGCGACTACCCGCAGTTGGCGCAGATCTGGGAGACCTCGGTGCGGGCGACCCATGATTTCCTGCCGGACAGTTACATCGTGTTGCTAAAAGACTTGGTGCTGACGCGCTATCTGGACACCGTCATGCTGATCTGCACCAAAGACCCGCGCCAACGCATCACCGGGTTTGCCGGGGTGGCGGCGGGCAAGGTGGAGATGTTGTTTATCGACCCGCAGCACCGGGGCCAGGGCCTTGGTCGGCAACTTCTGCGCTATGCCATTGAACACATGAATGCCGATGAACTGGACGTGAATGAGCAGAACCCACAGGCCCTGGGCTTCTACTTCAAGCAGGGCTTCGAGGTGATCGGACGGACAGAGCATGATGGTCTCGGGCAACCGTACCCTTTGCTGCACATGCGTTTGCGCTCTTCTGTGGGAACTGGCTTGTCGGACCCCACAAAAAACCACAGCACCGAAATGGGGCCGGGATTAACCGGCCCCACACAGGTACAATAGCCGCCCCCTTTTGTTACGGCCCTTGTCATGACTGACCCCATACGCCTCTCCAAACGCCTTATCGAACTGGTCGGTTGCTCCCGTCGGGAGGCTGAGCTGTTCATCGAAGGCGGCTGGGTCTCGGTGGACGGTGAAGTGATCGACGAGCCGCAGTTCAAGGTCACCACCCAGAAGGTCGAACTCGACCCCGAGGCCAAGGCCACCGCGCCGGAGCCTGTGACCATCCTGCTGCACGCCCCGGCCGGCGTAGACGCCGAGACCGCACTGGCCTCGATCAGCGCCGAAACCCTGTCCGAAGAACACCGCTTCGGCAAACGCCCGCTAAAAGGCCACTTCCTGCGCCTGACCGCCAGCGCCGACCTGCAAGCCAAGGCCAGTGGTCTGCTGGTGTTTACCCAGGACTGGAAGATTCTGCGCAAGTTGACCGCCGATGCCGCCAAGATCGAGCAGGAATACGTGGTGGAGGTCGAAGGCGACATGGTTGCCCACGGCCTCAACCGCCTGAACCACGGCCTGACGTACAAAGGCAAGGAACTGCCGGCGGTCAAAGCCAGCTGGCAGAACGAAAACCGCCTGCGCTTCGCGATGAAGAACCCGCAGCCGGGCGTGATCGCACTGTTCTGCGAAGCGGTTGGCCTGAAGGTCATCGCCATTCGTCGTATCCGCATCGGTGGCGTGTCCATCGGCAAAGTGCCGGTCGGCCAGTGGCGCTACCTGTCCACCAAAGAAAAGTTCTAAACCGCCGCCCTTTTCTCGACACCGCCTGTTTTCGGCGGTGTCCCCAGTTGAATACCAGGATTACCCACCATGATTCACAACGACGTACTGCGTAGCGTGCGCTACATGCTCGACATCAGCGACAACAAGATGGTCGAGATCATCAAGCTCGGCGGCATGGACGTGACCAAGGACGACCTGCTGACCTACCTCAAGAAGGACGAGGAAGAAGGCTTCGTGTTCTGCCCGGATGAAGTCATGGCGCACTTTCTCGATGGCCTGGTGATCTTCAAGCGTGGCAAGGACGAAAGCCGTCCGCCGCAGCCGATCGAAACTCCGGTGACCAACAACATCATCCTCAAGAAACTGCGCGTGGCCTTCGAACTGAAAGAAGACGACATGCACGCCATCCTCAAGGCCGCTGAGTTCCCGGTGTCCAAGCCTGAGCTGAGCGCGTTGTTCCGCAAGTTCGGCCACACCAACTACCGCACCTGCGGCGACCAGTTGCTGCGTAACTTCCTCAAGGGCCTGACCCTGCGAGTGCGTGCGTAAGCCATGAGCTACAACGTCTCGCCCGTCGGCTTTGTGCGCTCCTGCTTCAAGGAGAAGTTCGCCATCCCGCGCCAACCGCAACTGGCGCCAGCCGCTCGGGGCGTGCTGGAACTGGTGGCGCCGTTCGACGGCGGCGAGGCGGTACAGGGCCTGGAGCAGGTCAGCCATGTGTGGCTGCTGTTCCTGTTCCACCAGGCCCTGGAAGACAAACCGCGCCTGAAAGTGCGCCCGCCGCGCTTGGGTGGCAACACCTCCATGGGCGTGTTTGCCACCCGCGCGACCCACCGGCCCAATGGTATTGGCCAATCGGTGGTAAAGCTGGACAAGGTCGAGCCGGGGCGGCTGTGGATTTCCGGGATTGATCTGCTCGATGGCACGCCGGTGCTGGACATCAAGCCTTATGTGCCCTATGCCGACATTATCGACACCGCCACCAACAGCATGGCCAGCGGCGCGCCGGCACTGATTCCCGTGCAGTGGCTGAAGACCGCCTTGCACCAGGCACAGGGCCACGCCCAGCGGCTGGATGAGCCGTTGGTGGCGTTGATTGAGCAGTGTCTGGCGCAGGACCCGCGGCCGGCATATCAGACGCCAGGGCCGGAGCGGGAGTACGGTGTGCAGTTCTGGGATGTGGATGTGCGCTGGCACTATCCTGAAGCTGGAACCATATGCGTGCTGGAAGTGCTTGCAGCTGAATAAAGCGCAAACCAAATGTGGGAGCGGGCTTGCTCGCGAATGCGGTGGTTCAGTCAATACAGCTGTGACTGACACACCGCATTCGCGAGCAAGCCCGCTCCCACATTTTTGGATCTGCGTTGTTACTGACCCAGTATTACTTCTCGACGAATGCACGCTCGATCAAGTAGTCACCCGGCTCACGCATCCGCGGCGAAACCTTCAGGCCGAAGCTGTTCAGCACTTCGCTGGTCTCGTCCAACATGCTTGGGCTGCCGCACAGCATGGCGCGGTCGTCCTCGGGGTTGATCGGTGGCAGGCCGATGTCGCGGAACAGCTTGCCGCTGCGCATCAGGTCGGTCAGGCGGCCTTCGTTTTCGAACGGCTCGCGGGTCACGGTTGGGTAGTAGATCAACTTCTCACGCAGGGCCTCGCCGAAGAACTCGTTCTGCGGCAGGTGCTCGGTGATGAATTCGCGGTAGGCGACTTCGTTGACGTAACGCACGCCGTGGCACAGGATCACTTTCTCGAAACGCTCGTAGGTTTCCGGGTCCTGGATCACGCTCATAAATGGCGCGAGGCCAGTACCGGTGCTGAGCAGGTACAGGTGCTTGCCCGGCTTCAAATCGTCAAGCACCAGGGTGCCTGTCGGTTTTTTGCTGATGATGATCTCGTCGCCTTCCTTCAAGTGTTGCAATTGGGAAGTCAGCGGGCCATCCGGCACCTTGATGCTGAAGAACTCCAGATGCTCTTCCCAGTTCGGGCTGGCGATGGAGTAAGCGCGCATGAGCGGGCGGCCGTTGGGCTGTTGCAGGCCGATCATCACGAACTGACCGTTCTCGAAGCGCAGGCCCGGATCGCGGGTGCACTTGAAGCTGAACAGAGTGTCGTTCCAGTGATGAACACTGAGGACACGCTCGTGGTTCATGTTGCTCATGTACGGGGGACTCCTGGAAATGGGTCTGCGCAGTATTGAGGCGCGCAATTGCACCGCATTCTAATCGCGGCGACAATATCTGTTAACTGGATTATTAAGATAAGGGTTATCGGTTATATCGATATGCGATTTACTCTCCGTCAACTGCAAGTCTTCGTCGCCGTCGCCCAGCAGGAAAGCGTCTCACGCGCTGCTGGCCTTCTGGCCTTATCTCAATCCGCCGCCAGCACCTCGATCACCGAGCTGGAGCGCCAATCCAGCTGCCAATTGTTCGACCGCGCAGGCAAACGCCTGAGCCTCAACGCCCTCGGCCATCAGCTGTTACCCCAGGCGGTGGCGCTGCTGGACCAGGCCAAGGAGATCGAGGACCTGCTCAACGGCAAGTCCGGCTTCGGTTCCCTGGCGGTCGGTGCCACGCTGACCATCGGCAATTACCTGGCGACCCTGCTGATCGGCAGCTTCATGCAGCAGCATCCCGAGAGCCAGGTGAAGCTGCATGTGCAGAACACTGCGCATATCGTGCACCAGGTAGCGCATTACGAAATTGATCTGGGTCTAATCGAAGGCGACTGTAGCCACCCGGATATCGAGGTGCAGACCTGGGTCGAGGACGAACTGGTGGTGTTCTGCGCCCCGCAACATCACCTGGCCAAGCGTGGCGTGGCGTCCATGGACGAGCTGACCCATGAAGCGTGGATCCTGCGCGAACAGGGCTCGGGCACGCGCCTGACGTTTGACCAGGCCATGCGCCATCACCGCAGCGCGCTGAACATCCGCCTGGAGTTGGAGCACACCGAGGCGATCAAACGCGCGGTAGAGTCAGGCCTGGGGATCGGCTGCATTTCCCGGCTGGCGCTGCGCGATGCGTTCCGCCGCGGCAGCCTGGTACCCGTGGAAACCCCGGACCTGGACCTGGCCCGGCAGTTCTATTTCATCTGGCATAAACAGAAATACCAGACCTCAGCCATGCGCGAGTTTCTGGAACTGTGCCGCGCCTTTACCGCAGGGGTTCAGCGCAGCGACGAGATCGTGTTGCCGAGCATTGCCTGATCGTTAGATCAGGATCACGGCCCACACCAGGGTGATCATGGTCAGCGCAACGAATTGCGCAGCGCTGCCCATATCCTTGGCGTTTTTCGACAAGGGGTGACGGTCCAGGGAAATCCGGTCGATGGCCGCTTCCACCGCGGAGTTGAGCAACTCGACAATCAAGGCCAGCAGGCATACCGCGATCAACAAGGCGCGTTCCACCCGGCTGACGTGCAGGAAGAAGCTCAATGGGATCAGGATCACGTTGAGCAACACCAACTGGCGGAAGGCCGCCTCGCCGGTGAAGGCCGCACGCAGGCCGTCCAGGGAATAGCCCCCTGCATTGAAGATACGTTTGATACCGGTTTGACCCTTGAAAGGCGACATAGACGTAGGCAACTGAACCAAAGAAGTGGGGAAACTAGATCACGCCAAGTCAAAAAAGCGTGAAGCGGCTACAACTTAATGCTGTGAAATTGACTCAAGTTGTTGCAAGAGCAGCGCCGCCTGCGTCCGGGTACGCACCCCCAACTTACGGAAGATCGCGGTAACGTGGGCCTTGATGGTCGCTTCCGACACGCTCAGCTCGTAGGCAATCTGTTTGTTCAACAAGCCTTCGCACACCATCGTCAGCACGCGGAACTGCTGGGGCGTCAGACTGGCCAGGCCATCGCGGGCGGCCTTGGCTTCGTCGGACACATTGATTTCTTCAAACGCCTGCGGCGGCCAGGACACGTCGCCGTCCAGCACCCTGCGCACGGCCTTCTGAATATCTTCCATGGCGCTGGATTTTGGAATGAAACCGCTGGCGCCAAATTCCTTGGAACGCACCACCACGTCGGCTTCTTCCTGGGCCGATACCATCACCACCGGAATCTGCGGGTATTGCCCACGCAACAGCACCAGCCCCGAAAAACCGTAGGCACCCGGCATGTTCAGGTCGAGCAGCACCAGGTCCCAATCGGATTTTTCGGTGAGACGGGCTTCCAGCTCGGCAATGCTGGCCACTTCGACCAGGCGCACATCCGGGCCAAGGCCCAGGGTCACTGCCTGGTGCAGGGCGCTGCGAAACAGCGGATGGTCATCGGCTATCAGGATTTCGTATGTGGCCATTGATTAAATGATCCTGTTTTTTATGGGAGCCCTGATGGGTTCAGGGTTCACCAGTACACAAGATGACAGCCAGGCAGCCATCACCAGAGGGCACGTTCAGCGTCGAAAACACCTTGAACGACGTTGAAAAATTCACGCTTACGCCCAATCGGCGCCCAGCATGCCCAGCGTAGCCTGGGGGGTCAAGTACTACGCCCGTGGGCATTTTAGCGGGTTGCGGGCTTAAGGTGCCATCATGCAAACGTCGTCTGGCTATACCGCTGGGATATAGGGTGCAAGACGAGTATGGACGATGTCTGCCGGGTCCAGCGGCAGTTGGAACTTGGCCGCCAGGTAGTGGGTGCTGAACACATCGAGGTAAGCGTCCAGCACCTCGCTGGCGACGCCGTCGTCGGCCAGCTCCAGACATAGCGCCGCCACTTCAGCGGTGCAGAAATGATCATCACGCTTGGAGCGCCGCAGCTTGTAGCGTGACAGTTGCTCGGGCGCCAGGCTCAGTACCGGCAAATGCTCCAGGTACGGGCTTTTGCGGAACATCTTGCGCGCCTCACTCCAGGTGCCATCGAGCAGGATGAACAGCGGGCGCTTGCCCTCCTCCACCCGCACCTCGCTGACGACACGCTCAGGGGCGACGAATTCGCCGGGGAACACGATATACGGCTGCCACTGCGGATCGGCCAGCAAGGTCAGCAAATCGGGGTCGACTTCGGTGCGCGACCAGGCGAACGCGGTGGTGTCTTCAATCACATCGGCGATCAGCCAGCCGGTGTTGCTGGGTTTCATCGGCTCGACGTCATGCATCAACAGGCACATGGCGGAACGGGCCTCGACCTTGGGGCGCCAGGCGCACAGACAGTACTCGGGGATGACCCGGCAGCCGCTGCAGCGTTCGGCACGGGAGCCACGGTTGAGGAACGGCCTGACGGCACGTGCCAGGCGCTGTGTACGCAGGCGGGAGACGGCGTGACTCATAGGGTGCGCCGTTGGGACGGGTAAATCGACACGGTGAAAACTCGTGGAGGGCTTCAAGTGGCGGCAGTCTACCAGCGATACGCCTGGCTGTAGTGGCAAGGGCTCACCTATAATTGCGCGCCACTGAACGCACAGCGCAGTGGTTGGTCTATGCACCAGTACCCGAATCAGGAGATTTTCATGTTGCGTTCCATGCTGCGCCTTGCCGCCCCGTCCATCGCCCTTGCGCTGGTATTGCCCGTGGGCGCCCAGGCGGCCTCGCTGCTGGAGGCCCAAATGAACCGCAAGCTGCAAAGCGTCGCGGCGGAGAGCAACAAAGACCTGCCCCGGGAAATCGACGAAAAAACCCTCGAGGTCGCCTACACCGTCGAAGGCATGCAACTGATCGATCACCTCAGTGTACTGCCCGACCGTGCTGAACAGATGCGTGCCAACCCCAAGGCGGTGTACTTCCAACTGGGCCAAGCCGTGTGCCTGAACAAGGGTTACCGCGAGCTGATGGCCAAGGGTGCGGTGATGCGCTATGAAATCACCGAGAACAAGACCAACCGTCCGGTGGCGTCGGTGAAATTCGTCGAAGCGGATTGCCCTGCACCGGCTGCCGCGAAGAAGAAAAAGTAAGCCTGGCGTGACCCTCGCGCGCTGCTGCCCAGCGGCGCGCACTCCCCCGTTTCAATTCTCCTGCACCGGCTAGACTGCGTGGTGAGCGACCAATAAGCGGTTGCCAGCCAAGGGTTTTTCGGCTCATGATCGAGCCATCCCTCCCGTCCATTCCCAGCGTTTCTCTTAGCTGTTTTGTCACATTTTCAGGGCAAAAGAGGGTTGCCCACCTGCGGTATGCAGCGACACATGCAGTGTCGTGGCCTTCGACGAACCTCTCGTCGAGCACCCGGGCCCTGTGTAGAAGGAGAAGTTGAATGCCTTACGAATCGAATGAGCAACTGCTCCGTCATTTTGAACAACACGGAGCCGACCTTGCGCAGCAAGTCGACGCTCAACTCCAGCTGATTGCTCCGAACAGCCCGAATATCCCCCTTTATCGCGACATGATGCTCACCGTTCTGCGCATGGCCCAGGACGACCGCGACCGTTGGAACGCGAAGATCACCTTGCAGGCCATCCGCGAACTGGATAACGCCTTTCGCGTGCTGGAACAGTTCAAGGGACGACGCAAAGTCACGGTGTTTGGTTCGGCACGTACCCCGGCTGAAAGCCCCCTGTATGCCTTGGCCCGCGAAGTCGGCACGTTGCTCGCCCAATCGGAGCTGATGGTGATCACTGGCGGCGGCGGTGGCATCATGGCCGCCGCCCACGAAGGCGCTGGCCTGGAACATAGCCTCGGTTTCAACATCAACCTACCCTTCGAGCAGCATGCCAACCCGACCATTGATGGCACCGACAACCTGCTGTCTTTTCACTTTTTCTTTACGCGCAAGCTGTTCTTCGTCAAGGAGGCCGATGCGCTGGTGTTGTGCCCGGGCGGGTTCGGCACCCTGGATGAAGCGTTGGAAGTGCTGACACTGATCCAGACCGGCAAAAGCCCATTGGTGCCCGTTGTGTTGCTGGACGCGCCAGGTGGCAGCTTCTGGCAAGGCGCCCTGGACTTTATCCGCAGCCAGCTGGAAGCCAATCGCTATATCCTGCCTACCGACCTCAAGCTGGTACGCCTGGTTTACAGCGCCGAAGAAGCAGTGGCCGAGATCAATCAGTTTTACGCCAACTTCCACTCAACACGTTGGTTGAAGCGCGAGTTTGTGATGCGCATGAACCACCCACTCAGTGACCGTGCCCTGGCCCATTTGCAGAGTGAGTTTGCCAGCCTGCGATTGAGCGGGGAGTTCCAGCAACTCGCCTACACCGCTGAAGAGCATGATGAGCCACGGTTCAGCCATTTGACGCGTTTGGTGTTTAACTTCAATGGCCGCGATCAGGGCCGTTTGCGAGAGTTGGTGGATTACATCAACTTGCCGGAAAACTGGGCACAGGCTCAGGGGAAGACGCAGCAGCGGGTAGCGCCGGAGCCGGCTTGAGTTTTTGAGTGCAAAAAAAAAGGCCCACTATTTTCATAGTGGGCCTTTTTTGTGGCGCTGGGATGAAACATTCGGGGCCGCTACGCAGCCCAGCGGGAGCAAGCGCCCTCGCCATGACAAGCCCTTGCAAAATCCCAACTCAGTCGTCCATGTCCCGGCCACTCAACAGGCGGCTGATCATCTCCATCGAAAACCCGCGATAGCTCAGGAAACGCCCCTGTTTCGCACGCTCCTTGGCATCGATCGGCAGATGACCAGAGAACTTGCGACGCCAGGTGTCTTCCAACTGCGCCTGCCAACTGATACCGCATTCACGCAGGGCAAGGTCGATGTCGGCACGTTGCAGGCCGCGCTGGCTGAGTTCTTCACGAATCCGCGCCGGACCGTAGCCAGAGCGCGCTCGGTAGGAAACAAAACTTTCAAGGTAACGGGATTCCGACAACAGCCCCTCTTCCGTTAATCGGTCGAGGGCCGTGTCGATCATCTCGGGCTCCGCACCGCGCTGACGCAGCTTACGCGTCAGCTCGACTCGACCATGCTCGCGGCGAGCGAGCAGGTCCATTGCAGTGCGCCGAACGGCAACGAGTGTATCCAGTACAACTGTCATCGTTTGCTTCAGATATCAGTGTCGGCTTCTTCCACTTCTTCAACCGGCTCGCGGTTGGCAGCAGCCTTCACATCTGGCGCTGCGGTCAGCAGCTTGTCGCGGATCTGCTTCTCGAGCGTGGCCGCGATGTCCGGGTTGTCCGCCAGGAACTTGGCCGAGTTGGCCTTGCCCTGACCGATCTTGCTGCCGTTATAGGCATACCAGGCACCGGATTTCTCGACGAAGCCGTGCAGCACGCCCAGGTCGATCATCTCGCCGTTCAGGTAGATACCCTTGCCGTAGAGAATCTGGAACTCGGCCTGACGGAAAGGCGGGGCTACTTTGTTCTTCACGACCTTGACGCGGGTTTCGCTACCGACAACCTCGTCACCTTCCTTCACCGCGCCAGTACGGCGGATGTCCAGACGGACCGAAGCGTAGAACTTCAACGCGTTACCACCAGTGGTGGTTTCCGGGCTGCCGAACATCACGCCGATCTTCATACGGATCTGGTTGATGAAGATTACCAGGCAGTTCGCGTTCTTGATGTTACCGGTGATTTTACGCAGCGCCTGGGACATCAGGCGGGCTTGCAGGCCCACGTGCATGTCGCCCATTTCGCCTTCGATTTCAGCCTTTGGCACCAGTGCAGCCACGGAGTCGACCACGATCACGTCGATGGCGTTGGAGCGCACCAGCATGTCGGTGATTTCCAGGGCTTGCTCACCGGTATCCGGCTGGGACACCAGCAGGTCGTCAACGTTGACGCCCAGCTTGCCGGCGTATTCAGGGTCCAGGGCGTGTTCGGCATCGACGAACGCGCAGGTGGCGCCCATTTTTTGCGCCTGGGCAATCACCGACAGGGTCAGGGTGGTTTTACCGGAAGATTCAGGACCGTAGATTTCAACGATACGGCCTTTTGGCAGGCCGCCAATGCCGAGCGCGATGTCCAGACCCAGAGAGCCCGTGGAAATAGCCGGGATCGCCTGACGGTCGTGATCGCCCATACGCATTACGGCACCCTTGCCGAATTGACGTTCGATCTGACCCAGGGCCGCAGCCAAGGCTTTCTTCTTGTTGTCGTCCATTAAAGTCCTCACGTAATCAATAAGGCCTGACGGCCAACACCTGTATAAGTAGACAGTATTGTTCCACAAAGATCGGGGATCGCCTACCCCTGATTTTCTATTTCTGCTGCAGCTCGTCGCAACAAGCCCTCTAGCGCGGCCTTTACCGTTTGTCGGCGGACCTCGTCGCGGTTGCCGCTGAAGTGCGCCAGTTCCGCCGTGACCTCGTCGCCAACGCCAAAAGCCAGCCACACGGTGCCCACCGGTTTGTCCGGCGAACCGCCGTCCGGCCCGGCCACACCGCTGACCGCCACGGCAAATCGCGCCAGGCTTTTTTCCTGGGCGCCACGGACCATCGCTTCCACCACTTCCTGGCTGACGGCGCCCACTTTGGGAAACAACGTCTCCGGCACATTCAACTGCCGGGTCTTCTGACGATTGGAATAGGTGACATAACCCGCTTCGAACCAGGACGAACTCCCCGGAATCCGCGTGATCGCTTCGGCAATACCGCCGCCGGTGCAGGACTCGGCAGTGGTGACATGAGCATTGAGCACCTGTAAACGGCGTCCCAGTTCAGCGGCCAGTTGAGTGATTTCCTTCACGGTCGTCTCCGGAGATAGGCAGGGGATTCGTCTACCCTACAGCAGCCCATCGGCCATGCAAGTTACAGATTGCATCAGGAGACTAAAGCGCGGGTGAAACGCCTAACACCGCCTGCGCCCGCGCCCACAACCGCAAGCGGTCCTCCAAGCCATTGAGCCCACCGTTGATCCGTCGCGTAATGGTGTTGAACTGGTCTTTGTCAGCCAGTTCATTCAACCCATTGCTCTGCCAGAACCACGCAGCGGATTCGCATGCCCATTGCGCCTGCTCCAACAAGTGCGGGTGCAGCAACAACCGCTCATCGCCGAATACTGCGCGGCTGCACGCCAGGTAATTGCGGCGGCCCGTCACCTGAATCAACCCCCTCCCCCGGTACTTCTGGCCATCGCCGTCCGCCTCGGGGCTATTGCCCAGGCGGACGGCCAAAATGCCGGTGTCGTATTGACTCAAATATTGATCACTGCCGAGTTCACGCACGTAACGCAGCTCGCCGGACTCATGGGCGATTTGTGCGAGAAAGGCCGCGATGCGCCGAGGACTGTTGATCTCGTATCGCGCACAAGCGGCATTTAGCGCGGGCAAAAAAATGCCCGCTCTCAGACGGGCTCCAGGCATGATTTGAATCAATTCCTGCAGTGTCATTAACATCAGCGCCCTCCCGAAAACACGCTATATCGACAATCCACCCGCCGTGATCGCACTGCGGTAGCCCGTTGCCGGGTCCCCCTCGTTCACCACCTTGGTGATCGACCATAGCCCCTGCATATACAAAGGCCAGGTTTCATCCAGCCGCAACAGACCTTCGGCGGCCAATAACGGGTTGCCAGGGCAATCGACCTGCAACTCCAACCCTTCACGGCCGACGCGGCGCAACTCAGCTTCGGCCACGGCGCGGGCCTCGGCTTCGTTC
This sequence comes from Pseudomonas sp. RP-B7, assembly GCF_059803535.1. Classification (NCBI taxonomy): domain Bacteria; kingdom Pseudomonadati; phylum Pseudomonadota; class Gammaproteobacteria; order Pseudomonadales; family Pseudomonadaceae; genus Pseudomonas; species Pseudomonas sp. RP-B7. The sequence goes on from NZ_JAPFHC010000010.1 coordinate 27,426, forward strand.
TGGCAACGCTGGCGCAAGGTCTTGAACGGTGCAATACCGATCTGGACCACCTGCTGCTTGCCGCCGCCGCTGTCCCACCACGTCACGCGACAGCCCTGGTAGCTAGAGCGGGTATTCTCGTTCAGTACGGCAGTGATGAAGGCCTGGTCACCGGGACGGTTATCCTGGGTCACAGACAACTTCACCTCGGGCAATTGTTGCAGGGAAATCGACTTGACCTGCCCGGCTTCGGCCAACACATACAACTCGTTGAACGGCTTGGTGACCGCGCAGTAGCGCCTGGCAAGGCGGGTGATGAACGCCATGTCACTCTCATTGGACTGGTCGACATGGGCAATCGCAATCCCCTCCAGTGACGCGGCTACGCGCGGTGAAAAACCATGCCGGCTGACCAGTTGCCGAAACAGTGCGCCCAAGGTCGTCGGACCATGACTGGCGGAACGGCGCTGGCGGTACTCACTCGGGTCCACGCTGCTGAAAGGTGCTGCCGTGGCAACGATCATCAAGCGCATGGGAAACAGCACGGGGGTTCGCTGGGTAATCAGGAACTGCCCTTTCTCCACCAACCCTGACTCTTTATAACCAACGCGCAATCCGATCTTGCCGCTCATGCTCGGCAGGCCTTCGAGCCCCTCGATATTCAGCGTCAGCTCCAGCCGATCCGACTCGATGCCCGCGGCGTCTGTGTGCTTCCAGCGCAAGATGCGTTGATTGAGCAGTGCCGCGTTGGCACCGTAAAACTCCACGATTGGCGTAAATCCCTGTGCCATGCAGCCTCCTTAATCCCACGCCAGAACGGGGCGTACCGCGACCGGCCGCGCTTGCATTTCCGGCACGATCACCCAGACTCCCGCCGGCAGCGCCGGGCCATACTCGGCAAGCGTGGGGTTCAGGCGCCACAGGGTTTCTTCAGCCACATCATCGCAACGCCCCAGCTCGCGGTAGAGCAGCAGGTTGACCGAGTCACCGGCGATACTTCGTACTCTACGCATTGACAAATTCCTCCAGTTCAAGCGTCCAGGCCATCACCATCGCAGTGCCGTCATCGATCACGTTGCTCTGGTTTTCCACCACCGAATTGATCCGCCACAGGCCCCAGTTACGGCCGATTCCATCGACCAGCGGCAACGGCGCCCGCAGACCTTGCAGGGCACGCAATTGATCCAGGCGTTGCATACCGATGCCGTACATGGCCGTACCACTGAACGTGAGTTTTTCCAGCCTCTGGCCGCTCTGTCGCGACTGCGGCTTGCTGGCGATAATCGCGAGATCGCTCCAGCCGCCGTCGCTGTTTCGGACCAGCGAGGAATAGGCAAACCCTCGGGACAAACCAAAGATGAAATCACCCAACACCATCTGTTGTCGCATCAGTCACCTCCTGGATCGGCGAGTGCCGCGTTGCGTCGAATTCCCAGCGAGTCCGTGAGCATCGGCACGCATTGCAATTGCAGGGCCTGGATAACCTGGCTGACAACCTGTCGGGCATCGGCAGGGTTCACACCAGTGATCTGGATACTGGGCGCGATGGAAACCTGAACGTTATCCGCGCGGGCACTGTTGAGTGCCTTGCTCACGCCACTCGGCGCCGGCAGGCGATCGCTGGGCCCGAACACCTTGTCACCCAGCCAGGCGCCAGCTTCACTGCCCAACAAGCCACCGATGGCACCACCGAGCACAGTGCCGGCACCGGGGAAAATCATCGTACCGATGGCCGCACCGGCGGATGCGCCGGCCCAGGCGCCACCGGCAGTACCCAGGCCGGTGGCGATGGCGTTGGCGTCACCGTTGCGTACACCCTGGACCACGTCGAGGGTGGCTGCGGCCGTCCTCAATGGCCCCAGCCGCCGGATGCCGACGGATTGAAATGTGGCGAGAGCATCGGCCAAGGCACCTGCGGGTACGTTTGCCAGGTTGGGCGTGGGCACTGCAACGCTAGCCCTGGCATAGGGTTGGGGGCTTTGCGAGGTCACTCCCACATGAAAGCCGTTTGACGAGCCACCCAAGGCCTGGCGACTTTGCTCGTACAGATTGCGCCCCCCTGTGCTGCGCCCTCCGATTTTTTTGCGACCTTTGTACTGCTTGGCTGCCGAGTCGATGACCAGATCAATGGCCTTTTCTACGACCTTACTTTTCAGCGTATCCCACAACTGCGCGCCAGCCGCCTTGAGCGTGCCCACCACCTCACCATCCGCGGGCTCCTTGGGCTGATCCTTGCCCGAACTCGCGGCGACATCCGCGGCCTTGGGCATCAGCGCATCGCTGTTGATGAACAGCGTACTGTTGAGCGTCTCCAACGTCTCGCGCAGCCGCACTTGTTCCTGGGTCAACGCGTTGATGTCCACACTCAATGTGAGCAACGCAGAGCGCAGCTCCAACGGCGGCTGCGGGCCAGCGTCCAGGCTCAGGGGCGGCGCAGCGCTTGTGGAAAACGGTGCCAGCACGTTGCCAAGGTCCGCGTCGCCGACCATCCAGCGCAAGTCCTCCTGGGCGAGCCTTGTCCCATATTTTGTTTCTTGCATCCCGCTCTACTCCTGTTTAACGCCAAGGCGAGTGATCGCGATGTCGTAGCGGCGCATGGCTTTGACGGCATCCCATTCCAGGATCTCCGCTTCATTGACCGAGTAAACCAGCGGCACCACATCGAGGATTACGTCGATGTCGCGTTGCGAAAGAAGGCCGCCGGTTGATTTAAAAAATCGTCGATGCGCTCCTGCAATTCGGTCCAGTCGGGCACACTCAGGCCGGCGAGGTCGGGGATCATCAGCCCGGTACAATGGGCGGTAATGAATTCGGCTCGCTCTTTGGCAGTGGCGAGTTTTTTCATCACTTTGGTCGCGCGCAGAGCGGGCATTTCCAATTCGAGTGCGGTATGGGTGCGGCCGGCGGCATCGACCGGCAGCAGCAGTTGCACGGGATGTCCGTGGCTCGATTGCGCCTGCTCGTCGAGGAAGAACGACGCAGGACGTGTCGACATTTCATGCACGTATTGGGCGATGGTCACGTAGTCCGGGCGTTTGAGTTGGTCGAGCTCTTTTTCCGACAGGCCGGTGGCGAGTTTCGCCAGTTCAAAGAACTGGTCGTCCTCGTCCTCACCGGCCCGGGCCAGCGCGTCTTTTTGCGCGGCGTAGTACAACGGCTTGAGTTGAACCTGTTCAATCGCCGCGCCAGTGTCGGCAGTGATCGGCGAGAGCAGGCGGTGTAACGGTGGCATCCAGGCCATGGGGCAATTCCTTGGTTAACACGTTGTAGAAAAGGGCAAGCGCAGCCCCCTGTGGGAGCCGGGCTTGCCCGCAATGCAGACGACTCGGTACCTCAGGCTGACCGAGGTGTCGCTATCGCAGGCAAGCCAGTTCCCACACTGACCGCGCCCACTTCAAGCCATGGTCGTTATCAAGACATCAGCACAGCGCGGCGCGCATCGCCAAGGATGTCGACGCCATTGAGCACGAACTTCTGGGTACGTACGTCGATGTCGATCACCGGAATGCCGTTTTCCAGGCGGGTATAGGTGCGGCAGGACAGGTCCAGGGTGGTGATGGCTTTTTCCCCCATTTTCAGCTTGCCCTCCTCCAGGGATTTGAGCTTGCCGCCGACCGTGTGGTAGGTGAAATAGGTCTTGCCGTCCTGGTCCTGACCGGCTTCACGCACGTTCAACAGGATGTCATCGCCCAGGCGCACACCCAGGGCCAGCATGATTTCCGGGCCGGCGCCTTGCAGGATCAACTTGGCGTTGAGCACCTTGCCGCTCTTGGCCATTTCCTCGGCGATAAAACGCCCGCCGGACATGGGCTCCATATCGAACTCGATCTTCGGCGGGTTGAACTCTTCCACCGTCGCGGACAACGGCAGACCTTGAAGGGTGGCCGCAATGGCCTGTCTGACTCGGTTGGTAAACATTAGAGAACGTCCTCCAGGAACTGCTCGATGATTTCATCGCGAGCGTTGAGTTGATAAACCATGTGTTCGTTCGGCGCGTAGCGGCCGTAGTCGATGACGATGAACCACGTGCCGTTCTTGTACTTCTCGACACTGTTCAGTTCCGGGTGCAGGTACACGCTACCGCCGGGAATGGTTTCGTCGGCAACCAGGGTTTGCAGCCAGTCGTTGATGCGCTTGACCTCCTGGTCCATGAACGACTTGGTGAGGTTCTTGGCCATGGCTTTCTGGCCGGCCTTGACCAGCTTGCGGCTGATGGCGTCTTCCAGGCCGACATAGCTGATGAACTTGCCGGTGATGGAGCGGTTGCCCAGCAGCGAGAAGCCGCCAAGGATGGTGCGGGCGTAGTAGCTCACGCCGTAGCGGTTGAGCAGGTCGCCTTCGGTGGAGGTGTCGAGGATGTTGTACTCGACGACGCGGGAAACATCCTCGGCGAACGTCACCTGATTGCCTGGGCTTTCCCACTGTTTGACCTTGGCCAATGCGGCGATGGCCAGGGACGACGGCGCGAGGAACACGTTCTTCTTCGCGGCCTTGGAGTACACCGACGGCATGTTGTGCACCAGCAGGCAACGGTCGAAACCGAGATCGGCGCCACCCAGCTCACCGCTGTAGGTCACTTGGTCGGCGACCGCCACGTCCTTGCCATCCAGCACCACACGGGCCTTGATGCGCTTGCCGAAAGCCGCGAACTCACCAGCCACCGCCTTGACGCCGGTGAAACCCGGGGCGCCGATGATGGTCAGGTCTTCCGGCACGCTGGCCAATGCAGCGAGGCCCAGCTTGCGGCCGGTGACCGGCTCGTCGCCGCCAATCACGTTGTTCTGCGTATCGGCCGCAGTTGCGCCCTCCTCCACGATCACCACGTAGACCGGCACCTTCACCACTTTGAGGATCTGGTACACCGCATGAAACAACGTGCCCGACTCAGCGCCAGTAGGATCCAGCAACGCCTGGGTGGTGAAACTGTTGATACGGAACGGCGAATTTTTCGGGATCGACGCGTGAGCCTTCGGCGCGGTGCCGACCAGGCCGATGACGTTATCGCCCAGGCCGCCCATGGCCTCGGGGGATTCGCTCGCGTTGACGGTGATGCCGTTGTGCTCGAAGTTCAAAACCTCAGCCATGATTAGTCAGCCTTCTGGGTAGCGGCCTTTTGGGCCGGGGTGGCGTTGAGGACGCTGGTCAGCTCCAGGCGTCCGGCGGTGCGCAGGGCGGTTGCTTCGACGTCCAGCAGGTCCAGTTCCTCGCCAACGACAGACCAATGGCCGGCGTGGGTGGGGAAAGGGACTAGGACGGTGTAGGTTTGGCGGGTAGGCATTGGGGAAAATCTCCAGGCGAAAAAAAACCGCGAAAGCGGTTTGAGGGGACGTTAAACAGGGTATTTATTCGGTTTGAGCAGCGATCCACGAAGGCGCAACAGGCCGATGTTCGCTGTTCGGAAAGTCGGGCGACTGAGGCCAATCGCGCAACGCCTGCATATAAACCAGCAGTTCCTTGAACTGCTCCTCGGAGAGCGTTGGATCAACTTCGATTTCAAGCTGATCACGATGACGCTCACGCAGCCATTTCACTGACGACAACTCGTAGCCACGCCAGGCTCGTTCCCGAGCGCCCACGTCTTCAACGGTTGGAGAAGCGCCTTGATCCGGAATGGCAAATCCCCGCGCGCTGAGATCTGCATAGTCTTTTTCCGACATTTCAATCACATCGGGCGGCATGTTCTTGCCATGTAGCGACAACGAGTAAAGCCCGTGGGTGGACGGTGAATAAAACATGAAACCTCCTCAATATCCGATTGCGATCACCAGCGGAAAGTTAAGCCCTTGATTCCCAGTACCGAACCACTGAGGAAAGAGTTTGATGGTCTCTTTGCTCCAGCTACTCACCTGGTAGACCTGATCGGAAAAGACCGTGTCATTGCCCATGGTCGATACAGAAGGAATCAAACACGCATTGGGAAACGCGAGCGGAAAACTAACCGCTGGATAAGCCACCGATTCGAGACCGCTGACGGGCCCTTTGAACCACTGGATAATCAACCCGCCCAACCAAGTGGGAAACGCGATATACCCCGGCATCCCAAGCGAAATGGAAAACCCCGCGCGCAGTTTTTTCGGCGTCACAACAGCCGCGTCATCCACCCCGGCATTCAGTTGTGCCTGAGTTGCAACCTTGACAGTGCCTTGATTGGTTTCCGTGGCCTGAGCCGCCAAAGGCACCAGGGCCGCAACATCAATGCTTCCCTGGTTAACCGGCGCATTCCAGGCCTTGATGCACCACATTACCGCCAGGTTACGCGGACGGGTTTCACTGCCACCGGTGAAACCCACGTCCTTGAGGACATCAAACGTGGTACCGCCGAGAGCTTTAGCCCCACCGGGGGTGATCTCAGAATTGATACCGGTTTGATTGAGCGGTGTATGAGTGTGGCTCTTGAACGCATCGGCCTGGAAACTGGGAATCGCGCGCCCCGCATCCACTCCCCGCCCATGATCCCAGCCCCGGAAAAACTCCCCTCGCGACTCCGGCAACCGGGTGAACCCGACCGCATCACCCGCGACATTGAATTTCTTCGCCAGATACCCCGCCAGGTCTGGATAAACAGAATCCTTGAACAGGCTGTTATCCACCTCCAGATACCCCGATGGAACGATGCCCAGTGGAAACGGCACCATCGCCCCGACGGGCAACGCCGATGCCTTGGCGATCAACGCCTCAATCTCAAGCTTGGTGTACGTCCCCTTCGCCAACTGCTGCGCCAGATAATCCACCACCCACGCCCGAGTGGCCTTCACCACCGTGTCATCAATCAACAACGTCACATTGGCGGCATTGGTCGTCTCGAAAATCGAGCGAATGTAAAACTCTTTGCCCGCCCCCGACGTCGTCAACACCGGCTTGTATGACTCCGGGTATTTCACGATGGCGTACAAGATCCCGCTATCCGTCCACAACCCGGCTTCCCGCACGTACCAGCCGCCGACATTCGACGGAATGGTGACCTCAGCCAACAGCCAGTTGGCATTTTTCTCATCTTGGAACAGCGCGCTCAACGGCCCACGCCAGACCTCGCGTTTCAGCGCTTTTGCGCTGGCATCGGGGTTGTAGACCGCGCCGTTGCCGTCGCCAACAGAGATTTGCGCAAGTTTGATCGCGACGCCGGCAGCCTTGCAGGCGGTTTCGTAGGCGATCCCCGCGTTAGTGAGCAGCGTGTAATAGTCAGCCATTTAGTGCTCCTGTGGATAAAGGGTAGTGGTTTCGACGGTGTAGAGCCCGGCCGCCAAACAGGTGCGGCCCGTGGCCTCAACGCCGGCCAGCAAGTTCGGGTAGATCGTGGTGAGTTCGCCGCACAGCGTGGCGCCGCCGATGCTGTGGCGGCCCGACGCGCTCAGGCCGACAGAGACCGCGAAGATGTCGCGCTCACTTTTGGCATCGGCCAGGCGTCGATCAAGTCGGAGGTCGGTGGCTTCGCTGTAGGGCAAATCGGTCCAGATCCGGACGACAAAGCTGTAGGGCACACCTCGCGGCGCCTGTTCGTACCAGGCACGTACTTCGGGGCGTAGTTGCAGGCCTTTGACGGCATTTTCCAGGGCTTGGCGAGTGCCAGCCTGGCGGGCGGTGGGCCAGGCGAGTTTGACGGTCAGGCGTTTCTCGGCGTCGGGGGCGGTGGTGCTCCATTCGTTCACCGCGCGGTCCGCTGCCAAGTAGGGCAAAAACGCCGCCGGTGTACGATCCGGGTCCATCAGTTGGGGAAACGGCGGGGCTACCCGCTCCAGCAGGTGACCAAAACCGAGGTCCAGAGCCTTTTCCAGCGGAGAACTGTTGGCGGGCAACAGGCTCGTCTTGGGTTCATTCATAGCGTGCGCACCTCCACCTCGACACCCGTGCAGTACGGGGCCTGGAATGCCGAACTGATGATCGGCGCCAGCGGTTCGAGGATCTGCAGTTGCGCGGCGCCGGCACTGTGGATGGCGTAGTCGATCCAGCTCGGGTCGACCCGACCTTCCAGGCGATGGCAGGAGTCGGCGTAGGTTTGCAGCAGCTGTTGCGCGGCAACCTGGGTCAACCCCGAATCGGGGCCCGCGTTGATTTTGGCGATCACGCGGATCTTGTAACGTTGAATCTGCGCACCTTGAACAGTGACCAGATCGGTCTCCGGCCGCACATCAGGCCTTGCGAAATGTCTGCGCACGCCGTCAAGCAAGTCGGCCGACGCACTGCCATCGCCATCCCTGGAAAGCACCGTAACCATCACCTCGCCAGGTGCGGTGCGGCGACCGTTGCCATCCTTGACTCGCGCCGCATAACCGTCCGGATCGAAGGTGTAGCTGACCGTCACCACGCCCGGCGTGGCGCTTTGCACTTTGACCACCGGCCGCTCGCCAAGGGTGAACACTTCGCGACGATATTGCATACGCGAACCCGCCGCCGGGGCGTGGGGTGCCAGGTAATAGCGCAGGCGCGCGTCGTCATCGCTTTCCAGAGTCGGCGGCACAGGCGGGAAAGCGGCTGTGTCGCCGGGGTCGAGCACCTGGCGCTCCAGGCCCATATCCGCCAGGCGCGCATCCAGATTGCTGCCGGTGGCCCACCACGCCAGCATCTGCTTGATACGCGCGTTGTACTTGCGCTCGTGGGTTTGCAGGCGCACGCAAAACGCTTCCAGGGCCAAGGTCAACAGCTCGCTTTCATTGTCGAGGCTGACTTTGAGCTTGGCCGCACTTTGCGGCGCACGGGCGGCCACGTAATCAACAACGAACGCCTTGAATTGCGCCAGCAACGGCTCGAAGGCGTCGACCGCGATAATCGCCGGTTCCGCCAGTTGGTTCTGGCCAGGGATCAGCATGCTCATGTGATGACCTCGAAAGATTGTTGGCGGTTTTTCCAGGTGCCGGCAAAACGCAGCAACAAACCCGCTCCCTGACGGGTGGCGACGATGACCTGGGGTTGAAAGTCGGCGATGCCGTTCTGGGCGTTGTAGAACGCGTCGGCGGCGTGGCTCTGGGCGAGGATCAACAGGTCATCGCCCAGGTTCTGGCCGAGCAGTTGCGAGATCTTCGAGCCGTACAGCGGGCGCTTCTGGCGAGTGCCCACGGGGGTGGTCAGCGCTCGGGTGGCACGCTGTACGAATTGCAGCCAGTCATCGACCGCTGCCCCGGTGTTCCTATCGATTCCGATCATGGCAAGTCCTTATGCGCTGCTGATCACGCGGCCTTGGTGATCCACCAACGGGCCGCTCAAGTGCACGCCGGCGGCATCCAGCAACAAGCCGGTGGCGCCGAGTTGCAGGGTGATGCTGTCCTTTGTCAGCGCCAGCATGGCGGCGCCGAGGCTGACGTTCAGCTGCTCGCGGGAACCGCTGACGCTGGTCGGCCCGTTGCTCCAGGTGAACGTGTGGCTGGCATCGTCATAGTCACTTTGAGTGCCGTCCTGATAACGACGCCGGGTCAGCGAGGCCACGCTGGAGACTGGCGGAAACAGACTACTGTTGAGTCCGAACAAGGCCACAGACTGCGCCCCTCCTTCCCCACCGCCGTAGTTAAGCAACAGGCATTGCTCACCGACCGAGGGAATGCGGGTCTCGCTCTGTGTACCGGCGCTGGGGTTGAAAAAGCGGATGGCCGGGCTGAGCAGGTCCCCATGACTGACCTTGCAGGTGTTGCTCGCCGCGTCGACCTCCTGGCACACGCCAATCCGGCAGTAACTTTCCGCACGCCGATACAGGTCTTCGAGCTGGGCTTCCATTTCCACCAGGCGCTCGACAATCGGCCCGAGTTGCATGCGCAGTAATGCGTCAAACATGGATTACTCCTGGAGTGGGCGATATTGGTCCGGATCGTTGATGTCGAATACTTCCCAAGTGCGGGCAAACAACGGTTTGCCTGTGGGATCTTCGACGAGGGATGGGCCAAGGTAGAGGGTTTGGCTGAAGGACACGGTCCAGGTGTCGTAGTCCGTATCCCCACCACTCGGCGCGGCAGGCGCCGCGACGATAGCAGTAGGCAAGTCGCACTGGTCCGGTGGCAAACCCCAGCGGTTATCCAGGGCCAGGTCCATCAGTTGGCTGGCCAGGTCACACGCTTCAAAAGGAGCGGACTCGCTGGCGACCATGGCTTTGAGTGAAACCGACAACGCATGAGCCTTGCGCCCTTCAAGAGAGCGAACGCCAGGCCCGTTGCGTTCCATGCTGATCAGTACACCAGTCGTGTCGCCGGGCCCCGTGAAGTCGTGGTGATTACCTACATGCAATTGTGGGAAAGCGCTCTTCAGCGCCGCCTCAATCGCCATAGGCAGTTGGGAGACTTTTTCGATGAGAGTCATTTTTTGCGTCCTTGCGGCGGTTATTGCTGATCCGGGCGGGAGGGCGGGGTTTCGTCGACCCCGATACGCTTGGCCGCCCAACGTTCATAAAGACCGATGGCGACGTCCGCACCGGCCATGGCGGTCAGGCAACCAATGGCGCCGGCGGTCCAGACCGACAGGCCGGCGGCGTACGACAGCATCAATGCCGAAACCCCGCAGACCATGCACGCCCCGGATCGCAGGGCCAGGCGCCGTACCAGCGACCAGCCGCGGGCGCCGTCCTTGTCAGCGCGCCACATTTCGCCGCTGACTCCGCCGATCAAGGCCAGTACGATCACCAGCCAGATTGGCATTTCCGCTAACGCTTGCTGCTCGTTTGTCATGTCACGCCTCCTGGCTGAGCAATGCCGGCAACGTGCCGGTGTGTGGGTACTTCCGTGTGTGGGCAGGCATTCCAAAAAGCCCGGTCGCCCAGGCTTTTCAGTAATGATTTCCACGAACCTTCGGCGCTACTGGCGCAATACGGTTCTTTCCTGAATGTTTTTCCGACCACGATCCCTGTCCGCCGGATAACTGCTTCTGGTGCTTTACGCTGCACACCCGGGTCAGTTGCCAACCCTCTGAACCGTCAAGGCCGGTTCATCGCTGCCTGTTCTTGTATTGCCTTGAAACTAAAGAGCGTCGGCATCCTTGCCGGTGTTACCTGGCGTCCTTGCCATCGCTCGGATGGCGTCCTTGCCGATGTTGCGTGCCTTCCTTGTCTTGACTGGCAGCATCCTTGCCGCCTCCACCAGGCCTTGTTGGCTGGCTTGAGATGAAGAATATGCATGTATGCATATACAGTCAATGCACTAATGCATTTATTTTCAACGCAGACATGCACTGGCGCATTAGAGGCCTTACAGGCAAAGGGTTAGGTGACTTTTGCCAAGCGAAAAAAAACCCGCACGACGGCGGGTTTTGTCTTACGCAAGGAGGTCAGCGGGCGTACATGCCCCACCAGAACACATGACCAAGGATGCTGATCTGTTCATCCTGGATGTCCTGGAAGCTGTAGTCCTCATCCGGATGCTCATCACGGTTGAAACTGCGCAGGCGAATCCCGGAAGGCAGGCGATAGAGCTGTTTGACGCGAAGTTGGCCATTGTGATTGATGGCATACAAGTCGCCATCAACGATGTCACCAATCCCACTCTTGCCCGCATTTACCCCGACCGTCGCCCCATCCCGCAGCACCGGCAACATGCTGTTGCCGCGCACGGTCACACACTTGGCCTGGTCAAACTGCACCCCGTTGTGCCGCAGGCTACGCTTGCCGAACCGCAGGCTGGCGTTTTCGCTTTCTTCGATGACGAATCTTCCTGATCCAGCAGCCAACTCAACCTCGCGTAGAAAGGGGATCGACACCTCGTCGTCATTCACGGGGGTGTCGTCGTCCCAAAGGCTTATGTCCTTGAGTTCCGAATGCGTCGGGCCGCGCGCGTCTTCGCGCAAGACACCCACCGCCACGCGCCCGCGCAGTTGGTCGGTGCTGATGCGGAAGTACTCGGCGATGCGCGAGATGTGTTTGTCCGACGGATCAACGATCTTGCCGTTGAGGATCCGCGACAGCGTGGATTGAGGTACGCCAGTACGCCGGTGAAGCTCCGTGGGGGAGATCCGGTCGCGGTCCAGCAGTTCTCGTAAGACGATAGAAACGTTGCGTTTTTGCATAACGCGAATAATGAAGGGGGTTTTGGGGGTTGGCAAATGCAAATTTGCATATTGTGTGCGTCGATAGATGTGTATTAGGTGAAGTTGCGACCAGTAGGGCGGTATGAATCGTGTAATAGCCTTGCGCATATCGCTGAAGATGAGGGCCGGTTGCTGGAACAGGCAGCGCATCCCGTGGACGGCAGCATGACTCCTGCTGAGACTGAGGTTCTTTCGATCAAGCTAGGCCTGTCCCAAGGGGTGAAACGCTCTTTTGCCGACTTTATTCGTGATGCAAAATCCGATCAGAAAAAGCGTGTTTACCGTGAAGTACTCACCGAGGCGACCAAGCAACAAAACCTCGTGATGATGAAGGCTGAGACGAAACGAGCCTGACTACCTACATGCCAACGACTTCCCGAAGCCCGGCCCTGCGCCGGGCTTTTTATTGAGTCAACGGTTACCCCGGACGTACCGCTACGAAGCCCCGACCTCGCGTGTTAACCTTGCCGCCATTGCAAAATCAGCAGGGCCGAGCGCCCCCTTTGCCCCACTCATTTCAACGAATTTGCCTACTATCCAATGAGTAAAAACACTTCCGACCTGTCCTCCCACACCCCGATGATGCAGCAGTACTGGCGACTCAAAAACCAGCACCCTGATCAGCTCATGTTCTACCGCATGGGCGACTTCTACGAGATCTTCTATGAAGATGCGAAGAAGGCCGCCAAGCTGTTGGACATCACCCTGACTGCCCGTGGGCAATCGGCTGGGCAGTCGATTCCGATGTGTGGGATTCCTTACCATTCGTTGGAAGGTTATCTGGTCAAGCTGGTGAAGTTGGGCGAATCGGTGGTGATCTGTGAGCAGATCGGCGACCCAGCCACCAGCAAAGGGCCGGTGGAGCGTCAGGTGGTGCGCATTATTACGCCGGGGACGGTGAGTGATGAGGCGCTGCTGGATGAGCGTCGCGACAACCTGATTGCGGCGGTGTTGGGCGATGAGCGTTTGTTCGGCCTGTCGGTGCTGGACATCACCAGCGGTAACTTCAGCGTGCTGGAAATCAAGGGCTGGGAGAACCTGCTGGCAGAACTGGAGCGTATCAATCCGGTGGAGTTGTTGATCCCGGATGACTGGCCGAAGGATTTGCCGGCGGAAAAGCGTCGTGGGGCCAAGCGTCGTGCACCGTGGGATTTCGAGCGTGATTCGGCGCTGAAAAGTCTGTGCCAGCAGTTTTCCGTGCAAGACTTGAAGGGGTTCGGCTGCGAAACCCTGACCCTGGCCATTGGCGCTGCCGGTTGCCTGCTCAGCTACGCCAAGGAAACCCAGCGCACCGCCCTGCCGCACTTGCGCAGCCTGCGCCATGAGCGCCTGGACGATACCGTGGTGCTCGATGGCGCCAGCCGTCGCAACCTGGAGTTGGACACCAACCTGGCCGGCGGGCGCGATAACACCCTGCAATCGGTGGTCGACCGTTGCCAGACCGCCATGGGCAGCCGCTTGCTGACCCGCTGGTTGAACCGCCCGCTGCGGGATTTGAGCGTGCTGCAGGCGCGTCAGTCGTCCATTACTTGCCTGCTGGACGGCTATCGCTTTGAAAAGCTGCAGCCGCAGCTCAAGGAAATCGGCGACATCGAACGCATCCTGGCGCGGATCGGCCTGCGCAATGCGCGCCCCCGTGATTTGGCGCGCCTGCGCGATGCCCTGGGTGCACTGCCGCAATTGCAGGCCGCGATGACCGATCTGGACACGCCGCACCTGCAACAGCTGGCCGTGACCACCAGCACCTACCCGGAACTGGCGGCGCTGCTGGAAAAAGCCATCATCGACAACCCGCCAGCGATCATTCGTGACGGCGGTGTGCTGAAGACCGGTTACGACAGCGAGCTGGACGAGCTGCAAGCCCTGAGTGAAAACGCCGGGCAGTTCCTGATTGACCTGGAAGCCCGCGAAAAAGCGCGTACCGGCCTGGCCAACTTGAAGGTCGGCTACAACCGTGTGCACGGCTACTTTATTGAGTTGCCGAGCAAGCAGGCAGAGTCGGCGCCTATCGACTATCAACGTCGCCAGACCCTCAAGGGCGCCGAGCGCTTTATCACTCCGGAGCTCAAAGAGTTCGAAGACAAGGCGCTGTCGGCCAAGAGCCGTGCACTGGCTCGGGAAAAGATGCTGTATGAAGCCTTGCTTGAGGACTTGATCAGCCAATTGGCACCGCTGCAAGACACCGCCGCCGCCCTGGCGGAGCTGGATGTGTTGAGCAACCTCGCCGAACGTGCGCTGAACCTTGACCTGAACTGCCCGCGTTTTGTCAGCGAGCCGTGCATGCGCATCGTGCAGGGCCGCCACCCGGTGGTAGAGCAAGTGCTGACAACACCGTTCGTCGCCAACGACCTGTCGCTCGACGACGACACCCGCATGCTGGTAATCACCGGTCCGAACATGGGCGGTAAATCCACCTACATGCGTCAGACCGCGTTGATCGTGCTGTTGGCGCATATCGGCAGCTTTGTGCCGGCGGCCAGTTGCGAGCTGTCCCTGGTGGACCGCATCTTCACCCGGATCGGCTCCAGCGATGACCTGGCCGGTGGCCGTTCGACCTTCATGGTGGAAATGAGCGAAACCGCCAACATCCTGCACAACGCCACCGAACGCAGCCTGGTGCTGATGGACGAAGTCGGTCGTGGCACCAGCACCTTCGACGGCCTGTCCCTGGCCTGGGCGGCAGCCGAGCGCCTCGCGCATCTGCGCGCCTATACATTGTTCGCCACCCACTACTTCGAACTGACCGTATTGCCGGAAAGCGAGCCGCTGGTGGCCAACGTGCACCTCAACGCGACCGAGCACAACGAGCGCATCGTGTTCCTGCACCACGTGCTGCCAGGGCCGGCGAGCCAGAGCTACGGCCTGGCCGTGGCGCAACTGGCCGGCGTACCGAACATCGTGATCAGCCGCGCCCGCGAGCACCTCAGTCGCTTGGAAACCACGGCGCTGCCCCATGAAAACGTGGTCGCCAGCCCCGCCAAAGCCACGAGCAAAAACGCCGCGCCGCACCAGAGCGATATGTTCGCCAGCCTGCCTCACCCGGTGCTGGATGAATTGGCAAAGCTTGACCTGGATGACTTGACGCCGCGAAAAGCGCTCGAAATGTTATATGCACTGAAGACTCGGATATAACGCTGAGGCTTGCAAGCTGGTAGACTCTCGCGCGGTTTGGGATGCTGCGGGCTCTTAGCCTGGTCCGCAGACTACCACTCCCGAACCTCGCGAGCCCTGCCACAAAGGGTTTCGCCGCCGCCGCCTGAGGAGAGAATTAGAAATGACCTTCGTCGTCACCGACAACTGCATCAAGTGCAAGTACACCGACTGCGTGGAAGTATGTCCGGTGGACTGCTTCTACGAAGGCCCGAACTTCCTGGTCATCCACCCGGACGAGTGCATTGACTGCGCCCTGTGTGAACCGGAATGCCCGGCCGTCGCAATTTTCTCCGAGGACGAAGTCCCGGCAGGTATGGAACAGTTCATTCAGCTCAACGTCGAGCTGGCGGAAATCTGGCCAAATATCACCGAGAAGAAAGATTCGCTGCCAGATGCAGCTGAATGGGATGGCAAGCCCGGCAAGATCGCCGATCTGATTCGCTGATCGGTTTGCTACGACTTAAAAGGCCCTCAAGGGCCTTTTTTGCGTTTTGCAGGCTAGGGTTCACTTTTCTACAGGCAAAAAAAAGGGGCGGTATGACCCGCCCACATTTTTTCCCTAGTCCCTGTATTCCTTTTCATCATCCTGATGAATCGCATCCTGCGACGTTCCTTCAAACCATCGTTCCTTGATGGCTGTGTCAATCCGTGGACACGGGGCCGATCTTAAAGAGTTCCAAAGGAAGTTCAACGGCAACCCAGCCGCCGGCCGAGAGATTTGCGCGTCAGAACAAAAGTAAATAATTGTTATTATTCAATAGGATAGAAAACAACCCGAGTGTATCGAGACGCCCATGGCGGCTAAAAAAACCAAACACTTACGAGAAAGTAAGTAATTGCTTACACGAGCAATTGCGTAAAAGCGTAACTGGCAGGCCTTGAGCGCTCTTCAGACATGAAAAAGCCCCGACACCGTCGAGGCTTTTCTCCTTCACGTCGCTTAGTCGTCGCTGACGGTAATCGTCGGCATTGCCGGTGAAGCCGCTTCCTGCAGGACGATCCGCGCGCCTACGTGGCGGGCCAGTTCCTGATAAATCATGGCAATCTGGCTGTCAGGCTCGGCGACAACGGTAGGCTTGCCTCCGTCGGCCTGCTCACGAATCAGCATGGACAACGGCAACGAGGCCAGCAGCTCGACCCCGTACTGGGTGGCCAGCTTCTCGCCGCCGCCCTCGCCGAACAGATGCTCGGCGTGACCGCAGTTGGAGCAGATGTGCACCGCCATGTTTTCCACGACGCCCAGCACCGGGATGTTGACCTTGCGGAACATCTCCACACCTTTTTTCGCGTCCAGCAGCGCCAGGTCCTGGGGCGTGGTGACGATCACAGAGCCGGCCACCGGGACTTTCTGCGCCAGGGTCAGCTGGATGTCGCCGGTGCCTGGCGGCATGTCGATCACCAGGTAATCCAGGTCGCCCCAGGCAGTCTGGGTTACCAGTTGCAACAGCGCGCCGGAAACCATCGGGCCGCGCCAGACCATCGGCGTGTTGTCGTCAGTGAGGAAGGCCATGGACATGACTTCCACGCCCAGGGACTCAATCGGCACAAACCATTTCTGGTCCTTGACCTTCGGTCGGGTGCCTTCGGCGATGCCGAACATCACGCCTTGGCTCGGGCCGTAGATGTCGGCGTCGAGAATACCCACGCGGGCGCCTTCACGCGCCAGGGCCAACGCCAGGTTGGCGGCGGTGGTGGATTTGCCGACGCCGCCCTTGCCGGAAGCGACAGCAACGACGTTCTTGACATTGGCCAGGCCCGGAATCTGCGCCTGGGCCTTGTGCGGTGCAATCACG
The DNA here is from genome assembly GCF_059803535.1 of Pseudomonas sp. RP-B7. NCBI lineage: Bacteria > Pseudomonadati > Pseudomonadota > Gammaproteobacteria > Pseudomonadales > Pseudomonadaceae > Pseudomonas > Pseudomonas sp. RP-B7. Next base: position 44,345 of record NZ_JAPFHC010000010.1, read on the forward strand.
CACTGGATGTCGACCCTGGCCGAGCTCACGCCGTCCAGGCCTTCGATCGCCATCTGCAGCATCTGCGCCCAGCCGTTCTTGAACAGACCGGCGGCATAACCCAGTTCCAACTGGACCGACACCCGCTCGCCCTCGATCTCGATGGCGCGCACACAGCCGGCACTGATCGGGTCCTGGTTCAAATAGGGGTCGGTGTACTGGCGAAGAACGGCTTCCACCGCTGCGCGATTCACGGCGCTCATGGGCTACTCCCGAAAAAGACTGACTGAAACAGGCGGCTATCCTAACCGTTCCTATGGCTCAACGGCATGCTTTCGCAGGTTTGGAAGATGTTGAAACAGCGCCACGGGGTGAAATATATTTCCCGGCGCTTTATAGTGGCCGACCTCCGTTTCATCAAGTAGCCGAGCCCCATGTCCGAGCCACGCAAGATCCTCGTCACCAGCGCCCTGCCCTATGCCAATGGTTCCATCCATCTTGGCCATATGCTTGAGTACATCCAGACCGATATGTGGGTGCGCTTCCAGAAGCATCGCGGCAACCAATGCATCTATGTCTGCGCGGACGACGCCCACGGTTCGGCCATCATGTTGCGCGCCGAAAAGGAAGGCATCACCCCGGAACAACTGATCGCCAACGTGCAGGCCGAACACAGCGCCGACTTTGCCGAGTTCCTGGTGGATTTCGACAACTTCCACTCGACCCACTCCGAAGAAAACCGCGAGCTGTCGAGCCAGATCTACCTGCGCTTGAAGGATGCCGGGCACATCGACCAGCGTTCGGTCACCCAGTATTTCGACCCGGAAAAGAAGATGTTCCTGGCCGACCGCTTCATCAAGGGCACCTGCCCGAAATGCGGCACCGAAGACCAGTACGGCGACAACTGCGAAAAATGCGGTGCGACCTACGCACCGACCGAGCTGAAGGATCCGAAGTCGGCGATCTCCGGCGCCACCCCGGTGCTCAAGGATTCCCAACACTTCTTCTTCAAGCTCCCGGACTTCCAGCAGATGCTGCAAACCTGGACCCGCAGCGGCACCCTGCAGGACGCCGTGGCGAACAAGCTCTCCGAGTGGCTCGACAGCGGCCTGCAACAGTGGGACATCTCCCGCGACGCGCCGTACTTCGGCTTCGAGATCCCGGGCGAGCCGGGCAAGTACTTCTATGTGTGGCTGGACGCGCCAATCGGCTACATGGCCAGCTTCAAGAACCTGTGTGATCGCACCCCGGAGCTGGACTTCGACGCGTTCTGGAACAAGGATTCCACCGCCGAGCTGTACCACTTCATCGGCAAGGACATCGTCAACTTCCACGCCCTGTTCTGGCCGGCCATGCTTGAGGGTTCGGGCTACCGCAAGCCGACCGGCATCGCCGTGCACGGCTACCTGACGGTCAACGGCCAGAAGATGTCCAAGTCCCGTGGCACCTTTATCAAGGCGCGCACCTACCTGGACCACCTGTCGCCGGAATACCTGCGCTACTACTACGCCTCCAAGCTGGGCCGTGGCGTAGACGACCTCGACCTGAACCTGGAGGACTTCGTACAGAAGGTCAACTCGGACCTGGTAGGCAAGGTCGTCAACATCGCCAGCCGTTGCGCCGGTTTCATCCACAAGGGCAACGCTGGCCTGCTGGTGGCCGAAAATGCCGCACCGGAACTGACCGACGCGTTCCTGGCCGCCGCACCGAGCATCGCCGAAGCCTATGAAGCCCGCGACTTTGCCCGCGCCATGCGCGAAATCATGGGCCTGGCCGACCGCGCCAACGCCTGGATCGCCGACAAGGCACCGTGGTCGCTGAACAAGCAGGAAGGCAAGCAGGCGCATGTCCAGGCGATCTGCGCCACCGGCGTCAACCTGTTCCGCCAGTTGGTGATCTTCCTCAAGCCGGTGCTGCCGCTGCTGGCCGCCGACGCCGAGGCGTTCCTCAACGTTGCGCCGCTGACCTGGAAGGACCACGCGACCCTGCTCAGCAACCATCAGTTGAACGAGTTCAAGCCGCTGATGACCCGCATCGACCCGGTCAAGGTCCAGGCCATGACCGACGCATCGAAAGAAGACCTGGTCGCCAGCCAGACCGACACCGGCTCGGCTGCGCCAGTAGGCAATGGTGAATTGGCCAAAGACCCGATCTCTGCGGAAATCGACTTTGACGCTTTCGCCGCAGTCGACCTGCGTGTCGCGCTGATCGTAAAAGCCGAAGCCGTGGAAGGTGCCGACAAGCTGCTGCGCCTGACGCTGGACCTTGGCGGCGAGCAACGCAACGTGTTCTCCGGGATCAAGAGCGCTTATCCGGACCCGTCCAAACTCGATGGTCGCCTGACCATGATGATCGCCAACCTCAAGCCACGGAAAATGAAGTTCGGCATCTCCGAAGGCATGGTGATGGCGGCCGGTCCTGGCGGTGAAGAGATCTACCTGCTGAGCCCTGACAGCGGCGCCAAGCCCGGTCAACGGATCAAGTAAGCCTGCAAGACGGCCCTGTCGCTTCGGCGACAGGGCTTTTCAGCTAGTTCCCCCTTCTCGCTTGCCGGATAATCAGACCCTGTTTGTCTAACCTACCGGCACGCCAATGATCACAGCATGAACCTCATTCAACGTATCGACGCGCTGCTACCGCAGACCCAATGCGGCAAATGCGGGCACCCCGGATGCAAGCCTTACGCAGAGGGCATCGCCAGCGGCGAAGCCATCAACAAGTGTCCGCCTGGTGGACAGGAAACCATCGCCGGCCTGGCGCACTTGCTGAACGTGCCGGTGCTGGCGCTGGATACCTCCCGTGGCGAAGCTGCGGCGCAGATTGCGTACATCCGCGAAGCCGAGTGCATCGGCTGCACCAAGTGCATCCAGGCGTGCCCGGTGGATGCGATTGTGGGCGCCGCCAAGTTGATGCACACAGTGATCGTCGACGAATGCACGGGTTGTGATTTGTGTGTGTCGCCGTGCCCGGTCGATTGCATTGAAATGCGCCCATTGGTCAGCGTGCTGCCGATCGTGGGAGGTCTGGCAGCCAATGATCACGAGCGCCACGAACGCAGCCTCAAGCGTGACCGGGCACGGCGTCGCTACGAACAACGCAACGCGCGCTTGCAGCGGGAAGAGGAGCATCGGCTCGCCGAGCGCCAGGCACGGACCAAACGACCGGCACCGATGGAAACCGCGCCGGTAGATGCCCTGCAAGCGATTACGGACGCAGCGGTGAAGAAGGCCAAGATTGAGGTGGCGATGAGCCGCGCACAGCTGCACAAGTCCTTGAAAGCCTTTGGTCATCCACCGACCTTTGAACAGCAATCTCAGTTGATCGTCCTGCAACAGCAGTTTGAGGCCGCTGAACGCGCATTGGCTGCACTGGAACCAGACAGCACGCCAGCAATGCCACGGTCGCCCGTGAATACTGCCGAACTCAAACGCGCCAAAATCCAGCTGGCGATGCGCCGCGCCGAGCTGAAGAAAGCGCAGGATCGGCTGGCCGCCCCGCAAGAACTGGCCGACGCACAAAACCGGCTCGATGAAGCGCAACGTCAAGTCGATGCCCTGGGCACGTGACCTGCAACGTTGAGACGGGTCAGCAACTGTTTGCTGCATTGCGCTCACGCTAGGGTTGTTACGCGGCGAGGCAGACACCACTTTGATGCCTACCGGGTTTATGCTGCTGGGGTTACTACTGGCAGGGGGCCCGGCCTGGACCCTTTTCACCTTCACGCTGAACACCGGCAAGGAACCACTCGTCCCATGAACGCCGTAAAACGCCTGGAAATTTTCCGCAGGTTTCACGAAGACAATCCGGAACCCAAAACCGAACTGGCCTACTCCTCGCCGTTCGAGCTGCTGATTGCGGTGATCCTGTCGGCACAATCCACCGACGTAGGCGTCAACAAGGCCACGGCCAAACTGTACCCGGTAGCCAACACGCCAGCGGCAATCCATGCCTTGGGTGTCGATGGGTTATCGGAGTACATCAAGACGATCGGCCTCTACAACAGCAAGGCCAAGAACGTGATTGAGACCTGCCGGATGCTGGTTGAGCTGCACGGCGGTGAAGTGCCACAAACTCGCGAAGCGCTGGAAGCCCTCCCCGGTGTAGGGCGCAAAACCGCCAATGTTGTGCTCAACACCGCGTTCCGACAGTTGACCATGGCGGTAGACACGCACATTTTCCGGGTCAGTAACCGAACTGGTATCGCCCGCGGCAAGAACGTGGTCGAGGTGGAAAATCAATTGATGAAGTTCGTGCCCAAGCCGTATCTGCTCGACTCCCATCACTGGCTGATCCTGCATGGGCGCTATGTTTGTCAGGCGCGCAAGCCGCGCTGCGGCAGCTGTCGCATCGAGGACCTGTGCGAATACAAGGACAAGACATCAGACGATTGAGCAATCATTGGTTTTTTTGATCTGTCGATTGAAAAAATCTTTTTTACCCATTCATGGATTATCGTTATAAGGAGCGCCAACGGCAGTCTTAGCCCGGAGTGAACCTTATGAGCACTGGCAAAGAACAATTGGATGTAGAAGACGACCTCGTTGCAGAGCCGGATGACGATGGCGAAGCCCCCGTTGCGGAGGTGGCCAAGACCAATCTGAGCAAACGTCGCACTATCGACAATCTTCTGGAAGAGCGACGCTTGCAAAAACAACTGGCCGATTACGACTTCGACCTCTGACCTGGCCGTTGACGACCAGAAGCCTCCCTGACGGAGGCTTTTTTCCAACGAGTACTCTGGTTACCTATCAGCGTTTTGATGGACCCCTTCCCACCTATACCAACCCATTGCGCTGGGCCAGTTCAATCAGGTCCACCAGGGAGCGGGCATTGAGCTTGAGCAACAAGCGCGTCTTGTAGGTGCTGACGGTCTTGTTACTGAGGAACATGCCATCGGCGATCTCCTTGTTGGTTTTACCACGGGCCAACTGCTGCAACACCATCATCTCCCGGCCCGAAAGGCGTTCAACCATGTCGGCCTCGCTGGCATTGCCCATGGTAGAGCGCACCGAATTCAGCGCCTGGTTCGGGAAATAGCTGTAGCCGGAAAGCACCGCCTTGATAGCGCTCAGCAACTCGGTCAGGTCCTGTTGCTTGCATACATAGCCTGCCGCCCCCGCCTGCATGCATCGCATGGAGAAATGCCCCGGAGCCTGCGACGTCAGCACCAACACCTTGAACGGCGCAGGCTGTTTGACCGAGGAGAGCCGGCAAATAACTTCCAACCCATCGAGCTTGGGAATTCCAATATCCAGTATGACAATGTCCGGCATATGTTCCCGTGCAAGTTGCAACGCATCGACACCGTTATCGGTCTCGGCAACGACCTCATAACCATGACGCTCCATTAGCATACGCACAGCAAGACGAATGACGGGATGATCATCCACGATCAGCACTTTATTCATAAGAAAGTCCAATTTCGCTGTTCGAATTATTCAGAGCAAGCACAATAGCCTAGTCGTTTCCTAGTTGGCATAGTATTCCCCCCCGCGCAACAGCAAGCAGAGACCCAACCCACAACGTAATAGGAATTGACCTACAAAAAAACGCAAAGTCGACCGTAGCGAGTTGTATGAGGCCTTTCAGATCTTTCCGGTCCCACACATATTTTGAATAAATTACCCCACGGATATGGGATGGACGGCGAAAGTAACGCACACGTCTTTCAGGAAATATCCCTTGCTTGTGGTCATCGCTCCCTTGAGAAGCCAAGAAAACCACCACCTTTTTAGTTCCATTAAACATATTTATTTACACCCATATTTCCTACAGAACATTCAGCGCACAACAATTAAATTGTGCTTACTTGTGTGATTTATCTGTAAGACATAGTTCCTTGTCAGGTGTAATTAATTCATTTCACCTCGCAAACAAGCCATCACGTGCAGTTGGCCCGGCAGACAAATTTCCTGTCACCTTAACTTCAACAAAGTTTAAACATCGATAAACAAAAGATCGAATCAAGGCTGCCTGGTTTTTCATCGGGCAAAAAAAAGCCCCTTCAACAAGGGGCTTTCCTTAGAGTGTCTTGAGCACTCAGAACAACTTGCGACCTTTGTTGGCCGCAATGCGCATGCGCAGTGCGTTCAACTTGATAAAGCCCGCTGCGTCCGCCTGGTTGTAGGCGCCGCCGTCTTCTTCGAAGGTGGCGATGTTGGCGTCGAACAGCGACTCATCGGATTTACGCCCGGTGACGATCACGTTACCTTTGTACAGCTTCAGGCGCACAACGCCGTTCACGTGGACCTGGGAAGCGTCGATCATCTGTTGCAGCATCAGACGCTCAGGGCTCCACCAGTAGCCGGTGTAGATCAGGCTGGCGTACTTAGGCATCAGCTCGTCTTTGAGGTGAGCCACTTCACGGTCCAGGGTGATGGACTCGATGGCGCGGTGAGCGCGCAGCATGATGGTGCCGCCCGGAGTTTCGTAGCAGCCACGGGACTTCATGCCCACGTAACGGTTCTCGACGATGTCGAGGCGGCCGATACCGTGTTCGCCACCGATACGGTTCAGGGTCGCCAGCACGGTAGCCGGAGTCATTTCGACGCCGTCCAGCGCGACGATGTCGCCGTTGCGGTAGGTCAGTTCCAGGTACTGTGGCTTGTCTGGCGCGTTCTCCGGAGAGACGGTCCATTTCCACATGTCTTCTTCGTGCTCGGTCCAGGTGTCTTCCAGCACGCCGCCTTCATAGGAGATGTGCAGCAAGTTGGCGTCCATCGAGTACGGGGACTTCTTCTTGCCGTGGCGCTCGATCGGGATTGCGTGCTTTTCAGCGTAATCCATCAGCTTTTCACGGGACAGCAGGTCCCATTCACGCCAAGGGGCAATCACTTTGACGCCCGGCTTGAGCGCGTAGGCGCCCAGTTCGAAACGCACTTGGTCGTTGCCCTTGCCGGTCGCGCCATGGGAAATGGCGTCGGCGCCGGTTTCGTTGGCGATTTCGATCAGGCGTTTGGCGATCAGCGGACGTGCGATGGAAGTACCCAGCAGGTACTCGCCTTCATAGACGGTGTTGGCGCGAAACATCGGGAAAACGAAATCGCGGACGAATTCTTCGCGCAGGTCGTCAATGTAGATCTCTTTCACGCCCATGGCTTGCGCCTTGGCACGTGCAGGTTCGACCTCTTCGCCCTGACCCAGGTCAGCGGTGAAGGTCACCACTTCACAGTTATAAGTATCCTGCAGCCACTTGAGGATCACCGAAGTGTCCAGGCCGCCGGAATACGCGAGAACGACCTTGTTTACGTCGGCCATGCCATCACTCCACGGGGTTGTACGGAAAGGCGACGATTCTACCGATCAAAACCGTGAAATTACAGGGGCGCGACAGCAAATGAAGATAAAGCGACAGATTATGTCGAGAGGGCGACCGGTGGTCGCACCTTATGAGGTTGCCGCGGGATTGCTCCGGACCGCAGCCTGGGGTGCCGGTTTCTCGGGGGTTGCGACCCGCTCCAGCTGAATATTGACGCGGCGGTTGCGTGCGCGGTTGGCAGCATTGGTGTTGGGCGCCAGCGGGTAGCTTTCGCCGTGGAAGCGCAGGGTAATCTGCGACTCCTCGATGCCGTTGGCCTTGAAGTAGTCCATCACCGCCAATGCACGACGCCGTGAAACATCACGATTGGTCAGGCGGTTGCCGCTGTTGTCCGAGTGGCCGTTCAACTCGATGTGGTTGACGGTCGGGTCGGCCTTCATGAATTCAAGAATCACTGCCAGCTTCTGCTTCGCCGCCGCATCCAGTTCGATGCCACCGCCCGGAAAGCCGACTTCGGTCTGCTTGACCTGATCGTAATTCATCGGCAGCAGCTTGGCGGTGCACAGTTGATAGTCGCTGTAGGCCTTGTTGAACTTCACCGGCAACAGGCGGATTTCCGAGTAGCCGCCCTCACGCCCGTAATGCCGTACGGTCGGCGAACGCCCCTCGAGCAAACCATTGAACAGGCGCCCGGCCTGGGCCTGTGAGCTGTTGAACAGCACTTCGCCACTGCCGGCACGCACGGCTCCCAGATTGATGTCGCCGCGTCCGGGCTGCCAAGGTGCGGCAGCGGCCAGCAAGGTGGCCGAACCTGCGCCCAGCGAACCATTAAAGGCTTTCAGACGAAACGTCGCCTGCTCGCCGGCCCGGCGCACGAACTCACCCGAACCAAAATCGGTGATCGGTTGGCTCAGACGGCACTCAAACTTGTCGCCCTCTACCTTCCACTCAATATTCTCCAGACGTGTCTGGAACGTGAGGGCCATCGCAGGCAGGCTGGCGAACACACTGAGCAGGGCTAGATAATGCTGGCGCACGGGAGGCTCCACTGGTTTCTACAACACTTCAAAGCGTCATACATCGATAAGGCATACGAAAGGCTATCGGATGCATCCTGTAAAACTTGATAGCGAGTGCCTGCAAGAGTCTTTTCCGGTAGCATTCCCACCAGATTGACCCGCCTGGAATCCCCAATGTCCGACCGCCTGACCCTGCTGCGTCCCGACGACTGGCATATTCATCTTCGCGATGGTGCTGCGTTGCCCCAAACCGTGGCCGATGTTGCGCGCACGTTTGGCCGTGCCATCATCATGCCTAACCTGGTACCTCCGGTGCGTAACGCCGCTGAAGCCGACGCCTATCGCCAGCGTATCCTCGCTGCGCGCCCGGCCGGCAGCCGCTTCGAACCGCTGATGGTGCTCTACCTCACCGACCGCACCCAGCCCGACGAGATTCGCGAGGCCAAGGCCAGCGGCTACGTGCACGCCGCCAAGCTGTACCCGGCTGGCGCGACCACCAACTCCGATTCCGGTGTGACAAGTATCGACAAGATCCTGCCGGCCATCGAAGCCATGGCCGAAGTCGGCATGCCGCTATTGATCCACGGTGAAGTCACCCGTGGCGACGTGGACGTGTTCGATCGCGAGAAGATCTTCATCGACGAGCACATGCGTCGCGTGGTCGAACTGTTCCCGACCCTCAAGGTAGTGTTCGAACACATCACCACCGCCGATGCCGTGCAGTTCGTCACCGAGGCCTCGGCCAACGTCGGCGCGACCATCACTGCGCACCATCTGCTGTACAACCGCAACCACATGCTGGTGGGCGGGATTCGGCCGCATTTCTATTGCCTGCCGATCCTCAAGCGCAACACCCATCAGGTGGCACTGCTGGATGCCGCCACCAGTGGCAATCCGAAGTTCTTCCTCGGCACCGACTCCGCGCCACACGCCCAGCATGCCAAGGAAGCCGCGTGCGGCTGTGCCGGTTGCTACACGGCCTACGCGGCGATCGAGCTGTACGCCGAAGCGTTCGAACAACGCAATGCCCTGGACAAGCTCGAAGGTTTCGCCAGCCTCAACGGCCCGCGTTTCTACGGCCTGCCGGCGAATACCGACCGCATCACCCTGGTCCGTGAAGACTGGACCGCCCCTGCCAGCCTGCCGTTTGGCGAGTTGACTGTTATCCCGCTGCGCGCCGGTGAAACACTGCGCTGGCGCCTGCTGGAGGAAAGCAAGTGAGTGAAGACCATTACGACGACGAACACGAGCACAGCGGTGGCGGTTCACGCCACCCGATGGCCGAGCGGTTCCGCGGCTATCTGCCGGTTGTCATCGACGTAGAAACCGGCGGTTTCAATTGCGCCACCGACGCCTTGCTGGAGATCGCAGCCACCACCATCGGCATGGATGAACAGGGTTTCGTGTTCCCGGAACACACCCACTTCTTCCGCGTCGAGCCGTTCGAAGGCGCCAACATCGAGGCGGCGGCCCTGGAATTTACCGGGATCAAGCTCGATCACCCGCTGCGCATGGCCGTGAGTGAAGAAGCGGCACTGACCGACATCTTCCGTGGCGTGCGCAAGGCGTTGAAGGCCAATGGCTGCAAACGCGCGATCCTGGTCGGCCACAACAGCAGCTTCGACCTGGGCTTCCTGAACGCCGCCGTGGCGCGGTTGGACATGAAGCGCAATCCGTTCCACCCGTTCTCCAGCTTCGACACCGCTACCCTCGCGGGCCTGGCTTACGGCCAGACCGTACTGGCCAAAGCCTGTCAGGCAGCCGGAATCGACTTTGACGGTCGCGAAGCTCACTCGGCGCGCTATGACACCGAGAAGACCGCCGACCTGTTCTGCGGCATCGTCAATCGCTGGAAGCAGATGGGCGGCTGGGAAGACTTCAACGACTAACAGCGCTGTTGTAGTGAGCGGGCTTGCCCCGCGCTGGGGGGCGAAGCCGCCCTAAACCCAGGCACCTCGGTGTATCAGTAAAACGGAGGCGGTTGGATTTGGGGCGGCTTCGCCCCCCAGCGCGGGGCAAGCCCGCTCACTACAGCCATTTCCCGCCCATAAAAAAACGGCCTTCTCAGGCCGTTTTTTTGTACCTCAAATCTGGCTTACAGCTTGCCAGCGTTCTCGGTCAGGTAAGCCGCAACGCCTTCTGGCGAAGCGTTCATGCCTTTGTCGCCTTTTTTCCAGTTGGCAGGGCAGACTTCGCCGTGCTCTTCGTGGAATTGCAGGGCGTCGACCAGGCGGATCAGTTCTTCCATGTTACGGCCCAGCGGCAGGTCGTTGATGATCTGGGAGCGCACAACGCCCTTGTCATCGATCAGGAACGCGCCACGGAAAGCCACGCCGCCTTCGGACTCAACGTCGTAGGCCTTGGCGATGTCGTGCTTCATGTCGGCAGCCATGGTGTATTTGACTTTGCCGATGCCGCCATCATTGATGGCAGTGTTGCGCCAGGCGTTGTGGGTGAAATGGGAGTCGATGGAAACGGCAACCACTTCAACGTTACGCGCCTTGAAATCGTCCATGCGGTGGTCCAGAGCGATCAGCTCCGACGGGCAGACGAAGGTGAAGTCCAGCGGGTAGAAGAACACCAGGCCGTATTTGCCTTTGATGGCTTCAGACAGTTTGAAACTGTCTACGATTTCGCCATTGCCGAGGACGGCAGGTACATCGAAATCCGGGGCTTGTTTGCCGACGAGTACGCTCATTGGGTATCTCCTGATGTGAGGGTGACGATTGAAGTAAAAGGACCGGCCCAGTCTGGCGCCTGTAGGCGACAACCCTGTGACGCAGTCACGCTTCGTGAAGACCGACCATCATACACTGAAAAAACCGTTCGTCAGCGCAGGGGCAATACGCGCAAATACCCTACGAATCTACTTTGACAATCATTCTCGTTAACATTAAGATCCATCGCACTCAAGCCTTAAACCCGCGACGGTTCTCCCTTATGTATGTGTGCCTCTGTACTGGCGTCACCGACGGACAAATCCGCGAAGCAATCTACGAAGGTTGCTGCAGCTACAAGGAAGTGCGTGAAACCACCGGCGTTGCCAGCCAGTGCGGTAAATGTGCTTGCCTGGCCAAGCAAGTGGTACGGGAAACCCTGACGCAGCTGCAGACAGCCCAGGCTGCGCTCCCCTATTCAGCAGAATTTACACACGCTTAAATCGGCGCGTTTTAAAGAACCGGACTTAGTGTCCGGTTTTTTTATGCCCGCAATTCAATAAGTTAGCGCTAAGACGCGGAACACAAACATTCTTATTCCGATTAATTTTCATTTATTATTCAATAACTTAGGTTTGACACTAAGGTTTTCGCCGCTCAAACTCCGGCCTATATACAGCTATTACAGGGCAGGACCCCAGTCATGAAAGGCGACATCTCAGTCATCCAGCAACTCAACAAAATCCTTGCCAATGAACTGGTCGCGATCAATCAGTACTTCCTGCATGCACGCATGTTTGACGATTGGGGCCTGGAAAAGCTGGGCAAGCGTGAATACAAAGAATCGATCAAAGCCATGAAGGACGCCGACGCGCTGATCAAGCGCATCCTGTTCCTCGAAGGCCTGCCGAACGTGCAGGACCTGGGCAAGCTGAGCATCGGCGAGCACACCCAGGAAATGATCAACAGCGACCTGAAATTCGAGCAAAAGAGCCACAGCGACCTCAAGGCCGCCATCGCTCACTGCGAAACCAAAGGCGACTTCGGCAGCCGTGAGCTGCTGGAAGATATTCTGGAAGACCAGGAAGAACACATCGACTGGCTGGAAACCCAACTGGGCCTGATCGACAAAGTCAGCCTGGAAAACTACCTGCAATCGCAGATGGGCGAATAAGCCCTCGGCACGCAGGTATAAAAAAGCCCCGCTCTCTCACGAGAAGCGGGGCTTTTCATTGCAAGCGAATCAAGCGTCAGTCTTGGCCGCCGCGTTTGCCGCCGCTTCCTTGATCAGCGCTTGCAGCGAACCATCAGCCGCCATCTCAACGATGATGTCGCTACCGCCGACCAACTCACCGGCAACCCACAGTTGCGGGAACGTAGGCCAGTTGGCGTACTTGGGCAGGTTGGCACGGATTTCAGGGTTCTGCAGGATGTCCACGTAAGCGAATTTCTCGCCGCACGCCATGATCGCCTGGGAAGCCTTCGCGGAGAAACCGCACTGAGGAGCGTTTGGCGCGCCCTTCATGTAAAGCAGAATGGTGTTGTTGGCAATCTGCTCTTTGATCGTTTCGATGATATCCATGGAACACCTCGGCTGGAACTTTGCGACTCACAGGTCGGCACGGTGGCGCATTGTAACGCAAAATTCCAGCGCAGTGCTCAGGCGGCTGCGACCTGAACCGGAACGCCGTTGAGCGCAGCGTTGCCCGACAACTCGTCCAAATGCCGCTCGTCGGTCAAGTCGTTCGCACTCGCCCCCGGCTGCCCACTGGCAATGCTCATCTGCACACCCGGACGGCCATGCCCCCAACCGTGGGGCAGGCTGACTACACCGGGCATCATATCCAGGCTGGCCAGTACTTCCACTTCGATCATGCCGATGCGCGAACTCACTCGCACGCGCTGACCATCGCTCAATTGCCGACTGGCCAGATCGTCCGGGTGCATCAACAACTGATGACGGGGCTTGCCCTTCACCAAGCGGTGATAGTTATGCATCCAGGAGTTGTTGCTGCGCACGTGGCGACGACCGATCAACAACAACTCATCCGCCACAGGCAGCGGCTGCGCGGCAAAGCGCGCCAGATCGGCAAGGATCACCGCCGGTGCCGCCTGCACTTTGCCATCCGCCGTTTTCAAGCGCGCAACCAGATTGGCCTTGAGCGGCCCCAAGTCGACGCCATGGGGATGTTCCGCCAGCATCGCCACCGACAACTTGTGGCTCGACGCATCACCGTAAACCCCGGCACGCAACCCGAAGTCGATCATCTGCGCCGGCGCCATGGTCGGCTTCAGCACTGCACCGGTCTGCGCGGCAAACGCCTCTGCCAGACCTACGAAGATCTCCCAGTCATGCAGCGCCCCCGCCGGCTTGGGCAAGATCGCACGATTGAAGCGGGTGACGTTATGCACCGCGAACATATTGAAGGTGGTGTCGTAGTGATCGTTCTCCAGTGCCGATGTAGACGGCAGGATCAAGTCGGCATATCGCGTGGTCTCGTTGATATAGAGATCGATGCTGACCATGAACTCCAGCCCATCCAGCGCCTGTTCCAACTGGCGGCCGTTGGGTGTCGACAACACCGGATTGCCGGCCACCGTGACCAATGCGCGGATTTGCCCTTCGCCCTCGGTAAGCATTTCCTCAGCCAGGGCCGACACCGGCAACTCGCCGCCATATTCCGGACGCCCGGACACCCGGCTCTGCCAGCGATTGAAATGCCCACCGCCTGTCGACGCCACCAGATCCACCGCCGGCGTGGTGCACACGGCGCCACCGGCACGGTCCAGGTTGCCAGTGACCAGGTTGATCAGTTGCACCAGCCAATGACACAAAGTGCCGAACGCCTGGGTGGAGACGCCCATGCGCCCGTAACACACCGCCCTGTCCGCCGCCGCAAAGTCCCGCGCGAGCTGGCGAATCTGCGCGGCCGGCACTGCACATTGGCGACTCATGGCCTCGGCGGTAAACCCGACGATTGCCTGGCGCACATCGTCCAGGCCAGCGACCGGCAGGTGACTGTCGCGAGTCAGGTTTTCACTGAACAAGGTGTTGAGCACCCCAAATAACAACGACGCATCTCCGCCGGGGCGCACGAACAGGTGCTGATCGGCCATCGCCGCTGTCTCACTGCGCCGTGGGTCGACCACCACCACTTTGCCGCCACGGGCCTGGATGGCCTTGAGGCGCTTCTCTACATCGGGCACGGTCATGATGCTGCCGTTGGATGCCAATGGGTTGCCGCCGAGGATCAGCATGAAATCGGTGTGATCGATGTCCGGAATTGGCAGCAACAGGCCATGACCGTACATCAGGTGACTGGTGAGGTGGTGGGGCAACTGGTCCACCGAGGTCGCCGAGAAGCGGTTGCGCGTCTTCAACTGGCCCAGGAAGTAGTTGCTATGGGTCATCAGCCCATAGTTATGCACGCTGGGGTTGCCCTGGTACACCGCCACCGCATTCTGGCCGTGCCGGGCCTGGATACCCGCCAGGCGCTCGGCTACAAGGGCGAAGGCGTCTTCCCACGGGATTGGCTGCCATTCGCTGCCCACCCGCAACATAGGCTGGTGCAGGCGGTCCGGGTCATTCTGGATGTCCTGCAGTGCCACCGCCTTGGGGCAGATATGCCCGCGGCTGAACGTATCCAGCGCATCACCCTTGATCGAGGTGATCGCCAGGCTGCCGTCGTCGGCCTCGGTGGTTTCCAGGGTCAGGCCGCAGATGGCTTCACACAGATGGCAGGCACGGTGGTGGAGAGTCTTGGTCATGGCCAGTCTCTTTATAGGGGCTTTGACTCAACTATGAGCCGCCACATGCAGGGGCGCCACCAACGTTCGCGGTGTGAATCGACGGGCATCAGGCCCGGCCATGGCTAAGAGTGAGCAAATGTTTCAGAAGCCCGCAAAGCATCGCTGAAACCGACGCAACCGGGCCCAAGCCCGCCGCCGCGCATTGCAAAAGGTTGCGGCGCCAGTGTACAAATGGCCCGCTGCCGTATGGAATTCGTCTTCAAAAGCGCTCTCGCGCCCTTCTTGAACACCCCTAAAAACGTAGCCCTATTGGTAAGACGCGACATTTAATGTCAATATCGCGCCTTCCCCTATTTCGTCGCCCCGTGCGGCTTTCGCCGCAGGTCTCGCCCGTTGTCACAATAAACAAGGCTTTGAGTATCTGCGGTCTGTTGCAAAAAGGTAGTTAATGATGAGCGCAAGGCACTTTCTCTCTCTGATGGATTGCACGCCCGAAGAGCTGGTCAGCGTGATCCGTCGAGGCATTGAGCTTAAAGACCTGCGTAACCGCGGCGTACTGTTCGAGCCTTTGAAAAACCGCGTTCTCGGGATGATCTTCGAGAAATCGTCGACCCGCACCCGCCTGTCCTTCGAAGCCGGCATGATCCAGCTGGGTGGCCAAGCCATCTTCCTGTCACCGCGCGACACCCAACTGGGCCGTGGCGAGCCGATCAGCGATTGCGCGATCGTCATGTCGCGCATGCTTGATGCGGTGATGATCCGTACCTTCGCCCATAGCACCCTCACCGAATTCGCCGCCAACTCCCGCGTGCCCGTGATCAACGGCCTGTCCGACGACCTGCACCCGTGCCAGTTGCTGGCCGACATGCAAACCTTCCTTGAGCATCGCGGTTCGATCCAGGGCAAGACCGTGGCCTGGATCGGCGACGGCAACAACATGTGCAACAGCTATATAGAAGCGGCGATCCAGTTCGACTTCCAACTGCGCGTTGCCTGCCCGGAAGGCTACGAGCCTGACGCACGCTTCCTCGCACAGGCAGGTGAGCGCGTCACCGTCGTTCGTGACCCACGGGATGCCGTGATCGGCGCTCACCTGGTCAGCACCGACGTCTGGACCTCCATGGGCCAGGAAGACGAAACCGCCAAGCGCCTCGCGCTGTTCGCGCCGTTCCAGGTCACCCGTGCCCTGCTCGACCTGGCCGCGCCGGACGTGTTGTTCATGCACTGCCTGCCAGCCCACCGTGGCGAAGAAATCAGCCTCGACCTGCTTGACGATTCGCGCTCCGTCGCCTGGGACCAGGCCGAAAACCGCCTGCACGCGCAGAAAGCCCTGCTCGAATTCCTCGTCCCGCCTTCGTACCATCACGCATGAGCCATCCACTCCTGCTGAACCTGCGCAATCTGGCATGCGGCTATCAAGATCAACGGGTGGTGCAGAACCTCAACCTGCACCTCAATGCCGGTGACATCGGCTGCCTGCTGGGCTCCTCGGGCTGCGGCAAGACCACCACCCTGCGGGCGATAGCCGGTTTCGAGCCGGTGCACGAAGGTGAAATCAGCCTGGCCGGCGAAGTGATCTCCAGCGCCGGTTTCACCCTAGCGCCGGAGAAACGTCGTATCGGTATGGTGTTCCAGGACTACGCACTGTTTCCCCACCTCAGCGTGGCGGACAACATCGCGTTCGGCATCCGCAAGCACCCGAAAAAAGACCACGTGGTCGCCGAACTGCTGGAACTGGTCAACCTGAAGAACCTCGGCAAACGCTTCCCCCACGAGCTGTCCGGCGGCCAGCAGCAACGCGTTGCCCTCGCCCGCGCACTGGCGCCGGAGCCGCAACTGCTGCTGCTCGACGAACCCTTCTCCAACCTCGACGGCGAACTGCGGCGCAAGCTCAGCCATGAGGTGCGTGACATCCTCAAGGTCCGGGGCACCAGTGCGATTCTGGTCACCCACGACCAGGAAGAAGCGTTCGCCGTGAGCGACCAGGTCGGTGTATTCAAGGAAGGCCGCCTGGAGCAATGGGATACCCCCTACAACCTCTATCACGAGCCGCAGACCCCGTACGTCGCCAGTTTTATCGGCCAGGGGTATTTTATCCGCGGCCAATTGAGCACGCCGGAGTCGGTCAGCACCGAACTGGGTGAACTGCGCGGCAATCGCGCCTACACCTGGCCAACGGGTGGCGCGGTGGATGTTCTGCTGCGTCCGGATGACCTCGTGTATGCGCCGGACAGCGCGTTGAAAGCGCGCATCGTCGGCAAGACGTTTCTCGGTGCGTCGACCTTGTACCGACTGCAACTGCCGACGGGCGCGCAGCTGGAGTCGATCTTCCCGAGCCATGCGGACCATCAGATCGGCGCGGATGTAGGGATTCGGGTGGCGGCGGAACATCTGGTGCTGTTCCAGGCTTCGGGCAGCGTTGCGGCGCAGATTCCCCAATCCGAATCAGGCGTAAGACGCTACAGCCCGGCCACCTGAAGACACCGGCTCAAAAAAAGTGGGAGCGGGCTTGCTCGCGAATGCGGCTTATCAGTGATGACTGTATCGACTGAAACTCTGCATTCGCGAGCAAGCCCGCTCCCACATTTTGATCCAGGTACACCCCAGCGTAGGTTTACGCCCGGCCAATCGGCGCGAATTTGGCCTGGGTGTGCTCCGCCAGCACCGCCGCCGACAGTTCCACTTCAAGCCCCCGCCTCCCCGCACTGACAAAAATCGTCGCAAACGGCTGCGCCGTTTCATCGATAAACGTGCGTAAACGCTTCTTCTGCCCCAACGGGCTGATCCCCCCCAGCAGGTACCCGGTAGAGCGCTGCGCTGCCGCCGGGTCGGCCATTTCGACTTTTTTCACCCCCGCTGCCTGCGCCAGGGCCTTCAGGTCCAGACTTCCGACGACCGGCACCACCGCCACCAACAATTCACCCTTCTCGCTGCTGGCCAGCAAGGTCTTGAACACCTGCGCCGGATCAAGTCCCAACTTTTCCGCGGCTTCCAGGCCATAGGAAGCGGCCTTGGGGTCATGTTCATAACTGTGGATGTGATGTTCGGCGCGAACTTTTTTCAACAGGTCCAATGCAGGGGTCATGCTGGCTCCAAGCGTGGCAAACAGATCGCCAATTCTAGGCCAACCCCACGTAAAACGCTCTACTGCGCGCACTTTGGCAAACACACACAACGTTACAAGCATGATCATTCACCAGCTCAATAGTTTGAAAGTGACCAATGGTTCACTTTCGACCTTTGACAGCAGTGATTCTTGTCTATATTTTTTCGTTTCCGAATACTGTAGGAATAGACCTGCAACATTCGAGCAGTAAGCCGTGTCCGGGATGGGGATCCTTGCCACGGTGAAAATCGCGCAACGCCCCGTTGAGGTCGTGCGCCAGACAAGAACAACAACTGAGGTTTTCCATGACAACTGCTCTTCAACAGCCTTCACTTTCGAGCCAATGCATGGCCGAATTCCTGGGCACTGCGCTTCTGATCTTCTTCGGTACAGGGTGTGTCGCTGCGCTCAAGGTCGCGGGTGCCAGCTTTGGTTTGTGGGAAATCAGCATTATCTGGGGGATCGGCGTCAGCATGGCGATCTATCTGAGCGCCGGTATTTCCGGGGCTCACCTCAACCCGGCGGTGAGTATCGCCCTGTGTATTTTCGCCGATTTCGAAAAGCGCAAACTGCCCTTCTACATCCTCGCCCAGATCGCCGGCGCCTTTTGCGCCGCGGCCTTGGTGTACACGCTCTACAGCAACCTGTTTTTCGATTACGAACAAACCCACCATATGGTGCGCGGCTCACAAGCCAGCCTGGAATTGGCCTCGGTGTTCTCCACCTACCCCCATGCGCTGCTGAGCACCGCCCAGGCGTTCCTGGTGGAAATGGTCATCACCGCGATCCTGATGGGCGTGATCATGGCCTTGACCGATGACAACAACGGCCTGCCACGCGGCCCGCTGGCCCCACTGCTGATCGGCCTGTTGATTGCGGTGATCGGCAGCGCCATGGGCCCACTGACCGGTTTCGCGATGAACCCGGCGCGGGATCTGGGGCCCAAGCTGATGACCTTTTTCGCTGGCTGGGGTGAAATAGCCTTCACCGGCGGCCGCGACATTCCTTATTTCCTGGTGCCGATTTTCGGCCCGATCGTGGGTGCATGCCTCGGCGCCGCGGCCTATCGCGGGCTGATTGCCCGCCATCTGCCGAGCGCCGCACCTGCTGCAGTTGAAGAAACACCTGACACGGCTGTCAACGGCAAGACCCGTATTTCCTGATAGCGCCAGCCTGGACCCACCTGCCCTTTTTGCGGCCCAGGCTGATTACCGATCTTCTTATTTTCCAAGGCATTCGACATGACCGACATTCAGAATAAGAACTACATCATCGCCCTTGACCAAGGCACCACCAGTTCGCGGGCGATCATCTTCGATCGTGACGCCAACGTGGTCTGCACCGCCCAGCGCGAATTCGCCCAGCACTACCCGCAAGCGGGCTGGGTCGAGCATGACCCGATGGAAATCTTCGCCACCCAGAGCGCGGTGATGGTCGAAGCCCTGGCCCAGGCTGGCCTGCACCATGATCAGGTCGCCGCGATCGGCATCACCAACCAGCGTGAAACCACCGTGGTGTGGGACAAGGTGACCGGCCGCCCGATCTACAACGCGATCGTCTGGCAATGCCGCCGCAGCACCGAGATCTGCCAGCAACTCAAGCGCGACGGCCACGAGCAGTACATCAGCGACACCACCGGCCTGGTCACCGACCCGTACTTCTCCGGCACCAAGCTCAAGTGGATCCTCGACAACGTCGAAGGCAGCCGCGAGCGCGCGCGCAACGGCGAACTGCTGTTCGGTACCGTCGACAGCTGGCTGATCTGGAAATTTACCGGCGGCAAGACCCACGTCACCGACTACACCAACGCCTCGCGCACCATGCTCTTCAACATCCACACCCTGGAGTGGGATGCGAAGATGCTGGAGATCCTCGACATTCCGCGGGAAATGCTGCCGGAAGTTAAGTCGTCGTCGGAAATCTACGGCCGCACCAAAAGCGGCATCGCCATCGGCGGTATCGCCGGTGACCAGCAAGCCGCACTGTTCGGCCAGATGTGCGTCGAAGCCGGCCAGGCCAAGAACACCTACGGCACGGGTTGCTTCCTGCTGATGAACACCGGCGACAAGGCGGTCAAATCCAAGCACGGCATGCTCACCACCATCGCTTGCGGTCCGCGTGGCGAAGTGGCCTACGCCCTCGAAGGCGCAGTCTTCAACGGCGGTTCCACCGTGCAGTGGCTGCGTGATGAGCTGAAAATCATCAATGACGCCCACGACACCGAATACTTCGCCGGCAAGGTCAAGGACAGCAACGGCGTGTATCTGGTGCCTGCGTTCACCGGCCTGGGCGCGCCGTACTGGGACCCGTATGCCCGTGGCGCACTGTTCGGCCTGACCCGTGGCGTACGCGTGGATCACATCATTCGTGCGGCCCTGGAGTCGATTGCCTACCAGACGCGCGATGTACTCGACGCCATGCAACAGGACTCGGGCGAACGCCTCAAGGCCCTGCGCGTGGACGGCGGCGCGGTTGCCAACAACTTCCTGATGCAATTCCAGGCCGACATCCTCGGTACCCAGGTCGAGCGCCCGCAAATGCGCGAAACCACCGCACTCGGTGCGGCCTACCTGGCTGGCTTGGCGTGTGGCTTCTGGGGCAGCCTGGACGAGTTGCGCGGCAAGGCGGTGATCGAGCGCGAATTCGAACCGCAATTGGAAGAAAAGGAAAAAGAAAAGCTCTACGCCGGCTGGCAAAAAGCGGTCAGCCGCACCCGTGACTGGGAGCCCCACGAAGGCGCTGAATAAGCCAACATCCGGTTGTAACTGGCAGGGAGCAGATTCCTGCGTCATCATGGGCCACTTTTGTATGGCAGCCCAAAGGACGCCCAATGAATCTGCCTCCCCGCCAACAACAAATCCTCGAACTGGTCCGCGAACGCGGCTACGTCAGCATCGAGGAAATGGCGCAGCTATTCGTCGTCACCCCGCAAACCATCCGCCGCGATATCAACCAGCTGGCGGACGCCAATCTGCTGCGCCGCTACCACGGCGGCGCGGCCTATGACTCCAGTGTCGAAAACACCGCATACGCCATGCGGGCCGACCAGATGCGCGACGAGAAACAGCGCATCGGCGAAGCCATCGCCGCGCAGATCCCCGATCACGCCTCGTTGTTCATCAATATCGGCACCACCACCGAATCCATCGCCCGTGCGCTGCTCAACCACAGCCACCTGAAAATCATCACCAACAACCTCAACGTCGCCAGCATGCTCAGCGCGAAGGACGACTTCGATGTGCTGCTGACCGGCGGTAATGTGCGCCGTGACGGTGGCGTGGTGGGTCAGGCCAGTGTGGATTTCATCAACCAGTTCAAGGTGGATTTCGCCTTGGTGGGCATCAGCGGCATCGATGAAGACGGCAGCCTGCTGGACTTTGACTATCAGGAAGTACGGGTTTCCCAGGCGATCATCGCCAATGCGCGTCAGGTGATCCTGGCGGCGGACTCCAGCAAATTCGGGCGCAATGCCATGATTCGCCTGGGGCCGATCAGCCTGGTGGATTGTTTGGTCACCGATCAGCAGCCGGTGCCGGCGCTGGTGCAATTGTTGAATGACCATAAGGTGCGGCTGGAAGTCGTTTAAAACCTTCGACTTCTCCGGCGCCTGCGCCGCCACCTTCGCGAGCAAGCCCGCTCCCACACTTGACCGAGTTCCAGCATAGGAATGCGGTCGAATGTGGGAGCGGGCTTGCTCGCGAAGGCGATCTATCCAACACCGACCTCCCCAAGCCTGCATCTGGCTCATGTTCACAATTTTTCCCTCTCCAGCCCGTCGATGAATTTTTTCAATCGAAGTCGGGTGGCTGTGGGCGCGTTTATCAGCTACCATTTTCGCAAATGAACATTAATGTTCGAATTCCAAGATAAAAATCGCGAGGCCAGCCGATGAACCCTTCCACCTTGCCTGCCCCACCGCTTGCCGAAGTCTATGACGTGGCCGTTATCGGCGGCGGGATCAATGGCGTCGGTATTGCAGCAGACGCAGCCGGGCGCGGTTTGTCGGTATTCCTTTGCGAAAAGGACGACCTGGCCAGCCACACCTCTTCCGCCAGCAGCAAGCTGATCCACGGCGGCCTGCGCTACCTCGAACATTACGAATTCCGCCTGGTGCGCGAAGCCCTCGCCGAACGTGAAGTGCTGCTGGCCAAGGCGCCGCATATCGTCAAGCAAATGCGCTTCGTGCTGCCGCACCGCCCACACCTGCGTCCGGCCTGGATGATTCGCGCGGGCCTGTTCCTCTACGATCACCTCGGCAAGCGTGAAAAGCTGGCAGGTTCGAAAAGCCTCAAGTTCGGCCCGGACAGCCCGCTGAAAAGCGAAATCACCAAAGGCTTCGAATACTCCGACTGCTGGGTCGATGACGCCCGCCTCGTAGTCCTCAACGCCATGGCCGCCCGCGAAAAAGGCGCGCACATCCACACCCAGACCCGTTGCATCAGCGCACACCGCAGCAACGGCATGTGGGAAATGAACATGGAACGCGCCGATGGCAGCCTGTTCTCGATCCGTGCCCGTGCACTGGTGAACGCAGCCGGCCCATGGGTCGCCAAGTTCATCAAGGATGACCTGAAGCTGGATTCGCCCTACGGCATCCGCCTGATCCAGGGCAGCCACCTGATCGTGCCGAAACTCTACGAAGGCGCCCACGCGCACATCCTGCAGAACGAAGACCAGCGCATCGTCTTCACCATTCCGTACCTCAACCACCTGACCATCATCGGCACCACCGACCGCGAATACACCGGCGACCCGGCTGCAGTTGCGATCACCGAAGGTGAAACCGACTACATGCTCAAGGTGGTCAACGCCCACTTCAAGCAACAGCTGAGCCGCGATGACATCGTCCACACCTACTCCGGTGTGCGCCCGCTGTGCAACGACGAGTCGGACAACCCGTCGGCCATCACCCGCGACTACACCCTGGCGTTGTCCGGCGGCACAGGCGAGGCGCCGATCCTGTCGGTGTTCGGTGGCAAGCTGACCACCTACCGCAAGCTCGCCGAATCGGCGATGGCGCAACTGGCCCCGTACTTCACCCAGATGCGTCCGAGCTGGACCGCCAAGGCCAGCCTGCCCGGCGGCGAAGACATGACCACGCCAGAAGCGCTGGCCGAAGCGATTCGCCAGAAGTTCGAATGGGTACCGAGCGAAATCGCACGTCGCTGGTCCACCACCTACGGCAGCCGCACCTGGCGCCTGCTGGAAGGCGTACAGTCGCTGGCCGACCTGGGCGAACACCTGGGTGGTGGCCTGTACACCCGCGAAGTCGACTACCTGTGCACCGAAGAATGGGCGACCCAATCCCAGGACGTATTGTGGCGTCGCACCAAGCTTGGCCTGTTCACCACGCCGGAAGAACAAGCCAACGTGCAGCGTTACCTGTCCAAGGTTGAGCACAATCGCGGCAAGATCGAAGCGGCCTGACCGCTCAGTCTCGCAAAAGCCCCTGTGCCGTGAGGTCCAGGGGCTTTTTTATGCCTGCCTTGCCATTCGGTTTTCCGAACGCCAACCTCATGGCTATTCGGTTTGCCGGACCAAACGTAAGAAAGTTCGCCACCAAAAAAACTAAATCATCATATAAATCAACTGCTTAACCTTTAAGTACTGGTCTGGCACGACTCATGCTCTACACTCCATGACGATTGCCTGAGACGCCTCAGGAGCCGTTACGGGCATTCGCTGTACAAGAGAGCCGTCTAGCCGGCTTCATAAAAAAAACAAATGTCGAGGAAGTATTGATGCGCATCGTTCCCCATATCCTGGGCGCAGCTATCGCTGCTGCTCTGATCAGCACTCCAGTATTCGCCGCCGAACTCACCGGCACGCTGAAAAAAATCAACGACTCCGGCACCATCACCCTCGGGCACCGCGACAGTTCCATTCCGTTTTCCTACATCGCGGATGGTTCGGGCAAGCCAGTGGGCTACTCCCACGACATTCAGTTGGCCATCGTCGAAGCCCTGAAGAAAGACCTCAACAAACCCGATCTGCAGGCCAAATACAACCTGGTCACATCGCAGACCCGTATTCCATTGGTTCAGAACGGCACCGTCGATATCGAGTGCGGTTCCACCACCAACAACGCCGAGCGCGCCCAGCAAGTTGACTTCACCATCAACATGTTTGAAATCGGCACCCGCCTGCTGGTCAAGAAAGACAAGGACGGCAAACCGTCCTACAGCGACTTTGCCGACCTGAAAGGCAAGAACGTCGTGACCACCGCCGGCACCACGTCCGAGCGCATCATCAAGGCGATGAACGCCGACAAGCAGATGGGCATGAACATCATCTCCGCCAAAGACCACGGCGAATCCTTCCAGATGCTGGAAAGCGGCCGTGCCGTAGCGTTCATGATGGACGACGCACTGCTGGCCGGTGAAGAAGCCAAGGCCAAGAAGCCGGACGACTGGGTCATCACCGGTACTCCGCAGTCTTTCGAAGCCTACGCGTGCATGGTGCGTAAAGACGACCCAGCCTTCAAAAAGGCCGTGGATGACGCCATCGTCGGCCTGTACAAGTCCGGCGAAATCAACAAGATCTACGCCAAGTGGTTCGAAAGCCCGATCCCACCAAAAGGCCTGAACCTCAACTTCCCGATGAGCGACAAGGTCAAGGAACTGATCAAGAACCCGACCGACAAGCCGGCTCCGGAAGTAAAGATCTAAAACCTGACTAACCTTATCTCCTGAGGGAGCCAACCCTCCCTCAGGCGTCTGTTACTACCTGCTGGCTTTTATTTGGAACACTCGACCTGGCGGTTTTCGAGCCGATCTTGTGTGCCTGGCGTTCACCGCCGGGCGGGAATGGATTTTCCCCAAGCGGGTGCTTGTACATCGATCGACTTCGAGGGGAGACCCTAATGAATTACAACTGGGACTGGGGCGTGTTCTTCAAGTCCACCGGCGTGGGCGGCGAGACTTATCTCGACTGGTACATCGCCGGCTTGGGCTGGACCATCGCCATCGCTGTCGTGGCATGGATTATCGCCTTGCTGCTGGGCTCCATTCTGGGGGTCATGCGCACCGTGCCAAACCGTATCGTATCGGGCATCGCGACCTGCTACGTGGAACTGTTTCGTAACGTGCCGCTGCTGGTGCAGCTGTTCATCTGGTACTTCCTGATCCCCGACCTGCTGCCGCAAAACCTGCAGGACTGGTACAAGCAAGACCTCAACCCGACCACCTCGGCCTACCTGAGCGTCGTGGTGTGCCTGGGCCTGTTCACCGCAGCGCGGGTGTGCGAGCAAGTGCGGACCGGTATCCAGGCGCTGCCACGCGGCCAGGAATCCGCCGCGCGCGCCATGGGCTTCAAGCTGCCGCAGATCTACTGGAACGTGCTGCTGCCCCAGGCCTACCGGATCATCATTCCACCGCTCACCTCGGAATTCCTCAACGTCTTCAAGAACTCCTCCGTGGCGTCCTTGATCGGCCTGATGGAACTGCTGGCGCAAACCAAGCAGACCGCCGAGTTCTCGGCCAACCTGTTTGAAGCCTTCACCCTGGCTACGCTGATCTACTTCACCCTGAACATGAGCCTGATGCTGCTCATGCGCATGGTCGAGAAGAAAGTCGCGGTGCCCGGCCTGATCTCCGTGGGGGGTAAATAATGGAACTCGATTTCAGCGGCATCATCCCCGCCATCCCAGGCCTGTGGAACGGCATGGTCATGACCTTGAAGTTGATGGTCATGGGCGTGGTCGGCGGCATCGCCCTTGGTACGGTCCTGGCGTTGATGCGCCTGTCGTCCAGCAAGCTGCTGTCGCGCCTGGCCGGCGCTTATGTGAACTACTTCCGTTCGATCCCGTTGCTGTTGGTGATCACCTGGTTCTACCTGGCGGTGCCGTTCGTGCTGCGCTGGATCACCGGCGAAGACACCCCGATCGGCGCGTTCACCTCCTGCGTCGTGGCCTTCATGATGTTCGAAGCCGCGTACTTCTGTGAAATCGTGCGGGCCGGCGTGCAGTCGATCCCCAAGGGCCAGATGGGTGCGGCGCAAGCGATGGGCATGACCTATGGCCAGACCATGCGCCTGATCATCCTGCCCCAGGCGTTCCGCAAGATGACCCCGTTGCTGCTGCAACAGTCGATCATCCTGTTCCAGGACACTTCGCTGGTCTACACCGTGGGCCTGGTGGACTTCCTCAACTCCGCCCGCTCCAACGGCGACATCATCGGCCGCTCCAATGAGTTCCTGATCTTCGCCGGTGTCGTCTACTTCATCATCAGCTTTTCCGCCTCGCTGCTGGTCAAGCGTCTGCAAAAAAGGTTTGCCGTATGATCTCTATCAAGAACATCAACAAGTGGTATGGCGACTTCCAGGTGCTGACCGATTGCAGCACCGAGGTTAAAAAAGGCGAAGTGATCGTGGTGTGCGGGCCATCCGGCTCGGGCAAATCCACCCTGATCAAGTGCGTCAACGCGCTGGAACCGTTCCAGAAGGGCGACATCATCGTGGACGGCACCTCCATCGCCGACCCGAAGACCAACCTGCCGAAGCTGCGTTCGCGAGTGGGCATGGTGTTCCAGCACTTCGAGCTGTTCCCGCACCTGACCATCACCGAAAACCTGACCATCGCGCAGATCAAGGTGCTGGGCCGCAGCAAGGAAGAAGCCACCAAAAAAGGCCTGCAGTTGCTTGAGCGCGTCGGCCTGTCGGCACACGCCCACAAGCACCCTGGCCAACTCTCCGGCGGCCAGCAGCAACGTGTGGCGATTGCCCGCGCGCTGGCCATGGACCCGATCGTCATGCTGTTCGACGAACCGACCTCGGCCCTCGACCCGGAAATGGTCAACGAAGTACTCGACGTGATGGTGCAACTGGCCCAGGAAGGCATGACCATGATGTGCGTGACCCACGAAATGGGCTTCGCACGCAAAGTGGCCGACCGCGTGATCTTCATGGACGCCGGCAAGATCATCGAAGACTGCCAGAAAGAAGAGTTCTTCGGCGATATCAGCGCCCGCTCCGAACGCGCGCAGCACTTCCTTGAGAAAATCCTGCAACACTAAAACCAACGCCGCGCGGGCTTTTTGTAGTGAGCGGGCTTGCCGCGCGCTGGGGGGCGAAGCCGCCCTAACCCAGTCACCGTATTTCTCCAGATAGAACTAGGGTGCCTGGTTTTGGGGCGGCTTCGCCCCCCAGCGCGGGGCAAGCCCGCTCACTACAGAAGCCTGCTCGCACTGCTGGTTGACCCAAGGCATCTGTGATGAAATGCGACCCCAATCAATATCGCGCCGCGCCGCCATCACTTGCCGTGAAGCCTCGTCTGATTCGCCAACTGTTCCTGCCGCCACTGATCATCATCCTGATGGTCGGCCTGGGTTATATCGGCTTCTGGGTCAGTGACTACTACGGCATCCGCACCCTCAGCGACACCGGCGAGCGCCAGTTGGAACTGCATGCCCGTACCGTCGAAAGCGAACTGAGCAAATACACCTACCTGCCCAGCCTTCTGGAGCTGGAGTCCAGCGTCTCCAAGCTGCTGGCCGACCCGAACCAGGAAACCCGCAAGACCGTCAACGATTACCTCGAAGGCCTGAACCGACGCAGTCGCAGCCGGGCCATCTATGTGATGGACACCACCGGCCGTGTGCTGGCCACCAGTAACTGGCGCGATGCCGACAGTTACCAGGGTGAAGACCTGTCCTTCCGCGCCTATTTCCAGAACGCCGTGCGTGGCCAGCCCGGGCGCTTCTACGGCATCGGCAGCACCAACGGCGAACCCGGCTACTACCTGGCCCACGGCCTGGAAGAGCACGGCAAGATCATCGGCGTGGCCGTGGTCAAGGTGCGCCTCGAAGCCCTCGAAGAACGCTGGCAACGCGCGCGGCTCGAAGCCTTCGTGAGCGACGAGAACGGCATCATCATTCTCTCCAGCGACCCGGCCCGCCGCCTCAAGGCCGTGCGTCCGTTGAGCGATGACACCAAGGACCGCCTGGCCCACAGCCTGCAATATTACTGGGCCACGCTCAACGAGCTGGAACCCCTGGCCCGCGAGCGCCTGAACGAAAGCGCCGAGAAGCTCACCTTCCCGGCCAACAGTGAAGTGGTCAACGACGAGCAGGAAGTCAGCTACCTGGCGCAGACCCGCCCGCTCAACGACACCCCGTGGAACTTCACCCTGCTCACCCCGCTCAACGACCTGCGCCGCGCCGCGATCAACCAGGGCATCCTGGTGGCCGTCGCCTTTGGCCTGGTGGCATTCCTGCTGATTGCCTGGAACGAGCGGCGCAAGGTCATCGCCACCCGCCTCGCCGCCCGCGAAGCCTTGCAGCAAGCCAATAGCCAGCTGGAACGAAGGATCGCCGAACGCACCGCCGACCTGCGCGCCAGCAACGAACGCCTCAAAGGCCAGATCCGCGAACGACGCCAGGCCGAAGAGACCTTGCGCCGCGCCCAGGATGAACTGGTGCAGGCCGGCAAACTGGCGGCCATCGGCCAGATGTCCACCAGCATCGCCCACGAACTGAACCAACCGTTGGCCGCGCTGCGCACCTTGTCCGGCAACACTGTGCGCTTCCTCGAACGCGGCGCCCTGGACACCGCCAGCGCCAACCTGCAAACCATCAACGAACTGATCGACCGCATGGGCCGCATCACCGCCAGCCTGCGATCGTTTGCCCGACGCGGCGACGATCAGGGCGAAGCCAGCCTGAACAAGGCGGTGGACGCCGCGTTCCAGGTGCTCGGCCCACGCCTGGAC
This sequence comes from Pseudomonas sp. RP-B7, assembly GCF_059803535.1. Lineage (NCBI taxonomy): Bacteria > Pseudomonadati > Pseudomonadota > Gammaproteobacteria > Pseudomonadales > Pseudomonadaceae > Pseudomonas > Pseudomonas sp. RP-B7. The sequence continues at coordinate 72,819 of NZ_JAPFHC010000010.1, forward strand.
AGCCTGCCGCTGACCGTGCACCGCGATTTTGCCCACGCCCAATTGCAGATCGACCAGACACGCCTGGAGCAGATCCTGGTCAACCTGATCGGCAACGCCGTCGACGCCATGCAAGCCCAGCCGGCCCCCGAACTGTGGCTGGAAGGCAGCAGCAGCGAGGGCAAATACCGCCTGCATGTGCGTGACAACGGCCACGGCATCGACCCCGAGGCCCGCAAGCATCTGTTCGAACCGTTCTTCACCACCAAACCCGGCGAGCAAGGCCTGGGCCTGGGCTTGACCCTGTCCGCCAGCCTCGCCGCGGCCACCGGCGGCAATCTTGCCGTGGAGCATCCGGTGGGTGGTGGTACTGCCTTTGTCCTGTGCCTGCCGCTGGTGGGTGCTCAAACAGCTGAGTCGACATGAATACCAACCCCGCAGACCTCACCGTCCTGATTGTCGAAGACGATCCCCATGTACTGCTCGGCTGCCAGCAGGCCCTGTCGCTGGAAGACATTCCCAGCATCGGCGTGGGCAGTGCCGAAGAAGCGCTCAAGCGCATCGACGAGAACTTTGCCGGTATCGTCATCAGCGACATTCGCCTGCCGGGCATCGACGGCCTGGAGTTGCTCACGCGCCTCAAGGCCCTGGATAAAAGCCTGCCGGTGGTGCTGATCACCGGGCATGGCGACATCTCCATGGCGGTCGGTGCGATGCGCAACGGTGCCTACGATTTCATGGAGAAACCCTTCTCCCCGGAACGCCTGGTCGACGTCGCCCGCCGAGCCCTGGAGCAACGCGGGCTGGCGCGAGAAGTCTGGGCGCTGCGCCGCCAGTTGGCCGAGCGCGACTCCCTCGAAGGCCGCATCATCGGCCGCTCGCCGGCCATGCAGAACCTGCGCGAGCTGATCGCCAACGTTGCCGACACCTCGGCCAACGTGCTGATCGAAGGCGAGACCGGCACCGGCAAGGAACTGGTCGCCCGCTGCCTGCATGATTTCAGCCGCCGTCATGACCACCAGTTCGTCGCCCTCAACTGCGGCGGCCTGCCGGAGAACCTGTTCGAAAGCGAGATTTTCGGCCACGAGGCCAACGCGTTTACCGGCGCCGGCAAGCGCCGTATCGGCAAGATCGAACACGCCCACCAGGGCACGCTGTTCCTCGATGAAGTGGAAAGCATGCCGATCAACCTGCAAATCAAACTGCTGCGGGTGTTGCAGGAACGCACCCTCGAACGCCTGGGTTCAAACCAGAGCGTGGCAGTGGATTGCCGGGTGATCGCCGCGACCAAGTCCGACCTCGATGAACTGAGCCGCGCCAGCCAGTTCCGCAGCGACCTGTACTACCGCCTCAACGTGGTCACCCTGGAACTGCCGCCCCTGCGCGAACGTCGCGAAGACATCCTGCAATTGTTCGAACACTTCCTGCAGCAGTCGTCCCTGCGCTTCGACCGCGCGGTGCCGGAGCTGGACAACCAGACCCTGTCGAGCCTGATGAGCCACGACTGGCCGGGCAACGTGCGCGAACTGCGCAACGTCGCCGAACGCTTCGCCCTCGGCCTGCCCGCCTTCAAGAAAAGCGGCGCGGCCGGCAGCGGCCAGGGCCTGGCCTTTACCGAAGCGGTGGAAGCCTTCGAACGCAACCTGCTCAGCGACGCCCTGCAACGCAGTGGCGGCAACCTGACGCAAGCCAGCCAGGAACTGGGGATGGCCAAGACCACCCTGTTCGACAAGGTCAAAAAATACGGGTTGAGCCACTGATGGACCTGTTCCTCAAAGCCGCCCTTGGCGCGGCAGTCGTGTTGATCCTGGCCGCGCTGGCCAAGACCAGGAACTACTACATCGCCGGCCTGGTGCCGCTGTTCCCGACCTTTGCGCTGATCGCCCACTACATCGTCGGCAAAGGCCGCTCGGTGGAAGATTTGAAGACCACGATCCTGTTCGGGATGTGGTCGATCATTCCGTACTTTGTGTATTTGGCGACGTTGTATGTGATGGTGGATCGGTTGCGGCTTGAAGCCTCGTTGGCCGTCGCGGCAGTTGCCTGGCTGATGGCCGCGACTGTGCTGGTCACTGTCTGGGTACGCCTGCACACCTGACACAACTCGGTTAAAAATGTGGGAGCGGGCTTGCTCGCGAAAGCGGTGTGTCAGTCAAAGATATTCCAACTGAACCACCGCATTCGCGAGCAAGCCCGCTCCCACATTTGGATCAGTGACTGACAGAAAGATCAGCGCACGATCTTGTCGACCTGGATGCCCAGTTTTTTCAGGCGATACCAGAAGCTCCTCTCCGAAATCCCGATATTCGCCGCCGCAGCCGCCTGCACCCCATTGCTCTCCTGCAATGCCGCCAGAATGTACGCCTTCTCTACCTCAGCCAGCGCAGCGTCGAGGTCCTGGGGAATCCCCGGCCCGTCACTGAGGATCGCAGCAACGCCAGCTTCACTTGGCTTCGACGCAAACAGATACCCCGGCAGGTCGATGTCTTCGATCACCGGCGTGGCCGCCACAATCGTCGCGCGCTCCACGCAGTTTTGCAGTTCACGGATATTGCCCGGCCAGTGATACGCCGCCATCGCCTGCAACGCCTCCGGGCTGAAGCCGGTGATGCGCTTGCCGGCCGTGGCACTCAGGGTGTGGGCAAAGTGCCGGGCCAGGGGCGCGATGTCTTCCACGCGTTCGCGCAAGGCAGGCAAGGGAATCGGGAACACGTTGAGGCGGTAGTACAAGTCTTCGCGAAACTCCTTGTTGGCCACCGCCTCCAGCAGGTTCTTGTTGGTGGCGGCGATTACCCGCACGTCTACCTTGCGCTCTCGGGGGTCGCCTACCGGCTCGATCACCCGCTCCTGCAACGCGCGCAGGATCTTGGCCTGCAACGCCAGCGGCATGTCGCCCACTTCATCAAGAAACAGCGTGCCCTTATCGGCCTGCTGAAAGCGTCCGATCCGGTCCGACACCGCGCCGGTAAACGCGCCTTTGCGATGGCCGAACATTTCGCTTTCCAGCAGCCCCTCGGGGATCGCCGCGCAGTTGACCGCCACGAACGGCTTGTCGGCGCGGCTGCCATGCTTGTGGATAGCCCGCGCGACCATTTCCTTGCCGGTGCCGCTCTCGCCGGTGAGCAGGATCGTCGCGGTGCTGTCACGCACCGCGTCCACCGCCTGCAACACGCTACGAAACGCCGGGCTGTCGCCGACCAGGCTGTCGAACTGGGCGTGTTCATCCAGCTCGGCGCGCAGGCGCGCGTTGTCACGCAGGATGTCGCGAAACTGCAAGGCCTTGGCCACCGTGATGTCCAGCTCATCAATATCGAAGGGCTTGGCGATGTAGTCGTAGGCGCCGTTGCGCATCGATTGCACGGCGTTTTTCACGGTGCTGTAGGCCGTCATCACGATCACCGGCACCTGGGGATAACGCACCTTGATCTCGGCCAGCAGCGCCGGGCCGTCCATGCCGGGCATGCGCCAGTCGCTGATCACCAGGTCGATGTCTTCCTGCTCCAGCACCTTGAGCGCGTGCAGGCCGTTACCGGCAATGAAGACCTGGATGTCGTTCTGGCCCAGGGCCGATGCCAGCAGATCGCAGAGTTTGGGTTCGTCGTCGACCACCAGAATGCTATACGTCATGGTTGTCCTCGTCGTCTTGGTCAATCGCTGGAATATACAGGCTGAAGGTGGCGCCGGCATCGACCTCGCTGACGCATTCGATGCTGCCATCGTGGCTTTCCATGATTGAGTAGACCTTGGCCAGCCCCAGGCCCGTGCCCGACGCCTTGGTGGTGACGAAAGGCGTGAAAATGCGCTCGATCATCTCGGGCGCAATGCCTTGGCCGCTGTCGGCGATGCTGATTTGCGTGGTGCCGTCGCCAAGCGTGCGAATACCGACGGTCAACCGCCCACCTTCGGGCATCGCGTCGATGGCATTGAGGATCAGGTTGAGGCAGGCCTGCTTGAGCTGCTTGGCATCGGCATAAATCGTCGCGCCCGGCGCCTGATCATCGAGCTGCACATCGATCTTATGGCTGGCCAGTTCCGGCGCGCAAAAGCCGAGGATTTCATCCACCAGCGGGCGGGCCGCCTGCAACACGCGCAACGGCGGGTTGGGTTTGGCGAAGTCGAGAAACTCGGTGATCAGTTCGTTGATCCGGCTGACTTCGCTGACCACATATTCCAGATGACGCTTGTCCGTTTCCGCCAGGTCAGCGCGCCGGTGCAGCAGTTGGGTCGCCGTCTTGATAATGCCCAACGGGTTGCGGATTTCGTGGGCCAGGCCCATGGCGACTTCACCCAGGGCATGCAGGCGATCACGCCGGCGCAGTTGCGCTTCCAGGTGATGCAACTCGCCCAGGCGCTCGGTCATGTGGTTGAAGGTGCTGCTCAACTGGGCCAGTTCGTCGCCACCGCTGACCGCCACGCGGTGTTGGTAGTTACCGCAGATCACCGCACTCACCCCCTCGGACAGGTCACGCAACGGCTGGGTCAGGCGCCGTGACACCAACACCCCGGCGCCCAGGGACAACGCCGAACTGACCAGGAAGATCAGCACGAACAGATTGCTCTGGTTCACCAGCCCCACCAGGCTGGTGTGGCGCAGCAGGCCGCTGAAGATAACGCCTTGCAACTCACCGGCATCATTGAAGATCGGCCAGTACAAGCCACTGTAGTTGTTGGTGAATTGCTCGCTGGGCTGGCGCGTGCTGCGCATTGCCGCTTCGACGTCCCTGGGGATGCGCGAGGGATGATCCTGGAAACGCTGGGTCGAGAAAATCTCCGAGAAGCCCTTGGGGTTGGCCAGGTACAGGCGCAGGTCGAGGGAATGCACTTCGGCCACGCTGGTGAGGAAACTGCTGTCCAGATAGGTGGCCACCAGCAGCAGGTAATCGACGCCGTCCTTGTTGGTCTCGAACGTCGAGACCACGATGCCGGTATCGACACCCGACACACTCACGGTTTGCAGCACCGCATTGCCGGTCAGGTTGATCTGTTTGACGATGTCATCGGGCGCGGTGCTGAACATGATTTTGTGGTCGCTGACGCGAATCAGCGCCACCACGTCGATGTCCGTTGCGTCGGCAATATCCGCGGTCAGCCGGTCGTGTTTGGCGGCTTGCTTGCCCGACGGCGGACTGGCGTAGCGCAGGAACAGTTTGGCCATGCGCGCGTTGTCATGAACGATGTCGCCGATCTCGTCCTTGACGATACGGGTCGACTCTTGCAGCCAGATCCGCACGTTGCTGTCGAAAATCTGCGACAAGGTGGTGGCGGCCAACTCCGCCGCGATCATGGTGGGGATCACACTGACCAGCCAAAACGCCAACACCAGCTTGCGCTGGACGCTCCAGCGTGAGATGGCAAAGGGGCGGGCTTTCTGGCGGGTCTTGGTGATCATCAGGTTTCGCTTATCGCAGCAGCCATGGCAGGGTCGGAACGATCCGGTCGAATAAACAGTTTTACTAGCTTGAGCAGGCCGTTGACCAGCCGGTTGCGGTGCCGGAAAAACACGCTGTTGCCCTGGAACTCGCAGCCCAGGCGCAGCTTACTGGCATACCCGGCCTGTCCGCACTCGTAGACGGCAATCTTGTGTTCAATACAGTAGTCGACATTGGTCAGCCAACTGCGGAAGTACAGGTTGTAGTCACGGCTGAATTCAACGTCATGCCCGAAGAACTTGTCCACCAGGCGGTGCTCGTCCAGCAGGATCAGGTTGAACGCCACCAGGTGGTCATCCACCCAGTAAAGAACACATACCGCGCGCTCCCCAAGGCGTTCCAGCACACCGGTGAAGTAGCCAGCGGGCAGGCGCTCGAACTGCAAGTCGGCGCGGGTGAGCGTAGCTTCGTACAGGCGCATGATCTCGGGTAGCACATCGTCGATATTGCGTCGCCACTCGACCCGCGGCCCCGGTGCACGCAGTTTGCGGCGCAGGTCCTTGCGCGTGGATTTACCCAGGGAACCGAGGTAGGCGTCCACCGAGCCATAGGGCAGCGGCAACACGCCCGTGGGCAAGCTCGGCATGCTTTGGAAGCCGGCGGCGCGGCAGCTGTCGGACCAGTGCGGATCGTTGCTTGGCGCGTCCTTGACCGCTACGAGGCCGATGCCGAACTCATCGGCGTCCTGGCGTGCGGCGGCGAGCAGATGCTTGAGCAACTGCGGGCGGCGCGATTCAGGCACGCTGCTGGCGAAGCCGACGTCGCAGCGCTCGGCTACCGGGGAACCGAGGGCATACAAGCCCAACTGCAAAAGACCCGGCCACAGCCGGTCAAGGCGTTCGGTCAAACGCTTGCCGGCGCCCGACACCGTGGTGTCAAGGCGGTAATGGGTGATGAACGCGGCAGCCACGGCCACCAGCGTTCCATCTTCGTACACCGCGAGGTACCGCCATTGGAAATCCGCGATGGCGGCGCTTTCCACGGCGACGTAATAGTCCCAGTCCTCCAGAGCACCGGGAAAACAGTCATTCCAGGCACTGCGCTGGAGGGCCCGGATGCTGGGGAAGGCTTGGGCGGTAATCACATTTTTCCCTTATTGCTATGGCCAACACCATTCAACTGTGTGCAGCTTTTTGTGGGAGCGGGCTTGCCCGCGATAACAGTGGATCAGTCAACACCGCCATCGCAGGCAAGCCAGCTCCCACATTGACCTGACCTGGCTTGAGCCTTGTGTGCTGGTCAACGAACTCGGCGCTCAGCTCGATCACCCGGCGGTATTGCAGGTCGACGGTGATCATGTGATAGCAGTTGTCCAGCAGGATCTTGGTCACCGGCCCGCCCAGATGGCGCTCGACATAATCCGCGTTCCAGCGGCTGGTGATGTCGTCCTCGATGGAATGCAACACCAGCGCCGGCACGTTGATCTCGGGCATGCGTTTCTTGACCACTGCGTTCATCCGGTGCAACTCGCGCACGGTGATGCCCTCCATGGTCAACAAGCCCGCCTCGCTGCTCTCGCCCTCCTTCATCTGCCGCTCAACGATGGCCCGCAGGCGTTCGTTCTTGATGCCATAGGGCGGCTTCTCTTCGAAGCGGCAGATGTGCACGCCGAACGGGATTTTCATCAGCAACGGGGTAAGGAACGCCAGTTTGTTGATGCTCCAGCCGTCGTACTTCAAGGTGGTCGAATACAACAGCAACCCGCTCACTTGCCCCGGATGCTCGGCGGCCACGTACATCGACATCACCGCGCCCATGGACAAGCCACCGACGAACACCTGGGCGTGGCGTTGCTTGACCTGGGCGAAGGTCTTGCGCACGCCGTCGTACCAGTCCAGCCAGCCGGTGGCCTGCAAGTCGCTGTTATCGCCGCAATGCCCGGCCAGGGTGGGCACGTACACCGTGCAATTGCCCGCCTTGGCCAGGCCCTTGGCGACTTGGCGCAATTCCGTCGGCGTGCCGGTCAGGCCGTGGATCAACAAGATCCCGACCGGACCTGCACCGAGAACGAAACCGGCAGTACCTTCACCGAGGTCGATCTCAGGCGTATTCACCGTTTGGTCGCTCGCACCAGCAGTTGCTCCAGCAGCTTCAGGCCCAGGTCGATTTCCGGGTAGCTGATTTCCAGGGACGGCGCCAGGGTGATCACGTTTTTGTAGTAACCGCCCACGTCGAGGATCAGCCCGAGTTTCTGGCCGTCCACGATCATGTCGCCTTTCATGCCTTCTTCGACCATGTAGTCCAGGGTCGCCTTGTCCGGCGTGAAACCATCCGGGCCGCAGATCTCGCAGCGCAGGGCCAGGCCCAGGCCGTCGACGTCGCCGATGATCGGGAAGCGTTTCTGCAAGTCCTGCAGGCCTTCGAGGAAGTATTTGCCCTTGGCCATGACCATCGCGCCGTAGTCGACTTCGTTGGTCATCTTGAACATTTCCAGGCCTACCGCCGTGCCCAACGGGTTGGAGGCGAAGGTGGAGTGGGTCGAACCTGGCGGGAAGATCTTCGGGTTGATCAACTCTTCACGGGCCCAGATACCGCCCAGTGGGTTGAGGCCGTTGGTCAGCGCCTTGCCGAACACGATCACGTCCGGTTGCACGTCGAAGTGTTCGATCGACCACAGTTTGCCGGTGCGATAGAAGCCCATCTGAATCTCGTCGGAGACCATCAGGATGCCGTGCTGGTCCAGCACGTGCTTCAACTCACGGTAGAAGTTCATCGGCGGGATCACGTAGCCGCCGGTGCCCTGGATCGGCTCGACGTAAAACGCGGCGTATTCGCTGGAACCGACTTTCGGGTCCCACACGCCGTTGTATTCAGTCTCGAACAGGCGCGCGAATTGCTGCACGCAGTGGCTGCCGTATTCCTCCTTGGTCATGCCTTTAGGGCCACGGAAGTGATACGGGAACGGAATGAACTGCGCACGCTCGCCGAAGTGGCCGTAGCGGCGACGGTAGCGGTAGCTGGAGGTGATCGACGAGGCGCCGAGGGTACGCCCGTGGTAGCCGCCTTCGAAGGCGAACATCAGGCTCTTGCCGTTGGTGGCGTTACGCACCACTTTCAACGAGTCTTCGATGGACTGCGAACCGCCGACGTTGAAGTGCACACGACCGTCGAGGCCGAATTTCTTCTTGGCGTCGACCGCGATCATTTCCGACAGCTCGATCTTGCCCTTGTGCAGGTACTGGCTGGCGATTTGCGGCAGGGTGTCGATCTGCTGTTTCAGCGCGTTGTTCAGGCGCGGGTTGGCGTAGCCGAAGTTGACCGCCGAGTACCACATTTGCAGGTCGAGGTAGGCTTGGTCTTCGGTGTCCCACACGTAGGAGCCTTCGCAACGGCTGAAAATACGTGGCGGCTCGATGTAGTGGACGGTGTCGCCGTAGGAGCAATACTTGGCTTCTTTATCCAGAAGGATCTGGTCTTCGGCGGTAGCGATGCGGATATCAGACATGGTGGAAGAGTTCCTGGTTGTCGGCAGCAGTAAAGGAGGTGGCGTTGGCGGCGTTGCCCTGGGGCAGTCGGGCCAGCAAGGCGCTGACTTCGGCGAAGGTGTCGAAGCGCGCGTGGGGAATGTTGTGGGTGACGCAGTAGTCGGCGAGGCTGCCCTTGGCAAAGACGAAGTCGGCGGTGGAGGCCACGCACATGTCGGACTTGCCGTCGCCAATCACCAGCACGCGTTTGTTGCGCGGCGTGGATTTGCACTTGCAGTTGCCGGAGGCGGCGCGGCAGGCGTCGCTGGAATACGGGAAGTCGATGCGCCAGCTGTTCTGGTCGACCTGGCGCAGGCGGTTGGCGAGGATCGGCAACAAAGTCACGTAGTTGCGCGACAGGATGCGCGCGATGCCTTGCTCGATGCCGTCACTGACCACTTCGATGGACGCGCCCAGGCCGATGACCTGATCGACGAAGTCGGGGAAGTCCGGGTCAATCTCAACGCTGTCGAAGTACGCCAGCAGTTCCGTCGGGGTGGCCTTGATCAACGCCAGTTGGCGGCTCAGGCATTCGCGTGAACCGATATGCCCGTCCAGCCATTGCTGTTCGATGGTTTCCCACTCGGGCCCGGCGAAGCGTTGGAGGACGTTGTCGATAACATCGGTGGGGGTGATGGTCCCATCGAAGTCGCACACGATATGCCAGTCGATCATCTGTGTTTACCTTGGAAGAGCGCGCTGTATGCGCTTGCACCAGGGCTAGAGCAGGGACTGTGCCAACCGCACAAAGCCCAGCGGGGCTGGTGCTTTGCACGCTGCGTGATGGCATTTGTGTCAGCTGAGCTACAATTTTTGTAGCTTGCTACAAACAAGATCAGTGCTTGCGTCAGGGCGGCGCTTCGCGCGTTCATGCGCGCATATCCCCAGAAGGAAACGCTTCCATGCACAAGGTCAGTTCTGCTGTAGTCGCCGGTTTATTGGGGCTGTGGGGCTTTTGCAACGCGGCCCAGGCCGAGCCCATCACCGGCGAAGTCGGCGCGGGTCTTACCTATCAACCCCACGACCCGACCGGCAGCCGCTACGAAACCCGTCCCGTGCCCTACCTGGACCTGGACTGGGGCAATGTCAGCCTGAGCACCGAAGACGGCTTGAGCTGGAGCGCGCTGAAGACCCACGGGATCACCGCCGGCCCATACATCAATTACTTGCAGGGGCGCACCTCGAACGGCGAGCTGCAAGGCTTGCGCAACGTCTCGGACATGGCTGAAGCAGGCGGTTTCATCCAATACGCCCCGGCCGATTTCTGGCGCGTATACGCCCAACTGGGGCGGGCCGTTGGCGGCGGGCACGACCAAAGCGGCGTGCTGGGTAAAGTCGGCGGCGAACTGGGCTACCCGCTGGGCGGCGGCATTATCGGCAGCAGCAGCCTTATGGCGCACTTTGCCGACGCGCGCCAGACCCAGACCTTTTTCGGCGTCGACGCCAATGAGTCTGCGGCCTCGGGCTTTCGCCCGTACAACGCCAGCGGCGGCTTCCAGAATGTGACGCTGAGCCAGAGCTTCGAGTTTCCGCTGGCGCCCAACTGGTCCTTGCTGACCAGTGCCAGCTGGGTACACCTGGTGGGTTCAGCGGCAGACAGCAGCATCGTCAAGGAAACCGGGGATGTGAACCAAGGCCAGGTGCAGACGGCGATCAGCTACAAATTCAACTGATTCAACTGGAATAACATGTGGGAGCTGGCTTGCCTGCTCCCACATGGGCCTGCATTTCATAGCAGGTTGTTCAGTTTTCTTCGCCTTCGGCCAACAAGGCGATCCCGCCGATAATCACCGCCACGCCCACCCAGTGCAGCGCGCTGATATGCTCCCCCAGCCCCAGCCACGAACCGAGCAATACCACCACAAACACCAGTGAACTCAGCGGAAACGCCAGGGACAGGCTGCTGCGCCGCAGGATCAGCATCCACACGAAAAACGCGCCGATGTAGCAGGCAATCGCCGCCAGGATTGCGGGGTTGCGCGCCACCTCACCCAGCCACAGCCAGTTGAAGTCCATCTGCCCCAACTGGTCGCCGGCCACCTTGGTAAACAACTGTCCGGCGCTCTCGGTGCAGATCAGCAACGCCCACAACACCACCGTGCCAAAGCGCCCGTGTAGCCATGCGTGCGTACTCATACCTGCCCTCCTCCAATCGCCACCAACATCACGCCCAAGGTGATCACCCATGTCCCCGCCCAACGGCGACGGCTGACGGTCTCACCCAGCACCACTTTGCCCACCAGCACCACCCCGCAATACGCCAGCGCGGCGGCGGGGAACAGCAGGCTCAAGGGCGCACGGGACAAGGCTTCGAGCCAGACAAAAAACTCAATCGCATAGGCGCCGATCCCCGCCCACAACAACGGCGCATTGAATACCTGGCCCCAGAACGCGTTCAGGCGAAAGCCGCCTTCCAACTCGGGCAAACGGTCCAGGCCGAGCTTGAAACACAGCTGGCCGATCACATCCAGCACGATGGAAAACGCCACCAGTAACACCACGGTCAACGTCACGGGAACAACTCCTCAAACAGGTCGATCAGGGCCGCATTGGTGGCCGCATTGCGTTGCAGATCCTCGGGGCTCCAGCGCTCGGGTGGCGGCTGGTCGGACTTGGCTTCCCAGCGCTTGAACGCGTTGCTGAATGCGGGCTGGGCGAACTCGCCGCACACGTCGATGCCAATGATCCGCTTGCGCGCCGCCAAGGCGCGCAGGGCCTGGAGCAAGTGGCTCAGGCGCATGCCGCCCTGATCCCAATTGGTGGCGGCGTCTTCGCTGGCGAGCACGTCTTTGTCGATGGTGATCCAGATCGCCTCGGTGGGCAGGCTGTCGATCATCTGGTCGAGAAACTCAGCCCAGTCCAGCTCGGCCAAATTGCGCCAGTGCAGGTGGTTTTCCTGCTGCCGGTGCCCGGCGCCATCGCCGACCCGGCCCCAGACTTTCGAGGGTGGATGCTGCCAGGGAAACAGCTGCAATTGCCCGCGTTTGAGCGCCCCGAGGTTGCCACCGCGCAGTTGCGGGTTATGCAGGTCGTCGCTGCAGGGGCCGAGGGTGACGATGCGTTTGATCGCCGGCATTTTCAGCGCGCGATTGACCCACGAGCCACAGTGGCGCTTGGGCGCAAAGCGCACCCAGTCGGGGTGGTTATCGAAGTGGATCAGGCTGACAGGCTCTTTCAAGTCGGCGAGAAACGCCGGTGTGAGGTGGTGATAGTCGCCGGAGCCGACAAACAGGATGTCCGGCCGCGCATCCACCGGCCGGGGCCGCTGGGCCAGGCGTTGGGCGAAAGACTTCCAGGTTTTTTCGGTGGACCACAGGCGCAGCTTGGGGCCCAGGTCCAGCAGGTCGATGCGCGTGGCCTGACCGCTGGCCAGGCGCAGGGCAATCGGTGCCTGGCCGGTGAGGCTGTGGTCGAGATCAAGAATATTCAAGGCAGAGGTGCCCCCTTTATGGCTTCAGGGGGTCAATGCAAGGGCCGGGCCAGCGGGTCTCTTGTGAACAATGAGTAACCCATGTGGGAGCGGGCTTGTGTGGGAGCGGGCTTGCTCGCGAACGCGGTGGATCAGCAACAGGTTTAGTGACTGGCACTCCGCTTTCGCGAGCAAGCCCGCCCCCACATTTTTAGTTGCGGGATTCGTTGATGATCTGGCGAATCGCGCCGACAAACGCTTCAGCCGGTTGCCCACCGCTCACCGCGTACTGGTCGTTGAACACAATGGTCGGCACCGACGTCACGCCACGCGACACCCACAGTTCCTCTTGCTCACGCACCTCGGCGGCATATTCGTCAGACGCCAGAATCTCAGCCGCGCGCTTGAGGTCCAGCCCGACGCTTTCGGCGATGATCGCCAGGGTCGCGTGGTCGGAAGGGTCCTGGCCGTCGCTGAAGTACGCCTTGAACAGCGCTTCCTTGAGGTTGTACTGCAAACCTTCGAGGCCGGCCCAATGCAGCAGGCGGTGAGCATCAAAGGTGTTGTAGATGCGGCTCTGGCCGTCGGTGCGAAAGGCAAAGCCCAGCGCGGCGCCCATGTCGCGGATGCGCTCGCGGTTGGCCTGGGATTGCTCGGCAGTGGAGCCGTATTTTTCGCTGATGTGCTCGACGATGTTTTGCCCTTCGGCGGGCATGTTGGGGTTCAGTTCGAACGGCTGGAAATGGATCTCGGCCTGTACGTCGGCGCCGAGCTGGTCGAGGGCTTCGGTCAGGCCGCGCAGGCCGATGATGCACCAGGGGCAGGACACGTCGCTGACGAAATCGATTTTCAGGGGAGTACTCATGGTGGGCAACCTCGTAGGCAAAAACGCGCCAGAAAGGTTGCACGATACACCAATGTCACAACACCTTCGAAGGCTCGCCCAGGTCAATCCGCGCCAGGTGTGCCGCGTCTTGGCGATGGGCTTGCAGGTACGGCAACACCGCCGTCAGCAGCGGCGCCTTGAACGCTTCCTGGAAACGATGGGCCATGCCGGGAATCAACCTCAATTCGCTGCCCTGGATATGCGCCGCCAAGTGCACGCCGTGCATCACCGGCAACAGCGGGTCGGCGGTTCCGTGGACGACCAGGGTCGGCACGCGCAGTTGGTTGAGTAGCGGCACGCGGCTCGGTTCGGCAAGGATCGCCATGATCTGGCGCTTCACGCCATCGGGGTTGAACGCACGGTCGTAGGACAGCGCCGCCTGGTGCAACAGAGCCTGGCGATCATCCTTCACATTCGGGCTGCCCAGTGCGGCGAGCAAGTCGGCCTGCTGCTCTAGCGCCACTTCACGGTTGGGCGCGCTGCGTCGCGACAACAATTGCACCAACGCCGCATTCGGCGCCGGCAGGCCTTCGGCGCCGGAGCTGGTCATGATCAGCGTGAGGCTTTCGACTCGCTGCGGCGCCATGGCCGCCAGGTGCTGGGCGATCATGCCGCCCATGCTCGCGCCCAGCACGTGGAATTGCTGGATCTGCAACGCGTCCATCAGGCCGATGGCGTCATCGGCCATATCGGTCAGTGTGTAAGGCGCCGCCACCGGCAGGCCGAGTTTGTAGCGCAGCACTTCGAAGGTCAGGTTGGCGCTGGCCGGGGCCTGGCGCCAGGAGGACAGGCCGACGTCACGGTTGTCGTAGCGGATCACCCGAAAACCCTGTTGGCACAGGGCGACGACCACTTCATCCGGCCAGTGGATCAACTGCCCGCCCAGGCCCATCACCAGCAACAAGGCCGGGTCGGACGCACGACCGATGCTCTGGTAGGCGATGCTTACCTGAGCCAGGTCGACCGTTTGGGTCGGGACATTGACGTCACATCGAGAAGCCGCAAAAGACGGCAGGCCGAACAAGAAAGCGGCCAGTAAAAGCAACACGCGCATGAAAAACACCGAAACGCAGAACCCCAGTAGAGCGCGAGTCTGATGAAGTTTGTTCAAGCGCGCTGCCACAGTTGCGTGACAGTTTGATGAAGAGTGCCCAGCGGTCATAGTCGACAGGCCTTGCAACATGAGACAAACTCACGCTATTCCGATTCGTCACAAATTATCTTCATGGAGAGCCCGTGCTCGAAATCCGCCACCTCAAGACCCTGCACGCCCTGCGCGAAGCCGACAGCCTGGTGGAAGCCGCCGAACGTCTGCACCTGACGCAATCGGCGCTGTCCCACCAGTTCAAGGAGCTGGAAGAACGCCTGGGCATGCCGCTTTTCGTGCGCAAGACCAAGCCGCTGCGCTTCACCAGCGCCGGCCTGCGCCTGCTGCAATTGGCCGACGCCACCCTGCCGCTGCTGCGCGGCGCCGAGCGTGATATTGCGCGTTTGGCCGGTGGCACCGCCGGACGCTTGCACATGGCGATCGAATGCCACAGTTGCTTCCAGTGGCTGATGCCGACCATCGACCAGTTCCGCGACGCGTGGCCGGAGGTCGAGCTGGACCTGGCCTCCGGCTTTGCCTTCGCACCACTGCCGGCCTTGGCCCGTGGCGACCTGGATCTGGTGGTGACGTCCGACCCGCTGGAACTGCCAGGCATCACCTATGTACCGTTGTTCACCTACGAAGCCATGCTGGCGGTGGCGAACCAGCATGCGTTGGCGAGCAAATCCTATATCGTCCCCGAAGACCTGCTGACCGAAACCCTGATCACCTATCCGGTGGAGCGCGACCGCCTGGACATCTTCACCCGCTTCCTCGAACCCGCCGACGTCGAACCGGCCCAGGTGCGCACCTCGGAGCTGACGGTGATGATGATGCAACTGGTGGCCAGCGGCCGTGGTGTGTGCGGCATGCCCCATTGGGCGCTGCATGAATACAGCTCGCGCGGGTATGTGAAAGCCAAGCGCCTGGGCGAGAAAGGCTTGTTTGCGACGCTGTATGCGGGGATTCGTGCGGACATGCTGGATGCGCCGTATATGCGCGATTTCCTGCTGACGGCCAAGGACACGTCGTTTTCGACATTGGATGGGGTCAGCGCCGTCCGCTGATACTGAAAACTCTGATGATCAAAATGTGGGAGCGGGCTTGCTCGCGAATGCGGTGGTTCAGTCGAATTATCTGTACCTGACACACCGCTTTCGCGAGCAAGCCCGCTCCCACATTGGATAGGGTTTCCACAGTTGGATTTCAGTCGGTCTTCAGTTCGCGCCACATGTGGATTTTGTCGAAGTATTCGACGCCCACCCTCACCGCCAACGGTTCCAGGCCGTATTGGATGAAACCGCAACGCTGGTACAGCGCAAACGCCGCGTCATTGCCGGCGGTTACGGTCAGTTGGATCACCTTCAGGCGCGGCTGCCTGCGCGCCTCATCCAGTGCCGCCTCGACCAGTTGACGGCCCACACCCTGGTGCTGATGGCGGGCATTCACATACATGCCAAACAACGTCACCTTGTGCCACGCCTTCTCCCGAGGCTCGAACGCCAGGCCGACAATACCGACCAGTTCATCCCCTTCAAAAGCACCGAGCAATCGATCCAACGGGCTGTCCAGGCGCTTCTCCCACCAGCTCAACGGCATCGCCGCACGCTCGGCCACGCTGGAGGTGAAGGCCTGGGGATAGACGCCATACGCCTCCAGCATCAATGCCCGATACGCCTGCGCGTCACGGGCGGCCAGCGTGCGGATGATCATGCGCTGCGGCGCTGCTCAAGCATCAGGCGCACGGCCAGGGCCGCCAGCACGAAGCCCATGAAGTAACGCTGCACCGCCAGCCAGGTCGGGTTGTTGATAAACCAACTGGCAATACTCGCGGCAAAAATCGCGATCAGCGCATTGACCATAAAACTCACGCTGATCTGGGTGAAACCGAGCATCAGGCTCTGGGTGAACACCGAACCGTGCTCCGGGGTGATGAATTGCGGAAACACCGAGAGGTAGAACACCGCGATCTTCGGGTTCAACGCGCTGGTGAGAAAGCCCATGGTCACCAACTTGCGCGGGGAGTCCGCCGGCAGTTGCTGGGCTTCGAAGGGCGAGCGCGCGCCGGGCTTGACCGCCTGCCAGGCCAACCACAGCAGGTACAGCGCGCCGGCCCATTTGAGCACTTCATACGCCATTGGCACGGCGAGAAACACCGCGGTCAAACCCGCCGCCGCAGCGAACAGGTGCACAAAGAAACCCGCGACCACACCCAACAACGACACCAGGCCGGCCTTGCGCCCCTGGCAGATCGAACGAGAGATCAGGTAGATCATGTTCGGACCAGGGGTCAACACCATCAGCAGGCAGGCAGCGGCGAAAATCAGCAACTCGTTGAGTGGGATCACGGTTCAGTCCTTTGAGCCTGTGTGTCAGGCGGTGGTGGTCAGCGATGCGCGATAAAACGGCAGGATCAGGTCACGTGTCAAGGGTGCCAAAACCAGGCCGCCATCGCCGGCCGGGTCGATCCAACGCACTTCTTCAATTTCGGCGGCGGGGTTCACCGGCACGTCGATGCAGACCTTGTACAACTGCGCCTCGACGGTATAACCAGGCTCATTGGCGGCGGGTGCCGAAAAGTGCCCGAGGTACACGGCGGCGTTGGGGTCGATACGCAGGTTGAGTTCTTCGTGCAGTTCACGGGCCAGGGCTTCGGCAGGTTGCTCACCGGCGTCGATCTTGCCGCCCGGTTGCATGAACGCCTGAGTACCGCGCTTGCGCACCAGCAGGGTTTGGCCGTCGCTGCCGATCAGGAGGGCGGCGGCGATGCGGATGGTGGACGGCATGGGAGGGTTTCCTTGGGGCAAAGGGTGCAAGAATCACATGTGCGCATGAAACACAGCAATCAATGTGGGAGGGGCGGTGCGACGACTCGACCAGGCCCCTCGCGGATTTTTTACTGGAGTGCGCCTGAAGCGCCTGGGTCTTCCTTGATGAAGACGCTGTACTTGGCGCCTTCCATCGCCTCGAACGCAATCAGCTTGTCCACCAGCGGCAGGTTCAGCACCTTGCCGGCGTTGAGCAGCAGCATGCCGTTGTCGGCGTTGAGGTTGCGCGCCAGCACCATGCCGTCGGCCAGTTCGCGGGTGGTCAGCACTTTGATCGACGGATCACCGAGGGTCACATCGCTGAGGAACTTGGCGCAGGCCTGGGAGAACGCTTCCACCAGCTCCGGGTCATAGAGTCGCCCGGTGTATTTCTGGATGTACAACAGCGCCTCGCCACTGTTCATCTGCCGTTCAAGGATCAGGCCCTTCTGCAACTCGATGAAGTCCACCGCCAGTTTCAACAGGCGCGAGCCGAACGGGATCGCCTCGCCCTTGAGGTGGTCGGGAAACCCGCTGCCATCCCAGCGCTCCTGGTGGTGGCGAATGATCCGCGCCGCGTCCTTCATCGGTTCCAGGGTCATCAACAGCGATTCACTCTGGGTCGGATAGGCACGGTACTGTTCGCGGTCGGTGCTGTGCAGTTTGTCGGACGGGGCGACCAGCATGTTGTCGTTCCAGCTCAGCTTGCCGATGTTGTAGAGCGCGGCGGCCATGGTCAGGTCGCGGGTGCTGGCTTCGTCCATGCATTGGGACGCGCAGTACACGCGCACCAGTTCGATCAACGGGCGGTTGGTCTGCTTGTCCTTGGGCAGGCGCAGGTTGGCCAGCAGCGAGAACACTTCGGTGCCGGTCACATAGCTGCGCTTGAGTTCGTCGTAGGCCAGGTCGAGCATGTCGGCGGTTTGCTGCAACTCGCTGGTACGCGCGGCCACGCGTTTTTCCAGGGTGGCGTTGAGCGTCTTGAGCTGATCGTTCTGCTCCAGGGTCAGGCGCTCCAGGCGCTGATGCTCCAGGGCCTGCTGCAGGATCAGCTTGAGCTCGTCGTCATTCCAGGGTTTGCCGATATAACGGTGGATCTGCCCTTCGTTGATCGCCTTGATGATCGTCGGCAGGTCGGCGTAGCCGGTCAGCAGGATACGGCTGGTGGCCGGGTAAAGCTCGTGGACCTTGGCCAGCAGCGTGGCGCCGTCCATGTTCGGCATGCGCGCATCGCTCATCACCAGGTCGATGGGTTGCGCCGCCATGATCTCCAGCGCCTGGGCACCGCTGCCGGCGAGCACCACGTCATAGGGCTGGCCCCGCAGCAGGCGACGCAGGCTGTTGAGGATCGACTCTTCGTCGTCGACCAGCAAGATCGTAGGGTTCACAGCGAGTTGATCATCCATGGATACTGCGCCTTCAAATTAAACAGAATTGATCTAAATTGAACCATTGAGCCCGGAGGTACTGCGTCGTAGAAAAGCCTGGCCTATAAACGCCGGATGCCTCAGGGTAACAACCGGGGTTGATTTGACGCCAACTGGCCGTTGATTTCAAGGGAACTCGACTACGCTGTCAGAGCCGGTGTGCGCTTCGCTCAGCAGTGGAATCAGGGAAGGAATCGTTATGTTGTCGTACCTTACGCAGTTACGGAGCGCGTCATGAATCCGGGCTCAGGACGGGCAAACCGTCGCATTCTGATCGTCGATGACACCGCATCGATCCACCAGGACTTTCGCAAGATCCTCTGTGCCCATCCCGATGATGAACCGACCCTGGACGGCCTCGAAGAGGCGCTGTTCGGCACGGTCGCCCCGGTGCGCCAGGCGTTTGAGCTCGACTCCGCCTACCAGGGGCAAGAGGCCCTGGCCCTGGTGAACAAGGCCCTCGCGGCGAACGCCCCTTATGCCATGGTGTTTATCGACATGCGCATGCCGCCAGGCTGGGATGGCCTGCAAACCATCGAACAGCTGTGGAATGTCGACCCCAACTTGCAGATCGCACTGTGCACCGCGTACTCCGACTATTCCTTCGAAGCCATCGAGGCGCGGTTGAAGTACAACGACCAGCTACTGATCCTGAAAAAACCCTTCGACCACCTGGAAATCCGCCAGATGGCCAGCGCCCTGACCTGGAAATGGCAGCTCGCCCAAGATGTCGCGCTCAAGGTCATCGGCCTGGAACGCACCATTGAAGAACGTGTGCAGGAACTGCTGAAAGTCTCGCACCTGCTGCAATACGACGCGCTCACCGAGTTGCCCAACAGCACGCTGCTGGGTGACCGCCTGAGCCAGTCCATTGCCCTGAGCCGGCGGCATGACAAACAGTTGGCGGTGATGTTTGTCGGGCTCGACCGCTTCAAACGCATCAATAATGCGTTGGGCTACCCGGTCGGCGACGAGGTACTCCAGCAGGTCAGCCAGGGCCTGGTGGCGACGGTGCGCGATTCGGACTCGGTGTTCCGCTACGGCTCCGACGAGTTCGTCATCGTCCTCAACGACATCCAGCACCCCCAGCAAACCCAGCATGTGGCACATAAGATCCTCAAGGCCATCGGCGCCACCCGCCACGTCGCCGGGCACGACCTGAGCGTCACCGCCAGCCTGGGCATCAGCATTTACCCCAACGACAGCGGCAATGCCGTGGAGTTGATCAAGCACGCTGAAACCGCCATGCACACCAGCAAGGAGCGTGGCCCCAACGACTTCAGCTTCTATACCGAGGACATGAACCTGCGCGCCCAACGCCAGCAGAACATGGAAAGCGCGATTCGCCAGGCGCTGGACCGCGATGAGTTCGTGCTGCATTACCAGCCCAAGCTGGACCTCAAGTCCGGGCAGATCGTCGGGGCGGAGGCGCTGATCCGCTGGTATCAACCGCGCTCAGGCTGGGTCAACCCGGCCGAGTTCATTCCGGTGGCCGAAGACAGCGGCCTGATCGTGCGCGTGACCCTCTGGGTGTTGCAGCAAGCCTGTGAACAGACACAAGCCTGGCGGGCGATGGGCCTGGCGCCGTTGACCATCTCGGTGAATGTCTCGGCCATTGACCTGCGCCAGCGCGACTTTGTCGACAACCTGGCCGCCATCCTCAAGCAGACCGGCCTGCCACCCGCACAGCTGGAGCTGGAAATCACCGAAAGCGTGTTGATGCAGAACGTCGAGGAAACCGTCACCCAGCTGGAATCCATCAAGGTCATGGGCGTGCGCCTGGCCCTGGATGATTTCGGCACCGGTTACTCCAGCCTGAGTTACCTGCGGCGCTTTCCCATCGATGTGTTGAAAATCGACCAATCCTTTGTGCGCGGCATGGGTACAAACAGCCAGGACGCGCAGTTGATCAGCGCTATCATCGGCATGGGCAAGAGCCTGGACCTGAACATCATTGCCGAAGGGGTGGAAACCTTCGAGCAACTGACCTTCCTGCGCAATCAGCACTGCGAGGAAGGTCAGGGATTCTTGTTCAGCAAGGCCGTGCCATCGAAGGATTTCACCCAGATGCTGCAAGTGGGTTCCGCGACGCTGATGCCCAACCAATAAACAGCCCTATGCTTGCAAGGAGTGCTCGCTTGAGCCAAACCCCAACCTACCGTCTCATGCTCCTGCTGTGGGTGAGCCTGCCGCTGGCGGCCGCGCCGCTGGACGAAGCGCTCAAGCCGTTGCCTGCGGTGCCGGCGCTGGACCCGGCCAAAGTCGAGCTGGGTCGTCGGCTGTTCAACGAAACGCGCTTGTCGGTCAACAACACGCTGTCCTGCGCCAGCTGCCACCGCCTGGAAATCGGCGGGGGCGACGACAAACCCTTCTCCCTGGGCTTTGATGGCAAGCCGGTGCAGATCAATACCCCGTCCGTGTTCAACGCCAGCCTGAACTTCAAGCAGTTCTGGAATGGCCGGGTAGACACGCTGGAAGCGCAGGTCGAACAGGTGGTCATCAGCCCGGTGGAAATGGGCAGCGACTGGAAGACCGTGGTGCAGAACCTCACCGACCTGCCCCTCTACCAAAAAGCCTTCAGCCAGGCGTACCCCGATGGCGTCACCGCCGCCAATGTGCAAAACGCCCTGGCCACCTACGAACGCACGCTGCTCACGCCCAACTCGCGCTTTGACCAGTACCTGCTGGGCAACACCGAGATCCTGACCCTGCAGGAAAAATACGGCTACCAGCGCTTCAAGGATTACGGTTGCATCGCCTGCCACCAGGGCGTGAACATCGGCGGCAACATGTTCCAGAAATTCGGCGTGATGGGCGACTACTTCAAGGCGCGCGGCAACCCGGTCGAAGCGGACCTGGGACGCTACCTGCTGACCAAGGACGAAGAAGACCGGCACGTGTTCAAGGTGCCGAGCCTGCGCAACGTCGCGATCACCGCGCCGTACTTCCACGACGCTTCGGCCAAGACCCTGGAGAACGCGGTGGACGTGATGTTCAAGTACCAGTTGGGGCGTAACCCGACCCAGGAAGACAAGGACCTGATTGTCCAGTTTCTCAAGACCCTTACCGGCGACTGGGCGGGCAAACCTCTATGACTCTGTCTTCGCGCCGTACCAGCCAGGTGCTGTTGACCCTGGTCACCCTGCTCCTGGCCTCGACGCTGGTGTTTCTGTACCTCAAGTCGACCCGCGACCAGACCGCCAGCTACACCGAGTCACGCGACCTGATCCGCCAGCTCCAGCAACTCAACGCGCAATGGGACAGCGAAGTGCTCAAGGCACGGATCGCCATCACCCACAACTACGACCCGCTGGTCACGCCGCTCACCGATATGACCCGCTTGTGGGCCAACCTGAACGATCGCGACACCTACCACAGCCCCCAAGACCTGCCGCGCTGGCAAGCCACCAAAGCGGCGTACCAGGCCGCGATCCAGGAAAAAGCCCGGCTGGTGGACCAGTTCAAGTCGCACAACGCAGTGCTGCGTAATTCCCTGGCGTTTTTGCCGACTGCCGAAGATGACATCCAGGCCCAGTTCAATCGCTATGACGATCAAGACCGCCTGCAACTGCAAAGCGTGGCAACCGACACCTATGACCTGTTGCTCAGCAGCCTGGAGTTCGCCCAGGTCACCAGCGATGATCGGGCCGCCGATATTCTGGTGGGCCTGGGCAAACTGGAGGTCAACAAGGAACGCCTGCCCACGGAGTTCCAGGCACCGGTCGAAATTCTCAGCAATCACATCTCGCTGATCCTGCGCGAGCAACCTGTGGTCAACAACCTGCTCGAACGGATCGCTAACGTGCCCGTGGCCGAGCGCCTGGATGACCTGACCACCCACCTCAATCAGGACCAGCAAGCCGCCGACCTCATCGACCACCAATACCACCGCTACCTGCTGATCTTCTCGACCTTGCTGGTGGTGGTGCTGCTCTACCTGGCCCTGCGCCTGCTGCGCAGCTTTGCCGAGATCAACCGGGTCAACCGCGCCTTGCAGGCGGCGAACGAAACCCTGGAACAACGGGTGGAACGGCGCACCCAGCAGCTCAAGGATGCGCAAACCGAACTGCTCGACAGCGCACGCCAGGCCGGTATGGCCGAGATCGCGACCAACGTGCTGCACAACGTCGGCAACGTGCTCAACAGCGTGAACATCTCCGCCGACCTGGTCACGCGCAAACTGCGCAGCAGCAAGGCGCTGGGCCTGGGCAAGGCGATGCAGTTGATCAACGAACACCAGGCAGACCTGGGCACCTTTCTCACCCAGGATGAAAAGGGCAAGCTGCTGCCCGGCTACCTGAACCAGTTGGTGGAGGCCATCGCCCAGGAACAACACGGCATGGCCGAAGAACTGGCGCAACTGAGCAAAAGCGTCGACCACATCAAGGACATCGTCTCGACCCAGCAATCCTATGCCGGCGCATCCGCCCTGCTGGAGCCGGTGCACATCAGCGCCTTGATGGAGGACGCCCTGCGCATGAACGCCGGTGCCCTGAGCCGGCACCACGTCACGGTGGTCAAGGACTTTGCCCAGGTGCCGGAGATTCTCGCGGACAAACACCGCTTGCTGCTGATCATGGTCAACCTGATCAGCAACGCCAAATACGCCATGAGCAACCTCTCCAACCGCCCGCGGCAGATGACCCTCAGCGTGCAGCCGCTGGGCGACGGCAACCTGCAGATCAGCGTGAAGGACGACGGTGAAGGCATCCCGCCGGAAAACATGGCGCGGATCTTCACCCACGGCTTTACTACCCGCAAGGAAGGCCACGGCTTCGGCCTGCACAGCTGCGCCCTGGCGGCCGTAGAGATGAAAGGCCAGCTCAGCGCCCACAGCGACGGGCCTGGCCTGGGCGCGGTATTTACCTTGACGATTCCCCTAACCCTGGCCGGACATCCCGAATGAACCAACCGCCCAACCGGCGCATCCTGTTGATCGATGACACGCCGTCGATTCATGACGACTTCCGCAAGATCCTGATGCCCACCACCGAGTCGAACCAGGCGCTGGACGACATGGAGTCCGCCCTGTTTGGCGGTCCGGAAAAACCCCAGGCCCAGGCATTCGAGCTGCACTCGGCGTACGGCGGCGAAGAGGGCCTGGGGTTGCTGACCACCGCCATGGCCGAGCAACGCCCCTACGCCCTGGCCTTTGTCGACATGCGCATGCCCCAGGGCTGGGACGGCGCCAAGACCATCGAGGAGCTGTGGAAAGTCGCCCCCGACCTGCAAGTGGTGGTGTGTACCGCGTACTCCGACTACTCCTGGGAAGAACTGCTGGAACGTCTGCACGCCCATGATCGCTTGCTGATCCTGAAGAAACCCTTCGACAACATCGAAGTGCAGCAGATGGCCAACACCCTCTCCAACAAGTGGGACATGGCCCGCCGCGCCGCCCTGCAAACCTCGCACCTGGAGCTCTTGGTGGAGCAGCGCACGCAGGCGCTGCAAGTGGAAATCGAAGAACGCAAACACCTGGAAAGCCAGTTGGTGCAGTCGGAAAAACTCGCATCCCTGGGCCAACTGGCGGCGGGTGTGGCCCATGAAATCAATAACCCGGTGGGGTTTATCTCCTCCAACCTCAGCACCCTCGACGGCTACTTCGAGCAACTGCAACAGATGCTGGATGCCTATCGCCAGGCCGAAGCGCTGCTGCCCGCCGGCGAGCAGCGCGACCGGCTCATGGCACTGGCCAAGACCCTGGAACTGGATTTTCTGCGGGAAGACATTCCGATCCTGATCCGCGAATCCAAGGACGGTATCGGGCGCGTGGTACAGATCGTCAAGGACCTGAAGAACTTCTCACGGGTGGACACCGACCAGACCTGGCAGTGGGCCAACCTGCAACAAGGCATCGACTCCACGCTGAACATCGTCGCCAGCGAACTCAAGTACAAGGCCGACGTGGTGAAGCAATACTCACCCCTGCCGGAAATCGAATGCCTGGCTTCGCAGCTCAATCAAGTGGTGATGAACCTGGTGGTCAACGCGGCACAGGCCATGGGCCCGGAACGCGGCACCATCACTATCAGCAATGGCGTGGAAGGCGAAAACGTCTGGCTGGAAGTGGCCGACAACGGCTGTGGGATTGCCCCGGAGACGGTGCAGAAAATCTTCGATCCGTTCTTTACCACCAAACCAGTGGGCGAAGGCACGGGCTTGGGTTTGTCGCTGTCGTACGGCATCGTCAAGAAACATGGTGGCGATATTTCTGTCAGCAGCGAGCCGGGTAAGGGGACGAAATTTCGGGTGGTGATACCGATTCGGCAGACGGCGGCGTAGGGCATTAAAAACCCGGCTTTTCACCGGGTTTAAATAGGCGCTGCTACACGATCAAGCGCAATGCGCGACTTTCTCGACTTCTTTGAAGATTTGATCGCCCGTAGCAATTTCCGCGGTGCGCAGATCATAGGCCGTCTGCAAATTCAGCCAGAATTGCGCAGAGGTTTCCAATGCAGCCGCCAAGCGCAGCGCAACATCCGCGCTGATGCTGCGACGCTTCAAAACGATGTCATTCACCGTGGGCGCGGAAACGTGCAACGCCCTGGCAAGGGCGGCGGCGGTAAGGCCCAGCGGCTCCAAATACTCCTCCTTGAGAATTTCTCCAGGGTGTACGGGACGCATGCCATTTTTAAACATGATGCACCTCAGTGGTAATCCACAATTTCAACGTTTTCCGGACCATTTGGCCCCCAAATGAAACAGATCCGGAATTGACCATTGATTCGGATACTGTGCTGCCCTTCTCTGTCGCCATACAGTTGCTCCAACCGGTTACCCGGCGGTGAGCGCAAATCAGCGAGAGCAACGGCGGCATCCAACATGCTCAGCTTTCGCTCAACCACCGAGACGATGGCAGACCAGCGCCGGGTTCGACCGGTTTCAAAAAGAGTTTTGGTCTCGTCGCATTTGAAGCTTCTTATCATCGCTTAACGCTTAACGTTATTCGTTAACACAAAACTCTACATGGGTATTCAAGATATTCAACCGGCAGTTAAAGCGACCCTAAGACCTCGCGACGAGCGGTCAACACCGAAAGCAAAAAAAGCCGCTCCTGAAACAGGCGCGGCCTTCACGCAAAGAGTTATATCCCTCACGCCTCGACTTTTTTCGGACTCGACCCAAACGTCGCAAACCGCTTGTTGAACCCGGCGATCCTGCCTTCAGCCTGGGTCTTGCGTTGTTGACCGGTGTAGATCGGGTGCGAGGCGCTGGACACGTCCAGCGGGATGTAGGGGTAGGTGTTGCCGTCGCTGTGTTTGTGGGTACGGTCGCTGTCGGCGGTGGAGCCGATCAGGAAGAACACGTCGGCGGCCGTGTCGTGGAACAGTACAGTGCGGTAGTCGGGGTGGATTCCAGCTTTCATGGGGCCTCCGGGGCGTCTGGGTGCATTTCAAGTGTTATACAGTAACGCAAATCATGCAGCCAAACGAGAACCGATTGCAATAAGAATAGGCCTGCCACTTCTATGCAGAATAAACCCATAGGTTGTCTGGGGTTTCGTTACGGGCGCAGAATGGCGGATCGACCTTAGAGTCCGAACCAAGGGAACCGTATGAGCCTGTCCTTGCTAAGCCGTTACGCCTTCTTTGCCGTGTGCGTCATTTTTACCCTCGCCAGCCTCCCGTTTATCCAGCATGAATGGCTGTGGCCCATCACCGTGGTCACCGGCGTCCTCAGCCTGATCGGCATTTTCGACCTGCTGCAAAGCCCCCACGCGGTGCGCCGCAATTATCCGATCCTGGGCAATATCCGTTATCTGGTCGAAGCCATCCGCCCGGAAATCCGCCAATACCTGCTCGAATCCGACAGCGACGCCCTGCCCTTCTCCCGGGCCCAGCGTTCACTGGTGTACTCGCGCGCCAAGAACGAAACCGCTGACAAACCCTTCGGCACCCTGATCGACGTGTACCAGTCGGGCTTCGAATTTATCGGCCACTCCATGCGCCCTGCGCCGCTGAGCGACCCCAGCGCGTTTCGCGTGATGGTCGGGGGGCCGCAATGCACGCAGCCGTATTCGGCGTCGGTGTTCAATATCTCGGCGATGAGTTTTGGTTCGTTGAGCGCCAACGCGATCCGCGCGTTGAATCAAGGCGCCAAGCTCGGCAACTTCGCCCACGACACCGGCGAAGGCAGCATCAGCCCCTATCACCGCGAAAACGGCGGCGACCTGACCTGGGAACTGGGCAGCGGCTACTTCGGCTGCCGCACCAGCGATGGCCGCTTCGACCCGGAACGCTTCGCCGTGCAGGCGCAGAACCCGCAAGTGCGCATGATCGAAATCAAGATGAGCCAGGGCGCCAAACCCGGCCACGGCGGCATCCTGCCCAAGCACAAGGTCACCCAGGAAATCGCCGAGACCCGCGGCATCCAGATGGGCGAAGACTGCATCTCGCCGTCGCGCCACAGTGCGTTTTCCACGCCTATCGAATTGATGCAGTTCATCGCCCAACTGCGTGAACTGTCGGGCGGCAAGCCGGTGGGCTTCAAGTTCTGCCTGGGCCACCCGTGGGAATTCATGGGCATTGCCAAGGCCATGCTCGAAACCGGCATCCTCCCGGACTTTATCGTGGTCGACGGCAAGGAAGGCGGCACCGGCGCCGCGCCGGTGGAGTTCACCGACCACATCGGCGTGCCGCTGCGTGAAGGCCTGCTGTTTGTGCATAACACCCTGGTGGGCCTGAACCTGCGCGACAAGATCAAGCTCGGCGCCAGCGGCAAGATCGTCAGCGCGTTCGACATCGCCAGCGTCCTGGCCATCGGCGCCGACTGGGCCAACTCGGCACGCGGCTTTATGTTTGCCATCGGCTGCATCCAGTCGCAGTCGTGCCACACCAACAAATGCCCGACCGGTGTCGCCACGCAAGACCCGCTGCGCCAACGCGCACTGGTAGTGCCGGACAAGGCCCAGCGCGTGTTCAACTTCCACCGCAACACCCTCAAGGCGCTGGCCGAAATGCTCGCCGCCGCGGGCCTGGATCATCCGTCGCAACTGTCGGCCAAGCACCTCGTGCGACGCATGTCGGCGACCGAGATCAAGCTGTTCTCGCAACTGCATGTGTTCCTCAAGCCCGGCGAACTGCTCACTGGCGAAGTGAACGGCGAGTTCTATTCGCGCATGTGGCAGATGGCGCGGGCGGACAGTTTTGAACCCCATGAAGTGGTTGCCGCCTGAGGACGCACATTGTGTTGAAAGTCATCGCCGAAGATTTCATCAAACCCGAACACGTGGAAACAGTCCGTGGGTGGTACGCCGAACTGGTGGAAAAAACCCGTCAGGAACCGCTGTGCATCGCCTACGATCTGTTCATCGATCAAAAAGATCCCGGGCACTTTGTCTTTATCGAGCAATGGCCTGACCAGGCCGCGCTCGACATCCATTGCCAGACCGAACACTTCACCCGGCTGGTGCCACAGATCAATGCGTATCAGGCCAAGCCGTGCCGAGTGTTGTTGATGGACGCGTTTTAAACCCACACCTGCCCCCTGCTGAACCGGACCACCGACGGCATCGTTGAAACAAGGAGATTCACATGCCGTTACTGGACTTTTCTGCCATCGCGGAACAACTGCCCGCCCCTTGGAAATCCACGCGCCTGGGCCAGGTCGGCCCGGCGCGGATCAAGGTCTTGCGCATGGATCAGCAGGCGTATGAGCAAGAGACTCACGACTACAACGAAGGGTTGCTGGTGATCGATGGCTGCTTGCGACTGGCGATTGCCGGCGAGGAAGTCGAGGTCGGGCCAGGCCAGATGTACCTGGTGGACGCCTATGTCGCTCATGGGGTACTGGAAGGAAGCCACGGTACGCTGGTGATTATTGACCTGTAGCTCAGTCCCTATGTCCAATCACCTCTGGCGGCGTTTGAAGATCCCCATCAACAGGCGCCACCGGCGTACTCAAGCCCGCGACGTACGGCAATATTGAGACATTCAGTAATACCCGACCTTTGCAATTGCTTACAAATACCGCCAACCTGCCCGCCCGACGTGCGGCGCATGACGTTGCCCACGTCCACCTGTCCTTATTAAACCTATTGTTCAAGAGCCCGTAGCCATGCCTAACGGACGCGACCCGCGCATCGATTTCTTTCGGGGCCTGGCGTTGATCTTCATTTTCTGGGATCACGTCCCCCACAATCCTCTCGGCCAGATCACCCTGCGCAACTTCGGCTTCAGCGATGCCGCAGAAGTGTTTGTATTCCTCGCCGGTTTTGCCGCCGTGCTCGCCTACGGCAAGATCATGCAGCGCGACGGCTACTGGATGGCTTGCCTGAAGATCCTGCGCCGGGCGTGGGTGCTGTACGTGGTGCATATCTTCCTGCTGGCCCTGTTGATGGGCATCGTGTTCTTCGCCAACAGCCACGTGGAAACCCGCGACCTGGTCTCGGAGATGGGCCTGACGCACTTCGTCACGCACCCGCAACAAGCCCTCACCGATGAACTGCTGCTGCGCTTCAAGCCCAACCTGATGGACCCGTTGCCGTTGTACATCGTGCTGCTGGCCGGCCTGCCGCTGGTGTTGCCGATGCTGGTGCGCAAGCCCTCCGTGGTGGTCGCCGTATCGCTGACGATCTACCTGCTGGCACCGTGGATGGGCTGGAACCTGCGGGCGATTGCCGATGGCGTGTGGTACTTCAACCCGGTCACCTGGCAACTGTTGTTTGTGCTCGGTGGCGCGGCGGCGATACACAGCCAGCGACCAAGACCCGTCGAGACACGCCCATTGTTGCGTCAGCCGCTGTTCGTCAGCGCGGCGCTCTACGTATTGCTCGCGGGGATACTCACCCTGTCGTGGCGCTGGCCCGAGGTGCATGATGCGTGGATGCCGTCACGCCTGAGTGACCTGCTCTACCCCATCAGCAAGACCGATCTGTCGCCGCTGCGCCTGGTGCACTTCCTGGCGTTGGCCTATGTCACGGCCAAGCTGCTGCCCGGCGCAGGCTGGACGCAAAACCGCCTGGCGGGCGAGGTCTGCCGCATGGGCCGCTACTCCCTGGAAGTGTTTTGCCTGGGGGTGGTGCTGGCGCCGTTGGCGGACATGGTCAACGCCATGGCCAACGATGCGCTGGCCGTGCAACTGGCCACGGCCATCGTCGGCGCGTTGCTGATGGCGGGGCTGGCCGCGTGGTTGGAATTCAACAAGCGCCTGGATCAACGCAAAGTCGCGCTACATAGCTAGCGCCCGGCACCCATAGGTGGGTGCTTCCATTTGCCTTCCACTCAACCCGTGAAAGGAAATGGCCCATGCCTACCCACCAACTGCTCAACGGCTTGTCGGGCAACCTGCAATCCAGCGAATCCTGGGCTCGCCAACAAGCTCTGGAGCTGATCCGCGAAACCCTGGCGCGAACGATGGGCAGCCTGACGCTGGCGCAACAGCGCGACTACGTCAGGCTGCAACGCGAAGCCCACCAGGCCCTGAAAGCGGTGGACCGCGAAAACACCGCGATCATCCAGGCCTTCAAGACCCAAGGGCTGGCCCAACTGAGCAGCAGGCTAGGCGGCCTGGACCCGCAAGCCATCCACCTGCACACCCGCTACCTGCAAGAGCTGCAACCACCGCTGCCGTGGGAACCCAGGTCCAGCCAGCCGCTGTCACGCCAGCGTCGCTTTCGCCGCGCCTACGATGAATGGAAATACCGCGCCCACGTTTCCACGCTGTCGCTGTGGGATGCGGCCTGCCTCAATTTTGACTTCGCCACCGCTGAGCGTCAGGCATCAGGGCACAGTTTTGTCGACGCGTCCTACCTCAGCGGCGCCGAAGGCCTGAAGCTGAGCGTCAGCGAGTTCATCACGATTGCCCGTGAACTGGACTTCGGCGGCCAGTTGGCGCAGCGCCTGCAACGGGCACTGGGCCCCGGCGGCGATCTGTACGCCACGCTCCAGGCCAGCGCCAAGGCCTGCCTGCGTTTCGAAGCCCTGGAGGCCTATCGCAATCGCGCCATCACCGGCGTGACCCGCGAGCACTATGACAGCCTGAGCGCCGCCATCGACGGTAGCGGCCCGGCATTGAAATTCGACACCCTGGGCATGAGCACCGGCATCACCGTGTTGCCCGCCGTCCCCTTCGTACCGTCAGGGCAAACCGTCCCGGTGCCCCTGCTGGTGATTCATGTGGGCAGTCGCGCGGTGCTGTCGTATTTCCCGTTCCGCCCCGGCGGTGCCCTGCGCTACCACACCGATACCCGCCAGGCGGCGGATGACTTCCTGCAACAGCTCAAGGACAGCCACGCCCAGGGCGACCTGGGCTGGTTCGCCCGGCAACTGCCGATGACCGAAATGCACGGGTTCAAGCGATTGCTCAAGGAGGCATCACGCCCCGTGGGCCTGAGCCCGACCGCCGGGTTCCTGTACGACACGTTTCACTGTCTGTTCCCACCGCACACCCTCGATAGCCTGCGCTTTACACCAGACCCCAAACATGGCCGCGAAGAAACCCTGGTACAGGCCTGCACATACCGCGAAGTGCAACGCTATCAAGCCAACCTGTCGACCCTCGCCACCCGTCGCTCGGAACGCGACCTGCAGGCCTTGATCGACGGCGCGGCCGCCATCGCCCAGGAAGTCCTCGACCTGTTGCTCACCCCCGTGCCCGGCGGTGTAACGGGCCTGAACCGGGTCATGCAGGTGGCAGTGTTCGGCAGCCTGGCCTACAGCATGATCGTGGGGATCAACGAAGCCGCGAGGGGGGAAGCCAATGAATTCGCGTCGGCCCTGGCCGACACCGCCGACCTGGCCATCAATGGCCTGTTGATCACCACCGCCGGCCGCGTGCATCGCCAGCGTATCGAGAGTTTGCTGCACCGGCTGGGCAACCCGCGAAAAATGCTCAAGGCCGACGGTACGCATGTGCTTTGGAAGCCGGACATCGGCCCCTACGCAATTCTCGACCAGCACCTGCTCGACGGCCAGGTCGCCAACCCCCAAGGCGTCTTCCCGGTCCACGGCAAGCAGTACGCCTGGCTGCAACAAAACGGCCAGCGCCGTGTGGTGGAGGTCAGTTACGACGCCAAGCTGATGCGCTTCGTGCTCAAGCAGGAAAACGACAGGCAGTTTGCCCCACCGATTCTGTTCAACCCCGCGCAACAGGCCTGGACCCTGGACCTGCACAACGCCCATACCCTCTCGGACATCCAACTGGCCGAGCGCATGCTGCCCAACGGCTCCACCGCCGTACCCCGGGTCGACATGGAAACAATGCTGCGCAGCACCGCCACCGACCGCGCAACCCTCGATAGTGTATGGAGTGGCCAGCCCGCACCGATCAACCTCACCGAAGGCGTAAGGCGCCTGCAGGCCGACCAGATCATCGAGCAGTTGATCAAGGACTTCCACCTTCGCGGCCACATGCCGCCCCACGCCGACGCTGCCGTATTGAGCCTGTTGACCCAGGTGCCCGGCTGGCCTGCCGACGTCAGCATCAACGTGCACGACCGGCAAGGCACCCTGCTCGAAAGCTATGCCGCCAACGACAACGGGCTTTCCCACACCATCGACCTGATGCGCCGCGATGATGGCACCTACGGCCTGCTGGCGGACCCCGCGACCAGCGTGCCCACCCGCGAGCAACTGTTCGAACTGATCCTCACCCAACAACCGGCCCATTCACGCTTGGGCAAGGAAGGCAGCCCGCACCTGACGCTTGCCCAGCGCATTGCCCGGGTGCGCCTGCAAATCAGCCAACTGGCACAGGCACACCGCATGGCGCTTTTCGAGGCCATGACGCGCTATGACGGCTATGCCCGCGCTGAGTTGGCCGCCGATGAAAGCGCCCGGCAATTCTTGCCGATCAAGGTCGCTCCGCCCTTGGTGGAAGTGACCCCCGTGCTGAAAAAACTGCGCCGACTCTACCCACCCCTGACCTCGGCCAACCTGCAACAGTTACTGCTGATCACGCCCTTGAGCAGCCGCGAGCAAGCGCAATTCCTGCACGATGCAAGCCTGCCCGCCTCGGTGCGGGAACACCTTGAACACCATCGCACCGCCCTGCGTATCGACGCCGTGATAGACGGCCTCTACCATCGCCGCGCCTTCAACCCCGACACCGACCAATGGGCCCGCGAGTTCACCGCGAGCCTGTTGCTCAATACCTTCGAGCGCCACTTCGTGGTCACCGACATGAGCCGCGGCACACCGTCCAATCGCTACGTTTCAAGCGGGCCCGACGACACCACTGTCGAGCTGTTGCACTACGGCCAGGGCCGCTACGAGGCCTACGACATGCGCAACGCCGGGCCGATTCCGGTGACGCCCGGGGTCGACAGTTTCTACCTGGCCGTCGCCTCGGTGCTGCAACCGGGTGAACGTCTGCAATTGGGGATGAAGAGCGCCAGTGATGCCCAGGGCCTGCGCAAAACCCTCGGTGATCTCATGAGCGCCCAGCGCAGCCCTGGAGGCCAGGTCAGCCTGCTGGATCAGTCCCTGGGCCAATACGAACAACGCGTCGTGCTGCCCCATGACCTCAAGCCCGACGCTGAAGGCATCTACGAATGGAACGGCCAGCAACTGCTGCCGCTCTATGGCTCGCTGTACCCGATTTTTTTCGACAAACGCCTGCGCAAATGGCGGCTCAGGCATCCGGAAAAAGTCGGGGTCGATACCCCCCGCCTGGAGCACAACCGCCGGGGCGCCTGGCGATTGTCGAATGAAAACCCGATGACATGGGATGACCACCGTCTGTTCTACCGCCTGGGGGCGAGCAACTTTCATGTCGACCAGGCCACCGCTGCGCGGATCATGCGCGTCACCGACACCCCAGCGCGGGCCTTGCGCGAAGTGCACAGCGCCGGCCTGCCGCCGCCACCGTTGCTGCAAGACACCAGCAAGCGGTTTCGCATCGAGCGGGAAATCCTGCAGTTCATCAATGCCATGACCGTCTACTCGGCCACCCGCAATGCGCGGCCGTCCCTGCAATTGCTGCTGGTCACCAGCTTACCGGCGTGGCCCGCCAGCCATGCGCTGCAGATCGTGGATGAGCAGGGTCAGGTAATCCGTCGCTATCCGGCCAGAAGCTCACCCGAAGCCAAGGCCATCCGCCTCACCGAAGCCGAAAGCCGTGGTCTGGAACCGCTGAATAACATTGCGCTGAACGATGACGTCAGCCGTGCGCTGCTGGGTACCTTGCCCGCCACCCAGGAGGAGCGTCTGTTCAAGCTGTCCAAACGCATCGCCGACCACGCGTGGCGCGAACGCGCGCAATTGTTCGACATCCTCTACGCCCAGAGCGAGCATGCCACGACACTGATCGAACGGCGCCTGCACGCCCACTTCCCGCACCTGCCTACCAGCGCGATCACCGCGATACTTGAACAAGCCACGCCCAAGGAACTCAAGCACTTGCAACAGCAGGACCAGGTCGGCCTGCGCCTGGCGGAACAGGCGCGGCTCACCGCCGACGATATGCGCCTTAACCGGGCGTACGAAGGCCTGTTCCTGGACACCCTGGCCAACCCCGACAGTGACAGGATCATCCTGCACGTGCTCAAGGATTTGCCCGGCTGGCCCCTGAGCCTGCGCGTGGACGTACGCCAAGCCAGCCTCTCCGGCCCGTTGCTAGGCAGTGGCGGGCATGCCAGCGCTGTCGACCGCCGCACGCTGGTCAAGATCGATGGCACCTACCAGGCCTATGGCCGCGAGGGACAACTGCTCAACGACCCCAGCGACAGCAGTGGCCTGATCAATAGCGTGGCCTCGCTGCTGACCGACACCGAACGCAGCAACCTGGGCCTGGACGACAGCGGTGACACAGCGCCGCTGCGCGAACGCATCGCCGACTTGGCCCTGGGCCAGCGCGTGGCAATCAAATCGCTGCTGGGCCTGGCGCATATCCCGCCGTGGTTGCAACCGCCGATGCCGGTGCACAGCACATTCCTGGCCTACCCGTTTTCCCTGCGCAGCCTCTGGCCTTTCAGCGGCCGCCAGCCAGTGGACCTGGTCAGCAAGGTCAAGGAACTCTACCCCAGCTTCAGCACGGCGGCGGCCAACGAATTGATTGACGGCCTGGGCATCAGCGAACCGGCGGCGCTGATTGAGCTGGAGCGGCGCAAAGCCGAGTACCAGACCCTGGAGTTCGAGCTCAACCGCTGGATCGAAACGCCCCAGGCCATCGACGACCCCGAGACCGACCCGCTGGGTTGGAACTATGGCCTACGCCGCAGCCTGGCCGAACGAATATTGCGCGCCTGGCGCCGGGAAACCCGCTCGGCCTATGACAATGAATCGGGCCTTTTCGACAAACACCAACTGGTGTTGCGCCTGGACGGCAACGACCTGCCCGACCCGGCCTTCATCCTGAGCAACCGCGCATTCGAACACATTGAATACCTCAGGATCGACGGTGACATGCTCCCCACCATCGGGAACGCATTCCTCAGCAAGTTCACCGGCCTTACCCACCTGAAACTCGATTGCCTGCTCGGTGAACTTCCCCCCGCACTCGCCCAGATGACCCAACTGCAACAGTTGGATCTGAGCGACAACATGATTGCACTGACGGTTGAGTCCCGCCAGCACCTGGCCGGGCTCACACGCCTGGACGGGCTGTTCCTGGATGGCAACCCCCTGGGCCTGACGCCCGATGTCAGCCGGATGACCCGCCTGCGGGTGCTGTCTCTGCGCCAGACCAACATCGACCAGTGGCCCATCGGGGCCGAGAGCCGCAGCAGCCTGCGTAGCCTGCTGCTTCAGGAAAACCGCATCACCACTATTCCCGACGCGGTGTTTTCCGATGTGCGCATGGGCCCCACCAACCGCAACACCATCCTGCATGACAATCCATTGAGCGATGCCATGCTCGACAGGCTACGCAGCTACCGCAACCGAACCGGCATCGTGCTGGGCGGCGCGCTGCCGGGCGTCCTGCATCAACAGGCGCAGGCCATTGACGTCAACCGATGGCTGACCGGCGTGCCCAGCGCCCAACACGCGCAACGTCAAACCCTGTGGCAACAGTTGCGCCAGCATGAAGATGCCAACCCGGACGACACCTTCCGGGTCCTGCGGGACCTCACGCAGTCGTATGCTTATCGGCGCAACCAGGCCACCCAGCAAGCACTCACCCGCCGTGTGTGGAACCTGCTCGACGCCATGGGCCAATCCACCGACCTGCGCAACCGGGTATTTCTCAATACCTACGTGGCCGGCACCTGCGGCGACGGCGCCATACTGGCGTTTATCAATATGGAAATTGAGCACCTGGTGCACCAGGCACGCAACCAGGCCGGCAGTGAGCAGGCCGACCGCCAATTGCTGGGCCTGGCCAGGAGCCTGTTCTACCTGCGTCGGGTGGACCAGTTGGCCGAGGCGCATATCGAGCGCCTGCGTGCAGCGGGGGTGGACCCGGACGATGCCGAGATCAAGCTCTACTACCGGCTCAAGTTGCGCGATGCGTTCGACCTGCCGATCAGACGTGAAGAGATGCTCTACGCGGTCGAAGAATGGGTGAGCGAAGACGACGTGATCCAGGCCCGGCAAACCCTGGAGGCACTCGGTCGGACCCAGGCGGCGCAGGAGTCGTTATTGATGGAGGACTTCTGGATCGAGTACCTGGCCCGCAGCTACCCGGAGCCCTTCTCGACCATCGACAATGTGGTGCGCCACCAGCTCAATGCGCTGAACCAGGAGATCAGCGACCGGCGTTCGGACGCGTACCTGGACCGACGCCAATCCCTGGTGGAGCTGGAAATTGCCGAGCGCAATCGCCTGGTGCGCCAGTTGACCGAAGCGGCGCAACTGGCACAAAAGGCGCACTGAAGCTTACGCCGAGCGCGGGGCGGCTTGGACGTTGGCGACCGGCTGCAACTTGAACACGTAGAACAGCACGGTCAGCAACACCAGAAACGCCGGCCCCACGTACAGCGCCACGCGGGTATCCGGGAAGTACGCCATCAGGCCCACCACCAGTACCAGGAAAGCCAGGGCCAGGTACGAACTGACCGGGTACAGCCACATGCGGTACTTGAGCCCTGCCTGCTCGGCCGGGCTCAGGCCTTTGCGGAACTTGAGCTGGGCCAGCAGGATCATCAGCCAGGTCCAGATCGCGCCGAAGGTGGCGATGGAGGTCACCCACACGAACACCTGGTCCGGCACCAGGTAGTTGAGCAACACGCCCAGCAGCAAGGCAAAGATCGACAACAGCAAGGCCTTGCGCGGCACACCGTTGCTGGAAGTCGTGCCGAACGTGGCCGGTGCCTGGCCGTTCTGCGCCAGGCTGTAGAGCATGCGCCCGGTACTGAAGATGCCGCCGTTGCAGGAGGACAGCGCGGCGGTGATCACCACAAAGTTGATGATGCCCGCCGCGGTCTTGATGCCCAACCGCTCGAACGTCATCACGAACGGGCTGCCCTGGGTACCGATTTCATTCCACGGGTAGATCGACAGGATCACGAACAATGCACCGACGTAGAACAGCAGGATGCGCCAGAACACCGAGCCGATGGCGCTGGGAATCGTCTTCTGCGGGTTGCGGGCTTCGCCGGCGGTGAGGCCGATCATCTCTACGCCCAGGTAGGCGAACATCACCATTTGCAGGGACATCAGCACGCCCTGCACGCCGTTGGGCATGAAGCCGCCGTGGGCCCACAGGTTGGAAATGCCCAGCGCCACGCCGTCGTTGCCAAAGCCGAAGGCGATGATGCCAACACCGCCGATCACCATGGCGATGATCGTGACGATCTTGATCAGGGCGAACCAGAACTCGAATTCACCGAACGCCTTCACGGCGATCAGGTTGATCGTGCCCATGCTGATCAAGGCGGCCAGGGCCCAGATCCAGCGTGGCGTGTCAGGGAACCACACGCCCATGTACACCGCCACGGCGGTGATCTCGGCAACGCACGTCACCAGCCACAGGAACCAGTAGTTCCAACCTGTGAGAAAGCCCGCCAGCGGACCGAGATAATCTTGCGCGTAACGGCTGAACGAGCCGGCGACGGGGTTGTGCACGGCCATCTCGCCGAGGGCGCGCATGATCACCAGGATCGCCAGGCCGCCGATGATGTACGACAGCATGATCGCCGGGCCGGCCATTTCAATGGCCTTGGCCGAGCCTAGGAACAGGCCGACGCCGATGCAGGCACCGAGGGCCATCAGGCGAATGTGTCGTTCACCGAGTTCGCGTTTGAGCGGGCCGCCTTGAGCGGTCTCGCCATGGGGCAGTGGGTTGCCGACGGGCATAGGGGTACAACCTCATCTTGTTATTGGAGTGCCCGCCGTGGAGCGATCGCAGCGGGGCGTGCAGTATAAAAAGCCAGGGTTAGGGTCTTTCACTATAAAAACCGCTCAATTTAGTTAAAGAACCCGCAAAAATGTAACTTTACAGGAGCATCTAACCTACCCGCAGCGACCAAACGTCGCAGCGCTCGCACAGAAACTTCCGACAAACAAAGCACAATTCCCTCACAACAAGCCCCCAGCGACTAAGCTTCCAGCAAGTCCGATCAATCTGCGTGCAGGATCAATCGACTATGGGCGCACTGTGGCAAACCGACTCGACCAAGGCTGCGAAAGTACACGGCAGTTCGGACCCAGCGCCTTCATCAAAAACCAGACCCAGGCCGCGCTACGCTTGGCGTTTGTTCTGGCTGATCGTACTGATGGGCTTGATTGCCCTGGGCGTGGCCGCCACCAAGGAGATGCGTACCTCGCGCCTGCAAGCCCAGGAACTCAGCCGCCTGGCGCGCAACCTCACCTATCAGGTCGAGCCCGGCGCCAGCGATGCCATCGACTACCCGGGTGCCGGGCCATTCGACCGGCGCCTGGGCTACAGCGACCTCGACACCTTCCTGCCGCGCCTGCTCAAGCGCGGCTACGTGATCCAGGCGCAGTCGCGTTTTTCCCCGGCGTTGATGGACTACAGCGCCAAGGGCCTGTTCGTGCCCTACGCGGAAAAAATCCAGGCAGGGCTGTCGATCACCGACTGTCGCGGCGCGCCGCTGTACACCTACAACTACCCGCAACAGCTCTACGCCAGCTTTGCCGCGATCCCTGCGCTGGTGACCAACAGCCTGCTGTTTATCGAAAACCGTGACCTGCTCGACCCCGCCCAACCCCTGGCCAACCCCGCCGTGGACTGGCCGCGTTTCGCCAAGGCCGCGTGGTCGCAGGTCGCCAAGCTGCTGCACCTGCCAGGCCAAAGTGCCGGCGGCAGTACATTGGCGACCCAGCTGGAAAAGTACCGCCACTCGCCGGATGGCCTGACGGTATCCGGCGGCGAAAAACTGCGGCAGATGTTTTCCGCCGCCGTACGCGCCTACCACGATGGGCCCGAGACCCTGGCGGCGCGGCAGAACATCCTGCGCGACTACCTCAACAGCGTGCCGCTGTCGGCGGTGCCGGGACACGGTGAAGTGCACGGCATGGCCGAGGGTTTGCGGGTGTGGTACGGCGCCGACTTCAACCAGGTCAACCAGGCGCTGTGGGGCCCGGTGAATGCCGAGCAAGGCCTGGCGCTGCGCGAGGTGCTGTCATTGATCATCGCCCAGCGTCGGCCATCTCATTACTTGACCAAGGGCCGTGACGAACTGGCGCAACTCACCGATAGCCACCTGCGCCTGCTGGCCCAGAGCGGCGTGATCGAACCGGCGCTGCTCAAAGCGGCACTGGCAAGCAAGGTCAGCTACCGCGACTGGGTGCAACAACCCACGGTACAACCGATCGAAACAGACAAGGGCATCAGCGTGGCGCGCAGCCGCCTCGCCGCCCTGCTCGACCGGCCGCTGTACGACCTGGACCGCCTGGACCTCTCGGCCACCAGCACCCTGCAAGCGCAATTGCAGGGCCAGGTCAGCGGCTACCTCAAGCACCTCGCCGACCCCGAGTTCGCACGCCAGATCGGTCTGCTCGGCGAGCGCTTGCTGACCGCCACCAGCACCGCCCAGGTGCGCTACAGCTTCACCCTATTCGAACTGACCCCGGACGGCTCGCGGGTGCGCGTACAAACCGACAACACCGACCAACCCTTCGACATCAACGAAGGCAGCAAGCTGGAGCTGGGTTCCACCGCCAAGCTGCGGGTGCTCACCACCTACCTGCAAATCATCAGCGAGTTGCACGCCAAATACGCGGCCCAGGCCCCGGCCGAGCTGAAAAAAGCCAATGTGGATGAACAGGACCGCCTGAGCCGCTGGGCCGTCGACTACCTGATCCAGGCGCCGGACAAATCCCTCGCCCGGATGCTCGACGCCGCCCTCGACCGCACCTACTCGGCCAACCCCGGCGAGCGCTTCTTCACCGGCGGCGGCCTGCACACCTTCCATAACTTCCGCAGCCAGGACAACGGCCGCACCCCGACCCTGCGCGACGCCCTGCGCGAGTCGATCAACCTGCCGTTCATTCGCCTGATGCGCGATGTAGTGCGCTACGTCACCTATTCCGGCGAGAACAACAGCGCCGAGTTGCTCAAGGACGACAACAACCCGCGCCGCCAGGAATACCTCGCCGGTTTCGCCGACCGCGAAGGCACCACCTTCCTGCTCAAGTTCTGGAAGAAGTATCAGAAGAAGGACACCCAGGCACGCCTCGACACCTTCCTCGACAGCCTGCACCCCACGCCGATCCGCCTGGCTGCCGTGCATCGCTACCTGCTGCCCAACGCCAGCCAGGAGAGCTTCAACCTGTTCGTGCGCTCACATATGTCGGGCGTTCAGAGCCCGCTCAAACTCACCGACGAACGCCTGGAAAAGCTCTACCAAGATTACGGCCCCGGCGCCTACGACCTGCCCGACCAAGGCTATATCGCCAAGGTCCATCCGCTGGACCTGTGGCTGCTGGGCTACCTGCTCAACCATCCCGACGCAACCTTCAGCGACGCCGTCAAGGCCAGCCAGTTCGAACGCCAGGAGGTCTACAGTTGGCTGTTCAAGAGCCGCCACCAAAGCGCGCGGGACAGCCGCATCCGCACCATGCTGGAGATCGAGGCGTTCCTGGATATTCATCAGCGCTGGAAAGCCGTGGGGTATCCCTTCGACCACCTGGTGCCGTCGCTGGCCACCGCCATCGGCAGCTCCGGCGACCGCCCGGCGGCGTTGGCGGAACTGATGGGCATCATCCTCAATGATGGCGTGCGCCCCAGAGTGCTACGCATCGACACGCTGCACTTCGCCGCCGGGACACCGTACGAAACCCAGGTGGTCAACGACCCGGCGCCCGGCAGGCAGGTGATCCCGGTGGAAGTGGCCAGGGCGTTGCGCGGCGCCTTGTCCCAGGTGGTGGACGCCGGCACCGCCAAGCGTGTCGCCGGCAGTTTCAAGCTGGCCGACGGCACGCCGCTGGCCATGGGCGGCAAGACCGGCACCGGCGACAACCGTATCGAGGCGATTGGTGCCGGTGGGCGCATCCTCAGTTCCAAATCCATCAACCGCACCGCGACCTTTGTGTTCTACCTGGGCGAGCACCACTTCGGCACGCTGACCGCGTTTGTGCCCGGCCAGTCCGCCGAGCACTTCACCTTCACGTCGGCGTTGCCGGTGCAGGTACTCAAGGGCATGGCGCCGATCCTGTTGCCGTATCTGCAACCTGACGGCCATACCCAGTGCGTGCCCTCAGTCGACGCTGAAAAACAACTGGCGAGCCAAGGCTAGCCCGATCTGCGCACGCCGGATCTCGAGGGTTTGCTGCACTCGCCCGGTCTGCCCGGTGCGCATGCGCGCGAAGGCCTCGGCTTCGACTGCGGCCTGTGCCTGGCGGCCCAGGCGTTCCTGTTCCGGACTCTTGAGGTGAGCAGCGGTGAAGTGATCATCCGGGCCTTCACTGCGCCCGTAGTGAAAGTGCGCGAAGCACAACGGCTTGCCGGTGTGGACATCATTCACGGCATACACCTGCAAAAAATCATCGCCCTTGAGCTTTACCCGG
The DNA here is from genome assembly GCF_059803535.1 of Pseudomonas sp. RP-B7. Lineage (NCBI taxonomy): Bacteria > Pseudomonadati > Pseudomonadota > Gammaproteobacteria > Pseudomonadales > Pseudomonadaceae > Pseudomonas > Pseudomonas sp. RP-B7. Next base: position 114,157 of record NZ_JAPFHC010000010.1, read on the forward strand.
GCGCCTTGGCGATGAACGCGCACTTCGTTGTGGCTATGCAAAAAAGCCACGTCGGTTTGGGTCAGCGTTTTATTGCGCGTGGCGCGCAAGCGTGCGCTCAGCCCTGCCGCTTCGAGCTTTGCCACCGCGGCCCGCAAGCTCGCCTCGGCCGTCCGCGCATTGGCCTGCTGCACCGCCGCCAGCCGCGCGTTGTCCAGGCCGCGCAGTTTTCGGCCAATGGCCTCGGCCGCCCATGAACGGCTGCGGGCCTGAGCGTCCAGTAGTTCTTGCAGGGATGCCGCGTCATTGGCCTTGTCGACCATCGCTTCAACATGGGCGATGGCTTTATCGGTTTCTCCCAGCAACAGGTTGGCCTTTTTCAACAGGCTATTGAGTTCGGGATCGGGCCGCGCGGGTGGTGTGACGTTTTCCAGGTCCCAGACGCCGTCCTCGGCCTCGGTGAATGAACCGATGACACTGCCGGCCGCATCCAGCATCTGAGCGGTATCTACGCCTGTGGGTTCTGGGCTCATACGCGCTACATACAGGTCGTGATTGCGGGTGCGGATGATCTTGTTGCGCCGTTTGCCCGCGGTTTCAAGTGGGGCTTTGAACACCTCTTGCGCCTGCGGCTGCAGCAACCCCGCCAGTTGTTGTTCCACGTTACGGTGCAGGGTGGCCAACAACTCTTGAAGCTGCTGCAGGTACGCGAGGTTGAACCTGTCCGGCTCCATGGCACGCCAGAATTCAATGCGATCATCGGTCTGCGCAAACACATGGTCGATGCTGTCGAGCAATTCAACGCGTTCAGCCTCGCTGCTGTGCACCTGCGACAACTCGGCCAGGGAGCGGCTGGCCCAGCGGGCACGGTCGACTGTGGTGCTCATGTTCTCGAAAAGATCATCTTCGAAGGGCAGGCCCGGCACGTCGATGGCCAGGCCCCATAACGTGGTGAGCTGCAAGGACTGCAGGTCGAGGACCGACGGGCGCACCGGCATCAATGCTGCCAGCGCCCGGGCCTTGTCGCGGCCGAGTCGGGGCACTTGGCGAAGCTCGTCGAGGTAGCGCTGTTCCAGGATGCGCCAACGAATCACCTTGTCGTGGATGACTGCCAGCTCACGCAGGCCCTGGTTCAGTTCGGCATGGGTCTGTTCGTCGCCGGCCTCCAGCAATGGTCGCAATTGCAGGTTGCGCAGATGCATGCGTGTGCGGCTGTCGGCATCCAACAACTGTATCGTCAGAATGATCGACTCCAGTATCTGGCTCAGTTCCTCTTCGTAGCGCGGCCGCGGCCCGTGGTCGCGCAGGCGCCTGAGCAGTTGCAACTCGTCCTGGCAAAGCTCCAGTTTTTCTTCCAAGGCCTTGAAGTAGCGGGCCTGGGCCTGAGTGCGCTGTTGCTCGGTGACTTCATCGGCGGGCTTGTTGGCCAACGTGCGGGCGAGTTCCATGGCGCTCTGGGCGCGAGCGCGTTTCTGTGTGGCCTGACGGTATTGGTTTTCAAGAACCTGGCGGTTGTCGACAGGCTCGATAGCGCCATCTCCCGCGCCACCGAGCAGGCGCAATTGCAGGTCGACCTCCCAGCGCCCTTGCCCCACGGCTTTGAGCCACGGCCCCCGGTGCATGCCATCCGCACTAATCACCCGCACGCGTCCATGTTCCATGCGCACGCGGAATTTATGCCCTTGCACCAATGCATGCCAACGCGGTGGGGTGCGGTGTGTGTCGCGCACCAGTCCTTGCCAGGGCCCGCTGGTTTCAGCGCCTTCCAAGGCCACGGGCCAGGGCGCTGGAAAGCTGTGCAGGCTGAACCGTTGCAGGCGTGCCCACATCTCTGGCGTGAGGGTGTCGCGGGCATTGGCCCAGCCCGACGGCGTGAGGAACTGCGCAGGGGGCGCGATCCGTACAGGCGGCAGGGGCGTCGGTTCCGCAAGGGCCAACGGCGCAAATACCGGGTGCTCTACCTCCAGGTGGCGCCGCGCGTCATGGGGTGTGGCCTGGTGCGCCACGACCACCATCAGGTTGGCCAGCAGATCGATCAGTGCGGCATTTTTGGCCTGCTCGTCGGTGCCCTGCAAGGCGACGATGTCCTGCCGGGCGCTGTCGACCAACTGCACCAGCCACCCCACCAGCATCAGCGGCCCGGTGAGCAGGGGTTGCAGGGTGCCGAACAACAACCAGCCGACCTGCTTGAGGCTGGCCCAGCGCTGTCCGGCGTTCGACACCGTCTGACGCTCAGCCAGGCTTGCCAAGGCTTGAGCCATGGCCGTGAACAGGTGATCAGTGGGGTCGCCGACAAGCACTGACTTGCTCAGCTGTGCCGGTGCCGGTTGTTCATAACGCGTGAACTCATCGCCCTGCAGAAAATGCTGAGTGCGCGGCTCGTCAAACCCACCATTGGCGTAGACCGCCTGACGCTGGGGCGCCAGCCAGGTCAGCACGCTGTCTTGCAGCGCACCGGGTTGCCGGATCGCCTCGAACAAGGCATTCAGCGATGGGAACTCCTGTAGCGGCGGCTCGAACAAAGGCCGATAGAGCAAGTGGGGGCCGGCCTCGCCTTGCCGAGGGCCAATGATGAACATATTGGCCACTTCATCCGCCGTCGCCCCAGCGACGGCCTTGAACGCCAAGGGCCAGAATGCGTCGGACGTCGCACTGGGTTGCAGCGCAGCCCGCAAGCGGCGAAAACCTGCCTGGGTCAGCCCATGCTCACCCTTGATTTGCCATTCCAGGGCCTGCATCGGCAGCTGCACGCGCAATTGCACGCTGAACAATTGACGTCGATTGGGGTTACCAATCAATTGCTGTTTGAGCAATGCCGGATACCGCTGTCCGATGTCGGCCTCGGTCACGCAACGCTGGAGCAGCTCATAGCTCAACCAGGCGGGCGCAGGCTCGCCCTTGAGGCGAATCGCTTTGACGGTGTGGGCAAAGCCCACCAGGTTCTCGAGGGCCCACTCCGTCAGGCTGACGTGGAAGCGCTCCACCTGCCCGGCGATAAAACCTCCCGGCACCGGCACTGCGGCGGCAATCACCCGCTCAAAGGTCAAGCGAATATCGGCGGGGCTCAGCGCCGTGGCGCGTGCGTCCTTTCGCAAACAGGCTTGCAAGCGCTCGTTGGCATAGCCCTGCAACGAGGGGATACCGTCGAGAAAATGCCGCGCACCGCTGTGCTGGCGGGCGAGCACCAATGCTTGCAGCAATTGCGCGTAGGCGATGCACTGATCGGGCGTGGCATGGACCAGCCATAACGGCAGTTGCTCGCGCAACGTCTGCTGACGCGGACTGAGGGCCGCTACAAACCAGCGGCGGCTGTCGGTGATCATGCCCAGTAGCGCCTGATAATCCTCGACGGAGCGCGGCACCCGCGGGTCAAGCAACGCAATCTCTTGCAACTGCAACGCCAGGTAACTGGCCGCCAGCGCGTCGAAGGGATCGCCCTGCACCTCGACGGCGAACCATTGCCCGCCCGCGCCTGCAAGCAACGGGCTGGCGTAGGCCGGCAACAGCGCTGGCAGGCTGTCCGGAGTGTCCAGGCGCTGCACACCGCAGGCCGGGCTGAACAAGAACGTCTGCGTGGCAGTTTGCAGCAGGAGCAGCGCCAGCATCTGCACCGACGCCCCGCGGCGCAGGTGCAGCGTTTGTACCCTCAGTGCCGGGCCATGGGCCGACCACTCCCGATTGGGACGGCGGCCATGCAACGCCGACCTGGGAAAGACCCGGGCGAAGCACTCCGCGCTCATGCCCGGCGGCGGGGGCGAGTCGTAGAGCAACGCCAGCAACTCATCGGCCAGGTGGCCCCAACGCGTCATGTGCAACGGCAGCGGCTCGTTCCACCACGCTTGCAGACGCCGTGAAAAAAACCCCAGCAGGCGCGCCCCGCAGCGGTTGATCAGGCCTTCCAGCTCCGCCAGGCTTGGGCCGCCCGGCGCATAGGTTTCCCGGACTCGCTGCACCACATGCTGGTAGCCCTCGGCCAACAACGTGGGCCGCGCGGCTGCCAGACGCGCCATCACCAAGTCGGGCAAGGAACGATACGGGCCGTCGGGTGTGGCCAGGTAAATCAAACGCGCAGAATAATTGCGTCCCGCACAGTACTGGTCCAGGTAGGCCTGGGCACAGTCTGCGGCGACGGTTGTCAACGAGGGAGGGTCGTCGAACAGGTTCAGCACCTGTTCGATATGCACCTGGCGCATGGCCGCCGGGGGTGTCGAAGTGAGAGTCATCGGGGTTTCTCTATCGAGGGTGAACGCCAGACCCTACTCGCGCGCGCACTGCGACTCGCACTACACAAATACCGCCCCGTCGCCTGTCGCTCAAGCCGTTAATACCCAAACAACGACTTGCTCTCCAGGTATTCTTCAAACCCCCACTCACCCCATTCCCGGCCATTACCCGACTGCTTGTAGCCGCCAAACGGCGCGGCCTGGTCGGCCCGGGCGCCATTGAGATGGACCATGCCGGTGCGCAGTTGCCGCGCAACCCTGCGGCTGCGTTCGAGGCTGGTCGAAGTGACGTAACCTGACAAGCCATAAGGGCTGTCGTTCGCGATGGCTATCGCCTCGGCTTCGCTGTCGTACGGCATGATCGCCAGGACCGGGCCGAAGATTTCTTCACGAGCCACGAGCATGTCCGGGGTGACGTCGGCAAATACCGTAGGTTGCACGTAGTACCCGCGCTCAATCCCCCGTGGTCGTCCCAGCCCTCCGGCGATCAATCGCGAACCCTCGGCGATGGCCTGAACGATCATGGCCTGAACCCGCTCAAATTGCAGGGCGTTCGCCACAGGGCCGATGGCGCAGGTCGGCTGGCTGTCGTCGAAACACACCTGCGCCAGCACTTCCTGGACGATATCAATCACGGCCTGTTGCTGCGCGCGCGGTACTAGCAGGCGCGTCGGCGCATTGCACGACTGGCCACTGTTACGGATGCACGCCTGTAACCCGTGACGCACCGCGCTAGGCAGATAGGCGTCGTCGAGCAGAATATTCGCGGATTTGCCGCCCAGCTCCTGGGACACACGCTTGACTGTATCGGCCGCCGCCTTGGCCACTGCGATGCCGGCGCGGGTCGAGCCGGTAAACGACACCATATCCACCTCGGCATGGCTGGCCAGCGCAGCGCCAACCACCGGCCCATTACCGTTGACCAGGTTGAACACCCCCTTCGGCACCCCGGCCTCATGCAGGATTTGCGCGACGATATGGGCCGACAACGGCGCACACTCACTTGGCTTGAGTACGACGGTGCAGCCCACCGCCAGGGCGGGTGCGAGCTTGCAGGTGAGTTGATTGAGTGGCCAGTTCCAGGGGGTGATCAGGGCGCACACGCCGATAGGCTCACGCACCACTAGCGTCTGGCCCACGCGGCGTTCGAAGCGATAATCGCGTAGCACTTCCAGCGCCTGCACCAGATGGCCCAGGCCTGCCGGCACATGCGCACTGCGGGCCAGGGACAGCGGCGCGCCCATTTCCAGGTGAACCGCTTCGACCAGCGCTTCGCTGTGGAGTTTGTAGGCCTGGATAATGCGTTGCAGCAGGTCGACACGCGCCTCAAGCGAACTTGCTGCGAACCCGGCAAACGCTTGCCTGGCCGCGCCGACTGCGCGGTCCACATCGCGGCTGTCGCCAAGGCTGATGCGCGCAACCACCTGCTCGGTGGACGGATTTACCACGGGCTCAATGGCCGTGCCGTGAGGCTTGACCCAGGCACCATCAATGTAGAACTCAAACAGATCCGACATACCTTGGACTCCCTTCAGGCGACGTGTTTCAGGGCACTGGCCAGGGTGTCGAACACCTGGGCGATCTCCTGCGGGCTGATCACCAGCGGCGGCGAAATCACAATGGTGTCGCCCGAGCCGCGTACCAGCACGCCGTTGTCGAAGCACCACTGCGCAACCTCGCTGCCACGCGCACCGGGGAAACCAGGGCGCGGCTCGAGTTCGACCGCGCAGAGCAAACCGATCGCGCGTACGTCCAGCACCGGGCCGATGCCCTGCAGCGCGAGTGCGGTCGACTGCCACAGCCCACTCACCGCGCTGACGTGCTGGTTGATGCCCAGTTCACGATGCACCTCGAGGGTGGCCAACCCGGCCGCACACGCCAGTGGATGGGCTGAATAGGTGTAGCCGTGCATCAGTTCGATGACATTCTGCGGCCCGGCCATGAACGCTTCATACACCGCTCCACTGACCAGCACGCCGCCCATGGGCACGGCGCCGTTGGTCAGGCCCTTGGCGGTGGTGATCAGGTCCGGCAGTACGCCGAAGGCTTGCGCGGCAAAGGGAGCGCCGACGCGGCCAAAGCCCGTGATGACCTCGTCGAAAATCAACAGCACGCCGTGCCGTGTGCAAATCTCGCGCAAGCGTTGCAGGTAGCCTTGGGGCGGCGGATAAACCCCACCGGAGCCGGTCACCGGCTCGACAATCACCGCGGCCACGGTGCTCGGGTCCTGGATGTCCAGCAGTTGTGTCAGCGCATCAGCGTAACTGGCGCCCTGCTGCGGCTGCCCGACGCTGAAACGCATGCCCGCGTCATACGGCAATGGCAGGTGCGAGACCTCCCCCAGCAGTGGGCCAAAGTCACGTTTCTGGCGGCCGATACCGGATACCGACAGCCCACCGAAACCCATGCCATGGTAGCCCTTGGCACGCCCGATAAACTTGGTACGGCGGCAATCACCACGCGCTTGGTGATACGCCCGCGCGATCTTCAGCGCGGTATCCACCGCTTCAGAGCCGGAGTTGGTGAAGAACACCTGCTCCATACCAGCGGGGCTGACGTCGATCAAGCGCTCGGCCATTTCCAGGGCCTGGGGGTGGCTCATCTTGAACGACGAGACAAAGTCCAGGCGCCCCGCCGCTTCGCGAATGGCTTCGACGATTTTCGGCTGGCCATGCCCGGCATTCACGCACCATAGCCCCGCCATTGCGTCGAGTACGCGGCGCCCATCGGTGGTGGTGTAGTGCATACCCTCGGCGCTGGCGAACATCATCGGTTGTTGCTGGAACTGGCGCATCGGCGTAAATGGCGCCCAGAACGCGCCCCGCGCGGAAACTGAAGGGTTGGAAAGATCGGTCATGGCGACTCCTGCAAAGCGATGGTTGGATGGCCGGTCAGCGTCGGGCGCTGCAATGGGCCTGCGTTTACGTTGACGCTGCGGTCCACGTACAAGGTGCCGTGTTCGAGACGGCAGGTGACCCGATCACAAAACGCCGTCTCGACAAACTGCCAGGTCATGCTCAACACCCCGTCTTCGGTCCAGCGCGCCTGCGCCACCACCGGGGTGAGTTGCGGCTGGTATTGGTGATGCAGATAGTGGCCGGTCATGCTGGTCTGGGTTTCGATGCCGGCGCTCAGCCCGGCACGGATGCAATGGGTGCCACGGGGGTCGGTGAGGTAAAAGTCACAATGCTCGGGCCCGAACGCCAGGCGCACTTGGCTGACCTGGTCTTCGTTGGCCTGCATGACAAACGTACCGCTGAATTGAGCCTGGCGCGGCGAGCTCGCGGCGCCAGACATGACCGGCCGCTGTTGACGCGCCAGCAGCGCCGCCAGCCCGGCATCCAACGAGCCTTCGCTGGGTACGTCCAGCGCGGGCAAAAGATGCTCCCAGAGCAAGCTGTGCAAGCGCCGCTCGCCCAGGGCAAGCCCCGCGGTAAACGCAATCACCGTGTTATGGCGAGGTAACACAATGCACTGCTGGCCAAACACGCCGGAGGCGTAATACCCACCGTGCAGGGTCATCCACCACTGGAAGCCGTAGCCTTCGCGGCGCGTGACAGAGGCGTCGCTGGACTCGTCGCGGCTCAGGTAGCGCTTGCCATCGAAGGCGCCCATCCATACATCATCGACGTGCCCACGGGTCGCTTGGGCCACCCATTCCCGGGACAACAATTGCTGCCCCTGCCAATGGCCGTGTTGCAAGTGCAATACGCCGAACTTGAGCAAGTCTTCGGTGCGGCAACTGAGGCCATTGCCACCGGTGTTGAAACCGTCAGGTGCCAGGTCCCACTCGATGGGGCCCATGCCCATGGGTTGGAAAATACGTGCGTTGCACAGCTCGAACGCCGTCTGGCCACTGACCACGCTGACAATCGCCGAGAGCATGAAGCTCGACGCACTGCTATAGATAAACCGGTGCCCTGGCGGGTCTTCGACCGGCTCGTTGAGGAACAACCGCACCCAACTGTCACTGCGCCCACGCCAGGCGCCACCCGAGATGCCCTGGCGATGGCCGGTGCGCATTGTCAGCAAATCCCGCACGGTCATGGCCGCCAGGTTGGCGCTGATGGATGCCGGGCAATCGGCGGCAAAAAAATCCACCACCTTGGCATCCAACGACAGCGCGCCGTCATCCACCAGCAGCCCGACGGCCATGGACACCCAGCTTTTGGTCGCCGAATGCTGGACGTGCAGGCGTGCGGCGCAATAAGGCGCCCAAAACGCTTCAGCTACCACCGCGCCATCGCGGTACAGCATGAAGCTGTGCAACTCCAGGTCCGCAGCGTTCACCGCTTCGATGAAATCACTTACGCCACGCGCCGATACGCGTTGTTGACTGGGCGATGCCCGCCGCAACGGCAAACTCGTCATCTGATCTATCCCCTCATTTCCACTGCTTGTGCGTGCAACAGGCTGTGCCTGTTGCACGCCATTCCCGCTACCAGAGCGCCACGGTGTAGCCCAGGATCACTCTGTTTTCGTTGGTGTCACGGGCGAAGTTGCTCGTGGCGCTGGCGTTCTGCCAACGCAGCGAGACATCCTTGAACGTGCCGCTCTGCACCACATAGCCGAGGCTCACGTCCCTCTCCCATTCGCGTCCTTCGCCGTTAAAGCCAATGACCTTGGCGTTGTCGCCCTTGGCATACCGCGTCGAGAACAGCAGGCCCGGAATGCCCAGCGAGGCGAAGTCATAGTCATAGCGGGCATGCCACACGCGCTCGCCGGTCTGGGAGAAGTTGGCCAGTTGATACTCGGTGAACAGGTAGGTGTTGGTGCCGTCCACATAGGTGAACGGCGTCGAACCGTACTGTTCCTGGTAACCGCCGCTGAGGTTGTGGCCGTAGAGGCCATAGCCGATGCGCGTGCTCAACGCCCGGTTGTCCACCTTGCCGGCCAGGGCCGCAGCGTCTTCACTGGCGCTGAAGTAGCGGACATCGGTCTTGAACGTGCCCGGGCCCCACTTGAAGCTGTTTTTCAAGCCCAGGTAATGCTGTTGGTACAGGCTTTCCAGTTGCGCGAACTGGTAGGTCACGACGGTCGTTGGCGTGAGTGCGTACTCGCCACCGGCGTAGCGAAATTCATCGCTTTTCGCGCTGCTTTTGTAAGCGCCGTACTGGCTGGTAAGCCCCATATCTTCGTAATGGGTTGAGTCGCGCTGCTTGACCTGGTCCAGTTGGCCGGCGGTCAGTGTCAGCTTGTCGATGTCCTTGGAGGTCAGTGCAGTACCGCTGAAGCTCTGCGGGAACAGGCGGCTCAGGTTCGGCTGCAGCGTCGGCAGGTCAGGCACCATGTAACCCACGCGCAACTCGCTTTTGCCCAGGCGCGCCTTGCCGGTGAGGCCCAGTTTTGAGTAGTTGTCATGGGCTCGGCGGGCGTAGCTGGGGGAGCCTGGCTCGGCCGTGCTGGAGCGTGCCAGCAGCCCGGTACCGGAGTTGTCAGGGCTGGAATCGAGCTTGATACCCAACATACCCACAGCGTCCAGGCCAAAGCCCACGGTACCGTCGGTAAAGCCCGACTCGAGCTTGAGGATAAAACCCTGCGCCCACTCGGCACGCTTGTTCTGCCCGCTGGACTCGCGGTAGTCGCGGTTGAAGTAGTAGTTCTTCAACTCCAGCGCCGCTTTGCTGTCGGCGACGAAGTCGGCCTGGGCAAACAAGGGCATGAAACCGGCGCCCATGACGCTGGCACTGGCGACAACTTTGTTGATGCGGTTATTCATGTGTAGGTTCCTGGCAGACAGGTTGAATGGGGTTGTTTTTGTTTTCTTCAGCCATGGCTTCGCCCGCTTCGCAAATCGTCGATTTGCGAAGGGTTGGGTTTCAATGCCGTGGCCTGGTGTGCAGCAGTACCTAAATCACACTGGCACGGAGGCGGTAACTGCCGTCCGCACGTTTCTCCAAGGGGCTGGCCGCGGCGAGTAGCCGACGGGTGTAAGGGTGTTGTGGGGCGTCGAAAATCGTGTCACGCGGGCCCATTTCGACCACTTCGCCCTGGTTCATCACCGCGACACGGTGGGCGATGCGTTCCACCGCCGAGAGATCGTGGGAAATGAACAGGCAGGCAAAGCCGTATTGGCGCTGCAAGCGCTCGAACAGTTCGAGGATCTGCTTCTGGATGGTCATGTCCAGTGCCGAGATCGGCTCGTCGGCAATCACCAGTTTGGGCCGGCGCACCAACGCCCGGCCAATCGCCACGCGCTGGCGCTGGCCACCGGAGAGCTGATGGGCAAAGCGCTCGCGAAACTGTTCGGGCAAGCCCACATCAACCAGCGTGTCGGTGACCCGCTGACGCTTTTGCGCGGCCGTCAGGACTGGTTCATGGCGCAGCGGCTCGGCGAGGATCTGCCCGACGGTCATGCGCGGGTCGAGGGACGAATACGGATCCTGGAAGATCATCTGGCATTGCAGGCGATGTGCCCGGTTGGCGGCTTTGAGGATGTCCACTCCCTGGAACAGGATCGCCCCGGCACACGGGTTGACCAACCCGACGACCGCGCGCCCGAGGGTGGTCTTGCCCGAACCGCTGCCACCAACCAGGGCCAGGGTCTCGCCCGGCGCGATACTCAGGTTCACCGAGTGCACCACGCGCTTGGGCACGCTGCGGCCCCAGAAACTGCGCGGCCCCGGGTGTTCGATACACACATCCCGGACCTGCAACAACGCGTTGTCGGCCGCCGGCACTGGCACCAGTTCCCCGCGCCGTGGCAGCGCTTCAAGCAGTTGCCGGGTGTATTCGGCCTTGGGGGCAAAGAGGATGTCTTCGATACGACCCTGCTCTACTGCCTTGCCCGAGCGCATCACCACGACTTTGTGGGCGTAACGCGCCACCAGGGACAGGTCGTGACTGATAAACAGAATCGCGGTGCCCTGCTCGCGGGTCAGTTCCAGCATCAACTCGATCACGTCCAGTTGCGCCAGGCAATCCAGGGCCGTGGTGGGTTCGTCGGCAATCAGCAGTGCCGGGCGCAGCAGCATCACCGAGGCCAGCATGATCCGTTGGCGCATGCCACCGGAGAACTGGTGCGGATAGGATGCCAGGCACTTTTCGGCGTCCTTGATGCCGATGCGTTGCAGCATGGCGATGCAGCGCTCATGGATCGTCGCCGCATCCAGCGTGGTATGCAGTTTGAGTGCCTCGCTCATCTGCCGGCCGATGGTCAGCGCGGGGTTGAGCGAGACCATCGGTTCCTGGAACACCATGCCGATGCGTGCACCCCGCACTTCACGCATGGCCTTGGCATTGCTGCTGTCCAGCGCCTGCCCCTGGAAGATGATGCGCCCACCGCACACCTGCATCGGTGCTGGCAGCAAGCCAATGGCAGCTCGCGCGGCCATGGTCTTGCCGCTGCCCGACTCGCCCACCAGTGCAACGATTTCGCCGGGGGCCATGGTGAAGCTGAAGTCATCAACGGCCAGCGGACCGTCCACGCCGACGCGAATCTGTAGATTTTCAACGGCCAGTAAAGGCACTGGAACGCTCATGCTCATTTCCTCATGCGCGGGTCGAGACGATCACGCAAGGCATCGCCGAACAGATTGATAGCCAGCAGCGTCAGGCTGATAAAGATGCCCGGGAAGATCCCCAGCCAAGGCGCCGTCGAGATATAAGTGCGGCTTGCCGAGAGCATGCTGCCCCAGGTCGCGGCCGGCGGTGGAACCCCAAGGCCGAGGAAACTCAGCGCACTCTCCGAGAGCAACGCCCAGCCAAACATGCTGGTGGCCAACACACACAGCGGCGCCAGACAGTTGGGGGTGATGTGACGGAACATGGTGTACAGCTCGGAGTTGCCGATCACCCGCGAAGCCTCGATGAACTCCAACTCACGCAGCGACAGCACGCTGCCACGTACCACCCGCACCACCGAAGGGGTGTAGGCGATACCCAGGGCGAGCACGATGCCGTACTGGCTGGCGCCGACAATGGCCATGATGCCCAGGGCCATAAGGATGCCGGGGAATGCCAGCAACGCATCGTTGAGCATCATCAGCAGCCGGTCGGTCCAGCCGCGCAGGTAACCGGCGAGCATGCCGATCAGCGTGCCGCAGATCACCGCCACGCTGACCGAGAGCAGGCTGATCCACAGGCTGGTGCGCGCACCGATGATCAGCCGGCTGAACACATCGCGGCCAAATTCGTCGGTGCCCAGCCAATGCAAGGCGCTCGGTGCGTGCAGGCGTGAGAGCAGGTCCAATTTGAGCGGGTCGTAAGGTGTCCACACCACGCCGAGCAATGCCAGCAACACCAGTGCCGCGAGCAGGCTGCCGCCGATCAGGGCGTTCAGCGGCGGGTAACGCCGGCGCCGCCGAGGCGTGATCGCCGCCACGGGGGGCAAGGCAGGAGTCTTGAGGTTCATAGCTTCACCCTTGGATCGAACAGCGGATACAGCAGATCCACCAGCAGGTTGACCAACACGTAGATACAGGTGACCAGCAGCAGGCAACCCTGCAACACCGGGTAGTCGCGGGAGAAAATCGCATCGACCATCAACCGGCCGATACCTGGCAGGGTGAACACCGTTTCCAGCACCGCAATGCCGCCGAGCAAGTTGCCAAGGATCAGGCCAATCAGGGTCCAGGTCGGCGCAAACGCGTTGCGCAAGGCGTGCCTGCACAGCACCGCACCTTCCGACAACCCCTTGGCCCTGGCATGGGCGATGTACTCCAGGCGCAGCACCTCAATGGTGCTGGCCCGTGCCATCCGGGCAATGGCCCCGAATTCCACCAGCGTCAGGGTGACGATCGGCAGCACCACATAGGTCAGCGCTTTCATCGGGTCAGTGGCAAAGCCGACGTACCCGATCACCGGCAACCAGCCCAATTGAATGCCGAAGACATACAGCAGCAACAACCCCAACCAGAAGCTGGGTACCGACAGCAACAACGTTGCCGTGGCCACCAGGCCCAGGTCCATCGCACTGTTTTGCTTCCAGGCGGCGAGCAAGCCCACCGGGACTGCGAGCACAGTCGCCAGCAATACCGCCACCAGCACCACGGTCGCACTCACGCTGAAGCGTTCGAGCAGCAACTCCAGCACCGGCTGGCGGCTGCTGATGGATACACCGAGGTCACCACTGAGTACCGATTTAATCCAGATCAGGTACTGGGTCACCACCGAGTGATCAAGCCCCAGGCTGCTGCGCATATCGGCAAGACTTTGCGGGTCGGCCATGTCGCCCAGCATCAGTAGCGCCGGGTCGCCGGGGATCAGACGGATCAAGGCAAACACAATCACCGAGATCAGCAACAGGGTCGGCACCGCCATGCCGAGCCTATGCAATATGAATCGAAACATAGCGCTACGCCTTACTTGGAAGTGTCGAGCAGCGTCACGCCCCACAGGCGCGGCTTAGCAACAGGCCAGGAACGATACCCTTCGACGCGCTTGCCCATGGCGCCGATGGCAGTGCCGTTGTAGATAACCACCATGGGTACATCCTTGAGCATCAGCGTGTGCAGCCTGTCGAACAATGACCGGCGTTTGGCTGGGTCAACTTCACGCTGGGCCTCGCGCAATATGGCCAGGGCTTCGGGGTTGTCCCAGACCTTGCGCGGCTCCTTGTCCTTGTCGCCGATCACCGATTCGTAGCTTTGCGCCGCATCGAAACGTCCCGAGTAGGAGAACGACATCATCTGGTAGCTACCCGTCTGGTAACGCTCCAACTGGGTGCCCCACTCCAGGGTTTCCATCTCGATGTTCAACCCTGCCGCTTGGGTCATGGCCTGGCTGAGCAAACCCATGTCAAACATCTGCGGATAGCGCTTGTTGACCAGCATTCGGATCTTTTCACCGCCGTAGCCGGCTTCCTTCAACAGGCGCCGGGCCTCGTCGAGGTTATAGGTATAACCCTTGTGTGCGGTGGCGTCGTAGTACGGGCTCGCCGTGGGAATGATTGAATTGTTGACCACCGACAAACCATCGGACAACGCCGCAACCATCTGCGCGTAATCCAGCGACAATGCCACTGCACGACGGATGCGCACGTCCTTGAGCAACGGGTCGCGAGTCTGGAACAACAGCCCGCTGATGGTCATGATCGGGCTGACCTGGATCTGCAGGTTCTTGACCTGCTTGAGTTGCGCGGCATCCATCGCGGTCACGTCGGGCAGCAGGTCCACGCCACCCGACAGCAGCGCCGCCTTGGCCGAGGCCGAATCGGGGATGACCTCGAACCGCACCGTGTCGACAAACGCCTGCTTGTTGCCGGTGTAACCGTCCGCCTTGTCTTCGGCACGCGGGGTGTATTGCTTGAAGCGATCCAGTTCGACGTATTGGCCCTTCTGCCATCTGCCCAGCGTGAACGGCCCTGTGCCAATCGGTGCGCGCCAACTGCCATCCGCGGCCAGGGAGTCTGGATGCAGGATGCCGCTGCCCGCACAATCCGGGCGCGCCATGGCAGCCAGGAACAAGCCATTGGCCTGATCCAGGGTGAATACCACGGTCTTGGGGTCGGGGCTGGCGATATCAACGATCTTGGCCGCACCGCGCCCATCGAACTCTGCCAGGCAACGCCACTGAGTCTTGGGGGCCAGGTAGCGCTGCCAAGTCCATTGCACATCCTTGGCCGTCAATAGCTGGCCGTTGTGGAAGTGCACGCCGTCACGCAGGGTAAAGGTGTAGCGCAGGCCATCCGCCGAAACGTCAACCGCGCTCGCCAGCATCGGGGCGATGCTGGTGTCTTCACGGTACGCCACCAACCCTTCGACGATATGCATCATCACCGCGTCGGTGTTGTCATCGCGGTTGACGCCTGGGTCGGTGCTACGGATATCACCGTTGAGCCCAACGCTGATGACCTTGTCCTGTGCAACGGCTATGGAAAAGGTGCACGCCGACATTACGACAGCCAATGCCGTCTTTACGTAACTATTCACGGGAGAAAGACTCCTTGAAGGAATGTTCCGGTCAGTGGCGGGAGCCAAGGCAGGACCGGCATCAGAATGAGTGAATCCTTGGTTATTTTTATACGGTCTGTTCTGAGTGCATCACCTGCGGTGTATCAGCCCAGGCTGCGCTTGTGGCGCAACACCTTGGCGAAAAAATCCTGGGCAGCCGGCATCGCCTTGACGCCCTGGTGCGCGACGTTGGGCAGCAGGTCAAAGTGCACCTGCACACCGGCGGCCTCGAAGCTGGCCTTCAAGGTAGCCAGACGTTCCGGTCGCGTACGCCCGGCAGCGTTGGCACCGGCCATGAAGTGTTTGCCGCCTTCACGGTGGGTGATTTCCCAGGTTTCGAGGTCTGAATCCCCCACCACCATATGCACGGGCAATCGCTGCAAGGCTGGCAGATTCAACGGTTTGCCAAAGCGCGTGGCAAAGTCCCGCACACCGACCCACCAGTCCTGATCGGCATCGAGCAGGGTCACCGAACCGGGCGCGCCGATGGACGCCGCCCAGAGTTTTTCGGGGTGCAGATAGCAGAAGCGATGGGTGAATTGCCCACCACCGGAATAGCCGAACAGTGCAAAGGTATCGAAGCTGCGACCGTAGCGTTTGCCAACACTGGCGATCATGTCGAGTAGTACTTGGTCGTAACGGATATCGCCCTCGACCATCTGCTTGTAGCCATCACCATTGCCGTCGCCCAGCACACCGACCGGGAACAGCGGCGACAGGATCACACAATCGTTCCAGCGGCCAAACTCCGCGAAGCCATTGCGGTAAACCTCCATCGCACGGGTGGAGCCGTGCAGCGAGACCACCAGATCTACCGGCCGGGTGGTGTCCTCGATGGCTTCAGGCACGTAGAGGGTGTAGGCAAACCGGCTGTCTTCATGGTGGGAGTACACCGTGGTTGTGCCGAGGTGATACACGTTTTTTGCCGCACGCAATGCTGCGTATTCAGGGCTGATATCTGGATTGCTCATTTGTAAAGTTCGCCGAGTCAGTTCGGACTTGAGTATTGGCAGAGCGCAATAAAAAGAAAAACTAATTTAACTTTATGCAGGGTAAACAAAACCTTTACGATGCAATCGCACCCATGAGCACGGGCCTCTCCATGAGCAACATTCGTTTCTTCAAGACGTTTATCGCCGTCGCCGAATACGGCAGTTTTGCCGCCGCCGCCGACCGTGTGGCCCTCACCAACGCCGCTGTCGGCCAGCAAATGCGAGCCCTCGAAGAAGAGATGCGCCGACCGCTGTTCGACCGTAGCCAGCGGCAGATCAAGCTGAGCCGCGATGGCGTGTTGTTGCTGCCCAAGGCCAAGCGCCTGTTGGCGGACTACGAGCAAATGATTGCCGAGGCCCCCGATGGCATGGCCATGGAGGGTGAAGTGTCCATCGGCGGCATTACCTCCGGCATGGGCCTGCTCGCCAATTGCCTGGTGCAACTGAAAAAGCTGCACCCTCGCATATCGGTCAACCTGATGACCGCCCGCTCCGACGAAGTGGTCAATCTGGTACACGCCGCCAAGCTTGACGCGGCCTTACTGATCGAGACGACACGGCAGAACTTCGATGGATTGAGCTGGACCCTGCTCTACAACGAGCCCATCGTCATGCTCGCCAATGCTGCGCAAACCGCCGGCATCAACGACGCTGTGGAATTGCTCAGGACCCAGCCGTTCATTCGCTATGACCGTTCCACTGCCGTAGGCCGCAAGGTGCAGTCGATCATCAAGAGTGAATCGGTCGAACCGTTGGAAATCCTCGAACTGAACTCAATCATCGGCATCGCCGACCTGGTACGCCAGCAAGTCGGAGTGGCCATCGTGCCGCTGCTGAAAAATTTCGACTGGCACAAAGACCCAAGCCTGCGGGTACTGCCATTGCCGGGAGACTTGGCGGTGCGCCGAGTGGGGATCTTGGAGCAAGGCACCAAAAGTGCAATTACCGGGGAAATTCGCAAGTTGCTGATGTCGGCCGTGGCAAAGTAATCCTGCCCTTGGCGCAGTTCATCAGTGCCGACCATTGGAAAAGTCCGTGATAACCTGATTCGCCAGATCGACGGCGCCTACACCCCCGGCATGATCGACCCGACGCTGACGTTCCTGGAAAAAAACGCTACACAATCACCGACGCCGGTCGTCTCTTCTCTAGCGAGCCTGCAGTGGCGCTGGAGCCCGCAAAAAATCGTTCGTGTCGCAGCGCTGCTCAATCGCACCGCTCAAACCATTGCCGACGGGAAAGACCCATGAAGACTCAAGTAATCCACCGCGTTAGCCACGAAATCAAACGCCGTCGCCTGCAGGTGCTGCGGGTGGTCGACATCACCCCGCGCATGCGCCGCATCACCCTGGGCGGGCCTGAGCTGGCAGGGTTTGTCAGCCTGGGCAGCGACGACCATATCAAGCTGCTGTTCCCGCAGAACGCCGCCGAACAGGCCGCGCTGGAGAGCCCGAGTTTCAACATCAAGGGCGACGGCCCGCAACCGGCCATGCGCGACTACACGCCGCGCCGTTTCGACCTGAGCATGGGCGAGTTGGACATCGACTTCGTGCTGCACGGCGACGGCCCCGCGTCGACCTGGGCCGATCAGGCGCAAGTCGGCCAATACCTGTACATCGGCGGGCCACGGGGCTCGATGATCGTGCCGGACATCTTCGACAGCTATCTGCTGATCGGCGACGAAACCGCCCTGCCCGCGATTGCGCGACGCCTGGACGAATTGCCGGCCGGGCGCACGGTGCTGGCGGTGATTGAGATTGCCGATGCGGCGGAAAAGCAGACGCTGAACAGCGCGGCCGATGTAGAGGTGATCTGGGTGATTCGTGGCCAGGATGACCTGGTGGAAACCGTGCGCAAGCTGACACTGCCGAGTGGTTCGCTGTACAGCTTCGTGGCGACGGAAACCAAACTGTCGCGCCAGGTGCGGCGCGTGTTGTTGGATACGCACAAGGTCAACGAGGAATTCCTCAAGGCCGTCGGCTACTGGCGTGCCGAAGGCAGCGAAGAAGACTAAGACCGGACTCGGGCAAAGCTCCCACAGTTGGAGCTTTGCCCGCTTCAGGCGCGGGGGGATTTCAGCAGCTTGTCCAGCCCCACCACCGCCAACGCAACCGCAACAAACCCCGCCAGAATCCCTCCGGCATTCACAAATACTTGTGGATAACCGAGCGTGTCCACATCGATGAACGGGTACTGATACTGCCCAAGCAAATGCCCACGCAGCAGCACATAACCAAAGTAGATCAAGGGGTAGATCACCCACGCGCCGATGTGCTTGAGCCGCAACGTGCCCTTGGGCACACAGCGCCACCAATAGATGCAAAACAGCACCGGCATCACATCGTGCAGCAACTCGTCGGCAACCCATTGAAAGCCTTCCGGCTGCCACAGGTGCCGCAGCAGAAGGCTGTACGCCAGGCCCACCACGACGATGCTCACGGCGACGCCACTGCTGATCCTCGGCGCGAGGAAAAACCGCTTCGCCGCCGAATCGCGCCTGACCAGCGCATAGCTCAACACCACCACCGCCAAGGTGTTGGTCAGTACCGTGAAGAAACTGAAGAAGTTGATCAACCCACCCAACAGGCTGGCGCCGCTGGACCAGCGCGAATAGAAGATCAGGTATTGCTGGATTGCCAGCCCCGCCCAGCCGGCCAGCGCCGCTGCGGCCACAAAGCGCTTCACCGGCTCAATCCAACGGGCGTTTGGTGCGCATCAGCTTGACGTACAACCCTTCGACTTTTTCCCGCGCCCATGGGGTCTTGCGCAGGAAGGTCAGGCTCGACTTGATGCTCGGATCACTCTTGAAGCAGCGAATATCAATGCGTTCGGCCAGGCCGGACCATTCGTAGTGTTCCACCAGGGTGGTGAGGACGTGTTGCAGGGTCACACCGTGGAGGGGGTCGTTGCTTGTCGCGGTCATGCCAGGCCTATGAAAAAAGTGCTCACGAAGATGCACACCTTAGCACTGCACCTGCCAGTTATAAAAAGTTCCCGTTCCCAGCGAAAAAGAGATGTTATATTGTAACTATAGTTATCAAATCTTTTCGCCGTTTTGCCAAGGAATGTCCGATGTCCCTCTCTTCTCTGTGGCGCTTGACCCCGCTTGCCGCCGCCCTGTTGATCTGCTCCCAAGCCCAGGCCCTTGAGCTGCAACCCCAAGTCATCACCGGCAACCCGCTGGGCAGCGAGCAACTCGCTTCGCCGACCACCGTGCTGGAAGGCGATGACCTGACCCTGCAACAAAAAGGCAGCCTCGGCGAAACCCTCACCAAGCAGCCAGGCGTGTCGTCCTCATACTTCGGCCCAGGTGCCAGCCGGCCGATCATCCGTGGCCAGGACGGCGACCGTATCCGCATCCTGCGCAACGGCGTCGGCGCACTGGATGCGTCGTCGTTGTCCTACGACCACGCGGTGCCGCTGGACCCGATCAATGTCGACCGCATTGAAATCGTGCGCGGCCCGGCGGCCTTGCTGTACGGCGGCAGCGCCATCGGCGGCGTGGTGAATACCTTCGACAACCGCATTCCCACCGAAGCCATCGAAGGCATCCACGGTGCCGGTGAATTGCGCTACGGCGGCGCCGACACCACCCGCAGCAGCGCGGGCAAGCTGGAAGCCGGCAACGGCACGTTCGCCTTGCACCTGGATGCCAACGCACGGGAATTCAACGACCTCAAGATCCCGGGCCAGGCCCGCAGCCGCCATGCACCCGAGACCGACGATGGCCCCGGCAAAAACGGGCGCCTGGGCAACAGCGACGGGCGCCAGGACGGCGGCGCCGTAGGCGGTTCCTACACCTGGGACGACGGTTACGCCGGGCTGTCCTACAGCAATTACGACGCTAACTACGGCTCCCCCGCCGAGCAGGACGTGCGTATCCGCATGAAGCAGGATCACTACGCCTTCGCCTCCGAAATCCGTAACCTGCAAGGGCCGTTTACCTCGGTCAAAGTCGACGCGGGCTACACCGATTACGAACACCGCGAGATCGAAGGCGGCGAAACCGGCACGATCTTCAAGAACAAGGGTTATGAAGCCCGCGTCGAAGCACGTCACCAACCGATCGGCCCGTTCAACGGCGTGGTCGGCGCCCAAGTGACGCGCAACGAATTTTCGGCCCTGGGTGAAGAAGCCTTCGTACCGCAGACCGATACCAATGCCGGCGCGCTGTTTATCCTCGAAGAGATGCAGGCCACCGAACGCCTCAAGCTCAGCCTCGGCGGGCGCCTGGAACACACCAGTGTCGACCCGGACGCCAAGGGCAACGCCCGCTTTGCTGGCGCCGACAAATCCAATGATTTCACCGCCGGCAGCCTGTCCTCGGGCGCGGTCTATACCCTCACGCCGATCTGGTCGCTGGCCGCGACCCTGGGCTACACCGAGCGCGCCCCGACCTTCTACGAGCTGTACGCCAACGGCGCCCACGTCGCCACCGGCACCTACGAGTTGGGCGACGCCAACCTGAAGAAAGAGAAAGCCGTGTCCAGCGACCTGGCCCTGCGCTTTGACAATGGTACCCACAAGGGCAGCTTCGGCGTGTTCTACAGCCACTTCTCCAATTACATCGGCTTGTTGGGCAGTGGTCGTACGCTGAACGATGAAGGCGAAGAAGACGCAGATGGCATCCCCGAGTACAAATACTCCGGCGTACGCGCCCGTTTCGCAGGCTTTGAGGCCCAGGATCACTGGAAACTCGGCGAAGGCGCCTACGGCAAGTTCGCACTGGAGCTGTCGGGCGACTACACCCGCGCCACCAACCTCGACACCGGCGAAGCCTTGCCACGCATCGCCCCGCTGCGCTTGAACAGCGGCTTGCTGTGGGAACTGGAGCGTTGGCAAGCGCGCATCGACGTGGAACACGCCGCCGGCCAGGGCCGTGTGCCGGACAACGAAAGCGGCACTGATGGCTACACCACCCTGGGCGCGAGCGCGGGTTACCGCTTCAACGTCGGTGGCAGCGAGTGGCTGGCGTTTGTGAACGGTGAAAACCTCACCAACCAGACCGTGCGCTATGCCAGCTCGATCCTGCGGGACATCGCGCCGGCGCCGGGGCGTAGTGTGCAGTTCGGCGTTCGTACGACGTTCTAAGCGACACCGTAGATCCCCTGTGGGAGCGGGCTTGCTCGCGAATGCGGTGGATCAGTCACAGCTGCATTGACTGACACACCGCCCCCCCCCCCCCCCCCCCCCCCCCCCCCCCCCCCCCCCCCCCCCCCCGCTCCCACATTGGTTTTGCAGCGACGATTCGTCACTGTTACCAATTCAGAAATGATGCATATCGCGATTCGCCCTTTCTCTCCAAGACAACTCCCTTTATCCTTCCCGGCAACAACCTGAAACGTTTCATTTCCCCGGTCGACCCCATCTTGCCGAAGCCTCCTGCTCGTAAAGACAGCGCTGTCTTACACCCCCCTGCGCCTGGGAATAAATCGCCCGCCTGTGGATAACCCTGCTTATCCACAGAAAAACCGACTATCGCTGAACCAAGCCCGCGCTGAATCGTCATCTACAGTGAAGCACGGGGTTACATAATTCCAACGTAACGGAGAAACACACTATGAGCACTGATGGTGCTTCAAGTCCGAGCCGCTTGCTGCCCAAGCTGCTAGGCGTCTTGCTGCTGATCATGGGCCTGGCCTTGCTGGCCGGCGGCGTCAAGCTGAGTATGCTCGGCGGGTCGCTGTACTACTTGCTGGCCGGTATCGGCGTCGGCCTGACCGGCATCCTGCTGCTGGCCAACCGCCGCGCCGCGCTGGGCCTGTACGCACTGGTGCTGTTCGCCAGCACCGTATGGGCCCTGTGGGAAGTCGGCCTGGACTGGTGGCAATTGGTGCCGCGCCTGGCACTGCTGTTTGCCTTGGGCATCGTCATGCTGCTGCCGTGGGTCCGTCGCCCGCTGCTGAACGGCCAACCGGCGCCACTGGGCACCGGCGCGCTGAGCGTGGCCGTGGTGCTGGCGGGTGCTACTGCCCTGGCCAGCCAATTCACCAACCCGGGTGAACTGGTCAAAGGCCAGCTGGACCGCGACGCCGTGCCTGGCATGACCAACACCGCACCGCCCCAGCCCGATGGCGACTGGAATTCCTACGGCCGCTCGGCCTTTGGTGACCGTTACTCGCCGCTGGCGCAGATCACCCCGCAGAACGTCAGCAAGCTGGTTCCGGCGTGGACCTACCGCACCGGCGACCTGCCTGGCCCGAACGATCCAGGCGAGACCACCGCGGAAAACACCCCGCTGAAAGTCAACGGCATGCTCTACGTGTGCACCCCACACAGCCAAGTAATTGCCCTGGACCCGGACACCGGCAAGGAAATCTGGCGCTTCGATCCGAAGATCAGCAGCATGGGCGCCGAGAACTTCAAAGGCTGGGCCCACATGACCTGCCGTGGCGTGTCGTATCACGATGACGCCGTCTACGCCTCCGAACAGAGCCCGACCGGCAGCGCCAGCCCGGCCGCCGCGCCGAATGCCTGCCCGAAACGCATTTTCGTGCCGACTGCCGACACCCGTCTGATCGCTCTGAACGCCGACACCGGCAAGATGTGCGAAGACTTCGGTGACAAAGGCCAGGTCGACCTGCGCGCCAACATCGGTGGCTTCGCCCCCGGCGGTTACTACTCCACTTCGCCACCGGCCGTGACCAAAAACCTGGTGGTGATCGGCGGTCACGTCACCGACAACGTCTCCACCGACGAACCCAGCGGCGTGATCCGTGCGTTCGACGTGCACACCGGCAAGCTGGTGTGGAACTGGGACAGCGGCAACCCGGACGACACCACCCCGTTGGCCGAAGGCAAGACCTACACTCGTAACTCGCCGAACATGTGGTCCATGTTCTCGGTGGATGAAAAACTCGGCCTGCTCTACCTGCCGATGGGCAACCAGATGCCCGACCAATACGGCGGCGACCGTACCGACGAATCGGAAAAATACAGCGCCGGCCTGACCGCTCTGGACATCGATAGCGGTCACGTGAAATGGCACTTCCAGTTCACGCACCATGACCTCTGGGACATGGACGTGGGCGGCCAACCTTCGCTGGTCGACATCAAGACCGCTGACGGCGTCAAGCAAGCGGTGATGGCGTCAACCAAGCAAGGCAGCATCTACGTGCTGGACCGTGCGACCGGCCAACCTGTGGTGCCGATCAACGAAGTCCCTGTACCGCAAGGCGCAGTGGCCGGTGATCGCACCTCGCCGACCCAACCCAAGTCCGACCTGAACTTCATGCCGCCGCCGTTGAAAGAGCGCGACATGTGGGGCGTGACCCCGTTCGACCAACTGCTGTGCCGGATTGATTTCAAATCCATGCGCTACGACGGTCCGTTCACTCCGCCATCGCTGCAGGGTTCGATCGTTTACCCAGGTAACTTCGGCGTGTTCGACTGGGGTGGCATTTCTGTCGACCCAGTACGCCAACTGGCCTTCGTCAACCCAAGCTACATGGCGTTCAAGTCCAAGCTGATCCCGGCCGCCGACATCGCCAAGCAAGGCCCGCGCGTCAGCGAAACCGAAGGCGTGCAGCCGAACAAAGGCGCGCCGTACGGCGTGATCCTCGAAGCGCTGCTGTCGCCACTGGGCCTGCCGTGCCAGGCGCCGGCCTGGGGTTATGTGGCTGCGGTCGACCTGACCACCCACAAAACCATCTGGATGCACAAGAACGGCACCGTGCGTGATAGCGCGCCGGTACCAATCCCGCTGACCATGGGCGTGCCAAGCCTGGGCGGGACGTTCACCACCGCCGGTGGCGTCGCGTTCCTCAGCGGCACCCTGGACCAGTACCTGCGTGCCTATGACGTGAAAAACGGCAAGCAACTGTGGGAAGGCCGCCTGCCAGCAGGCGCGCAAACCACACCGATGACCTACACCGGCAAGGACGGCAAGCAGTACGTGCTGGTCGTGGCGGGCGGTCATGGTTCCCTGGGTACCAAGCAGGGTGACTATGTGATGGCGTTCAAACTGCCCGATTAAGCTTTACCGGCAGTAAAAAAGGCGGCGACCTGTTGAGGGTCGCCGCCTTTTTTCATGTTCATTGACACAAAACCAACTGTGGGAACGGGCTTGTGTGGGAGCAGGTTTGCTCCCACATTTTTTGACGGTGTTGTCTGCAAGCTCAGTGCTCGATCACTTCACCGCGCATCGGCGCCAACCGCGCTATCAGGCGATTCTGCACCGGCACCGAAATCCCTTGCTTGTCCATCGCCGCGATCAAATCCTCGACCAACGCATTGAAGTCACTGCGGCTCACATTCTGCCCCTTGTGACTCTCCGCCATGCTGTCCCCGGTATACACGCACGGTCCGCCCGCCTCTGCGCAAAACTGCTCGATCAGCTTATTACGCAAACGCTGGATGTCGATCCGCCGGAAGCGCTCGACGATGCGCTCATCACGGGCGATGTTGAGCAGCATGCCCTCGACGATCCGCGTGATGCCGGGCATGGCGCCAAGGTCACGGTACAGGCTGTCATCCTTCGGCGGTTGCTGGGCGCAGGCGCCGAGCAGCAGGACCAGGCATAGCGGTAGCCAGCGCATCAAAAACTCCCTTGCACAGACAGATAAGTGCCGTTCTGGTTATCCAGCGTGGCGATTTCGCCGAGGCGTGCGTAGGCCAATACAAACGACACATGCTTGTTCGGGAAGTAGCCGACAAACACATCCGCCCAGTCGCTTTCACCGGCAAACGACAGGTTGTCAGGCTTTTCGCGGTATTCCACGCCCACCGCCCAGCGCGGGTTGAACAGCAGCGCCACCGAGCCTTCCTTGAGCAGGCTGCGGCTGTCACGGCGGTCGCCGCCAAAACCGAGCAAGCCGGTTTCATTGGCGCGGCTGTAGCGCAGGCTGCCGTTGACCAGCACGTTGTAGCCAAAGGCTGCACCCATGAACAAACGGCTGGCGGCCAGGTAGCCTTCGACGTCGCTGTCGCGCTTGGCACCGACCAGGTTGGGAATGTCGAAGTTAGTCTGGTGCTTGTATTCCAGGCCCAGGGACACCTGGGGCAGGTTGTCGTAGATCACATCGCCAAACAGCCGCACCTTGAGGCCCAGTACGTCCTGGCCGAGGTTGTCTTCGGGCAGGTCCAGCTTGTGCACCAGGGTGCCCAGGTCGAAACGCTGGCGGGCGAAAGACAGCTCGACGCGGTTGTCATAGGCCAGCGCCAGCCCGGCCACGTCGAGCCGGTAGTCCGGCAGGTTGACCGTGGTGGCGAACGCCGTGGCGCCCCACTCGTGCTGTTCGCCGTAACCGGCCAGCACCGCCCACGGCGTGATCCCGCCGCCCGCCGTGCCTTCAATGCTGCTGGCGCCGCCGGTGGCAATCAGGCGGCCGTTGTCGGCCAGCGCCGTTTGCAGGGTCAGGGCGCCGAGGCAGCCGATCAGAACGGAACAACGCACGCGCATGTCACTCAATGAACCAGGGAAGTTTGCGCACTGAGGGGCAACGCCACCCAGGCTTCGAAAGCATCGGCACTCAACGGCCGGCTGATCAGGTAACCCTGGGCCGTGTCGCATTGCCAGCGCTCCAGCAAGCGTAGGCTATGGGCGTACTCGACGCCCTCGGCGACGACCTTGAGACCCAGGTTGTGGCTCATCTCGATGGTGGAACGCACGATCACCGCGTCTTCACTGGTTTCATCAAGGTTGCGCACAAAGGATTGGTCGATCTTCAACTCTTGCACCGGCAGGCGCTTGAGGTGCGCCAGCGACGAATAGCCGGTGCCGAAGTCATCCACCGACAGGCTGATGCCACAGTCGCGCAGCAGGTGCAGGACTTTCAGGGCTTTTTCCGGCTCGCGCATCACCGCGCTTTCGGTGATCTCGAACAGCAGTTGTTCGGCCGGCAAGCCATAACGGCGCAGCAGCGCCGAGACGCGATGGGCCAGGTCATCACCGAGCAGATCATCCGCCGAGATGTTCAGCGACAGTTGCAGGGACAGGCCGCGCCGGTTCCATTCACACAGTTGGCGGATGCCCTCCTCGATCACCCAATGGGTCAGCAACTGGATGCTGCCCGAGCGTTCGGCCAGGGGGATGAATTCCGCCGGCGAAACCATGCCGAACTGCGGATGCTGCCAGCGCAACAGGGCTTCGGCCTGGCGTACGTGGCCTTGGCGGATGTCGAGTTTGGGTTGGTAGTGCAAGAGCAACTGGCCCTGGCTGGGCGCGTGGCGCAGGTCGCGGATCAGGGTGACCTGGCGACGGTGCACAAGGTCGCGACCGTGTTCGTAGATCTGCAGGCGGCCGGGCATTTGCGCGGCGTCCTTCATCGCAATCGCCGCACGCTCGAGCAAGGTGTCGGCGCTTTCACCATCGTCCGGGTAGGCCGCAATGCCAAGGCGGCAATCCAGCGCCAGGTCGTGGCCGTTGATGCGGCGTGGGCGCAGCAGCAACTGTTGCAGCTTGTCGGCCAGGCCCACCGCTTCGTCGCTGCCGGCGCCTTCGAGCAGCAGCAGGAATTCGTCGGCGATCAAATGCGCCAGGGTATCGCCGGGGCGCAACGCGCCTTGCAGGCTGCGGCTCACGTCCAGCAACAACTGGTCGACTGCCTCAGGCCCGGCGGTTTCGCTGGCAGCGCGCAGGTTGTCGATGCCCAGGTAGATCAGCGCCATCGGCCGGTGCGTGGCAATGGCATTGCCCAGGCGTTCCATGGCCAATGCGCGGTTGGGCAAGCCGGTGAGGCGATCATGCAAGGCGTTGTGCGCCAGTTGCAGCTCGCGTTCGGCGATGCCGCTTTGCATCGAGTTGAACACGTTGGCCAAGCGCCCCAGTTCATCACTGCGCGCCAGCACCACGGGCGTCTGGTAATCGCCCTGGCCGATGCGTTCGGCGGCGAGCGCCAGGGCCTGCACCGGGCGTGAGACACCGCGTGCCAGCAGCAAGGCACCGATCAACGAGGCAATCAACGCGATCAAGGCAATCCCGAGAATTTTTTCGTCGAGCGGCGCAAACGCCTGCATCGCCGCATCCAAGGGGCTCTGCAACAGGGCCAGGACCTGGCCGTCGGCGTCGCTGGCCAACACCAGCGACTGGCTGAGAAAACTGTGTTCCAGGTGTTCGGTGGTGGCCACACCGTGATGCGTACCCTGCGCCAGCATCAGGTTGACGATACTGTCGCGCAGCACCTGGGGCTGGGTGCTGACCAACTCGCCCGGCTGCTGGCGGTCGAGGCTCAGGAACGACACTTCCAGGTTGCTCAACGAGCGCAGCTCTTCGGCGAACGCGCTGTCCATGCGCAGGCCCATCACTACCCGCGCAATCGGCAGCGGCGCGAGCACCGGCGCTTCCACCAGCAGGTGCGGCATGCCTTGCAGCGGCACCATCAGCATGGTCTGGCGATTGCGCCGCGCGTCGCGCAGCGCCTGGTCATAACGAAAGGTCGAGCCTTCGGGCACCTCGTCGAGGGTGCTGGCGAGGACTTTGCCGTCCATGCCCAACAGGATCATGTCGCTGGCGTTGATGCGCTTGCCGTGGTTGAACAGTACCGAGCGCATGGTGGCCGAATCGCCACTGGCTACCGCATCGCGAAAACCGAAGTCGGACGCCAGCAACTGCACACCGTCGGCCAGGCGCCGGCCGCGCACGTCGAGCAAGCGTTCGAAGACCCGCGCACCGACTTCCAATTGCGCCTTGGCCTGGCCGCGCACCGCCTCGCTGGTCGCGGCCTTGACGCTGAAATACAGCGCACCGACCACCACCAGCAACAGCAGGATCAGCACACTGGCGACACGCGCCTGGAAGCTACTGCGCAGTTTCATGGGCGGCTCGATTGAAGGCATCGCCAAACGCAGTCGGTGTGGGCGCTGGCGGCAGGTCGGCCGACGGCGGTTCAAGCTTGAGTTGCACGGCGTGGCTCAGGCCCGTGGCAGGCAGGCTCAGGGTGCCGCCGTCCTGCGGCTGCATGTCGAGCAATTGCGGGTGCCACAGGGTGACGTGGTAGGCACCGGCCGGCAGGTTGTCCAGGCGCACGCGGCCCTGGGCATCGCTGACGCCGAAGCGGGGGTCGTCGGTGACATAGATGTAGCCGAGCATCCAATCGTGGATATTGCAGCCGAGCACCACCACCCCGGGCTTGTCGAACAGCAACGGTTCGGTGGGCGTGCCTTCGTACAGGCGCAGTTCAAAGCGCTTGGCCGCGGAGAACGAATAGACCTGATGGCGGATGTTGTCGCTGTTGGGGAAGCGCACCTGGGTGCCGGTGTGCACCGCCAGCACATGGGGCGCGAACTTCTGGCCGCGTTGATCCATATCGGCCTTGAGCGTGCCGACGGGCGCACCGACCGGACCTTGCAAGGTGATCACGGCATCGCTGACCGGCGTCTGATCGGCCTGGCGCACCTGTACGTCCAGTGTCGCGGCACCGGCGTCGGTGTGGGCGGACAACAATACGGCCGCCAGGGAAAACTGTAGGAAAATCCGGTTCATCAAGGGTCCGCACGGCAGTGAAAAAAAGCGGCCTGCCTTGGCACATACGAGGGTTATGGCGCAGATGATGCCGCAAACAAGGCCAATTGCCATCATTGTTTCAGCGCAAAGCTTGACCGCCGGTCGGCAAAAAACTATGCAATCGGTCAGGACATGTAGAGGTCATCGGCGCAGCACGAAAAATCTGTAGCCGCTGCAACCGGGGTTTTCTAGAGCGGCACCCGCTCGCGGCGCATCCACATCTCGAACGCCATGGCATTCAATGGCCGGCTGATCAGGTAACCCTGGGCGGTGTCGCACTTCCACTGCTTGAGCAGCTTCAGGCTCGGCGCAAACTCCACGCCTTCGGCCACCACCTTGAGCCCCAGGTTGTGGCTCATCTCGATGGTGGAACGCACGATCACCCCGTCGCCGCTGGTGCTGTCGAGGTTGCGCACAAAGGACTGGTCGATCTTCAACTCCTGCACCGGCAAGCGCTGCAATTGCGCGAGGGACGAATAGCCGGTGCCGTAGTCGTCCACCGACAGACTGATACCGCAACCGCGCAGTTGCTCCAACACGTTCAGTGCCTGTTGCGGGTTGTGCATGATCGCGCTTTCGGTGATCTCGAAGATCAGTTGCTCGGCCGCCACCGCGTATTGCATCAGCAACGCGGTGACACGAATCGCCAGGTCATCATCGGCCAGGTCATCCACCGAAATATTCACCGACAGTTGGATATGCAGCCCGCGCTGCCCCCACTCGGCAATCTGGCGGATCGCTTCTTCGATCACCCATAGGGTCAGGCTGGCCATGCTGCCGGTGCGCTCGGCCAGGGGAATGAACTCGGCCGGCGACACCTGGCCCAGGGTCGGATGTTGCCAGCGCAGCAAGGCTTCGGCCTGGCGCACATAGCCCTGGCTGAGGTCGAGCTTGGGCTGGTAGCACAGGAACAGTTCGCCTTCGACCACCGCACGGCGCAGGTCACGGATCAGGGTGATCTGGCGCTGGTGGGCCAACTCGCGGTGCTGCTGATAGATCTGCAAATGCCCGGGCAAGGTGGCCGCGTCGTGCCGGGCAATCGCGGCGCGGCTGATCAACTCTTCCACCTGCTGGCCGTCCCCGGGGTAGGCGGCGATGCCGATACTGACCTCGTGGCGCACTTCGTCATGGCCGATGCGCTGGGGTTCGGTGAGCAGCGCGTAGAGGCGGTCGGCGCGGGCGACGGCGCGGTCGATCTCGGTGTTTTCCAGCAGCACCAGGAATTCACTGCCAGCGATACGGGCGGCAGTGTCGCTGGCGAGCAGGCTCATGGACAGGCAACGGCTGGCTTCGCGGAGCATTTCCTCGACGCCCTGGGCGCCGAAACCCTCGTTGATCAGGCGGTAGTTTTCGATCCCCACATACAGCAACACCACTGGCCGACGCGCACTGATCGCGCTGCCCAGGCGCTCCATCGCCAGCGCACGGTTGGGCAGGCCGGTAAGAGAGTCATGCAGGGCGTTGTGCGCCAGTTGCCGCTCGCGCACGGCGATGCCGCTTTGCATGGCATTGAACGCCCGGGCCAACAGGCCGAATTCATCGTGGCTGCGCACACGCACCGGGGTGCGGTAATCGCCGGCACCGATACGGTCCGCGGCCTCCACCAACGCATTCAGCGGGCGCGATACCCGCCGCGCCAGGAACAACGCGCCGGCCAGCGACACCACCAGCACCGCCAGGGCTATCCCGAGGAACTGCCGGTCCAGCGGCGCAAAGGATTCCAGGGCGTGGTCCAGTGGGCTTTGCAGCAGCACCCGCACCTCATCGCTCTCGCCGGTGTTGGCCAGCGACAGCACCTGACTGAGCATGCGCTGGCCGTGGAAGCGTTCGATGTAGGCCTCGGAGGTGGCCGGCACCCGGCGCAGCGTGGCGAGAATATCGGCGCGGACCGTGTCGGGCTGAGTGCTGAACAACGGGCCGGTGCGACCGTCCTGCCTGGCGAGGAACGACACTTCCAGGTTGCTCATGGAACGCAGTTCGTTGGCGAACTGGGCGTCCATCGCAAAGCCCATGACGACGCGCGCCACCGGCTGCGGGTTCAAGACGTCCTTTTGCACCAGCAGGTAGGGATGCCCGTCCATGGCCACGATCAACATTTGCAGACCGCTGCGCCGCGCATGGCGCAAGGCTGCGTCCTGGGGGAACAGCATGCCAGGGGTGAACAGCGGCAAGGTGCTGACCGCGACCTTACCGTCCAGGCCCAATACAAACACTTCGCTGGAACCGATACCGGTGCCGTGCCGGTACAACGCGGCCAGGATGGCTGCGGTCTTGCCTTCGCTCACGGCTTGCTTGAAAGGTTCGTCGGCGGTCAGCCAGTCCAGGCCGTATTGCAGGCGGCGACCGCGCAGGTCGAGCAGGCGCTCGAACACCTGGCTGCCGGTTTCCAGCTGGACCTCGGCCTGGTTCTCGACGGCCCGGGTGGTTGCGGCCTTGACGGCAAAGTAAGTGGCGGCGACGACCACCAACAGCAATAACGCGAGCACCCCGGCGATACGGGTCTGGAACGTATGGCGCCACCTCATTGCAGTGCCCTCTGGCAGCAACTGTGTCTTTCTGCCACTACGTCCCTGTGTCATACGCATCCCTGGCAACTGCTGACCTGGCGTCAAAAAAATATCCATTTCAATTGGATATTCGGTTTAAGCAGGTTAGCTGGGACCTGGGATATGTACACCCAATAGAACAGGGAAAATCACCGCCAATTTATTGGCGACACTGGCTTGACCGAACGTCCATCTCCCCCGCGTTCGACACCTTGTAGTGAGCGGGCTTGCCCCGCGCTGGGTGGCGCAGCCGCCCCAAATAGTCCGCCGCGGTGTTTCAGCAAGATCGAGGTGTCAGGGTTTAGGGCGGCTTCGCCACCCAGCGCGGGACAAGCCCGCTCACTACAGGTGCGGGCGCGCATGAGGTCACAGGGTGCGGGCGCGCATGAAGTCGCCCCAGCGCCGAACCAAGTAGTTGTGCTCGTCCATCACCGAGTTCCACACCGCGATATGCCCCATGCGCTGCTCGTAGGAGCCGCCATCGCGCACTTCACCGATGTCGATCAGCGGCAGGCCATCGCTGCCGAGCAATTCTTCCCGGGCCGGTTGGCCGGCGTACCAGTAATCCCACTCGGCGCTGCTCAGGTGATCGCGACTGCGGGCCGGGTTGCCGATGTAGTAACCCTGGCGCGCCATCACTGCGCCGGGCCAGCCGGACAGCCACCAATTGAGGTAGGCGTAGGCCGCATCCAGCACCGGGCCCCGGGCATGCCGTGACAAAGACAGGCCGCCGAACCAGGCGCGATAGCCCTCGCGCGGTACCGCCAGGCGGTATTTCACCCCGGCGCGGTGCAGGCGCATCAGGGTCGGTGACCATAGGCTCTGGATGTCGATACTTGGGCTGAGCATCAGTTGGGCGGCCTCTTCGTCGTCCGACCAGAACGCGGCGAAGTGGCCTTCCTTCTGTTTGCGCACCAGGATAGTGGCGAGCACGTCGATCTCTTCGATGCTCATGTTGCCGATGTCCTTGAACTGCGCCAGACCCGCGCCCTGCACCGCCAATGCCGCGTCCAGTGCGCCGATGGCCGCGTCGCTTTGCAGCGCGGTGCGTGCGCTCCAGGCCGGGTCGAGCAGCCAGCCCCAGCTTTCGTTGCGGTGGCAAAAGCCTTCGGGCAGCCGTTCGGGGCGGTAGGCGAAACTGTCGGCGTTGTGGGTCAGGGGCAGCATGCTGATGCGTTCGGTGACGGTGCTGCCGAGGCTGCCGTCGTGCTGCACGAACAGGCGCTCACTGGGCACGCTGCCGCTGCCGAGGCGGTCATCCGGCGACAACCGGCCGCGCTTGGGCAGGTCGTTGATTTCGTGCCACAACGCGATGCGCCGCGTGTCGATGGGCTGGATCGCCCGCGCCGGCCACACGAAGTCGACGTTGTGGAACCACTGGTCGTACAGGTCGTAGCTGTCGGGCTGCATCACCGCGATGCGCTGGGCCTGTTCGACGTCGTGCACCTGATAGACCAGGCGAATGCCCAGTTCCTGCTCGGCGCGCACGCGCAGGCATTCCAGCAAGGTCACGGAGGTGCCGAGCACCCGCAAGGTGATCATTGGGCGAACCGCCGCGAGAACACTTCAAAGGAACGGCGCAGCAGCGCCGGGTCGAGGCCGCGCAGGATAAACACCAGGCGCGACTGGCGTTCGTCGCCCGGCCAGGCAGGCAAATGCACCGGGGCATGCAGGCAGTGCTGCACGCCATGAATGACGATGGGGGCGTGGCTGGCGTTCACGTTGAGCAGTCCTTTGACCCGGAGGATTCGTTCGCCATGGCATCTTAACAGCATCGACAGCCACACCCCGAAACCGACCCAATCCAACGGCTGCTCGAAGGTCAGGCAGCACACCTGCGCGGCGCCGTGGGTGGCGCTGACGGGTTGGTGCAGTTGCCAGCGGCCGACCTCCACGGCGGGCTCGGCACTGCGCAGGCCTTCGCCGAGCAGCAATTGGTCGCCGCTGTGGATCTCGTGGGTGTTGAGGATGGGCGTGCCGGCATTCAGCGCCTGCAAGTGCGCGCGCAGTGGGCCACTGTCGCCGGCCACATCGGTCTTGCTCAGCAGCAAGCGATCCGCCGCCGCGACCTGGGCCAGCCATTCCGGGTGCAGGCGCTCTTGCAGCGCGGCGTGGCTGGCGTCGACCAAGGTGATCACCAGGCCGATATGAAAACGCCCGCGCAGTTGCACGTCATTGTTCAAAGTGGCCAGGATCGGCGCTGGATCGGCCAGGCCGGTGGTCTCCAGGATCACCCGCTTGAACGCCGGGATTTCACCACGCTCGCGGCGTTGCAGCAGGCCCAGCAGCGCGTCTTTCAACTCACCGCGAATCGAACAACACACGCAGCCGCTGGGCAGCAGCACCGTGTCCGGCGCGACTGCTTCGACCAGCAGATGGTCGATGCCGACATCGCCGAATTCATTGATCAGCAGCGCGGTGTCGCCAAGGCTTTCACCTTGCAGCAGGCGCTTGAGCAAGGTGGTCTTGCCGCTGCCGAGGAAACCGGTGATGACGTTCAGCGCGATACTCATGGTCGTTTCCCTCGCCACAGCGGGCGGGTTCAGTGTTCAAGATGGTCGAGCAATTTTGGATCGAGCGGGTCCAGCGCACGGCCGAGCATGGTTTCGGCGGCCTGCCACAGTTGATCCAGGCCGCTGGCCAGTTCCTGCTTGCCCGTGGCGCCGAGCAACAGGTACGAGGCGCCCTGGAAGTCTTCGACCTTGAGCCGGAACACCGCCAGCACCTGGTTGATCGCCGCGATCCGGCGCAGGCGCTCGCGGCGCCTGGGCAACTCGTCGCCCAGGGGGTCGCTCCAGTGCAGGTCTTCGCCGAGCAGCCCGCAGAGTCCGCACATGGCTACACCTCGCTCATGGCATGACGTCGCCGGAGTTCGGGCCGAGGGTCTGGCCGACGAACAGGTTGCCGCCCGGCTCGCTGGCCAGCAGCACCGCGGTGGGCGCGACTTCGTCGGCCAGGCCGAAGCGGCCCAGGGGCAGTTCCTTGGCCTTGGCGCGCTTCCAGTCGTCGCTGATGCCGCCCACCAGCGGCGTTTCAATCGGGCCAGGGGCGATGGCGTTGACCAACACGTTGTCCTTGGCCACTTCCAGCGCCAGGGACTTGGTAAAGCCGATCACCCCGGCCTTGGCGGCCGCATAGTGGGTCAGCTCGGCACCGCCCTTGATGCCCAGTTGCGAGGCGACGTTGATGATCCGCCCCCAACGCTGCGCGAGCATGTGCGGCAAGGCACGCTGGCTGGCGACAAACACGCTGGTAAGGTCGACGCGCAGCATGTCGTTCCACATCTCGATGGTCAGGTCGACACAACGCGCCTGGGTGAGCATGCCGGCGTTGTTGACCAGGATGTCGATGCCGCCAAACTGTTCGACGCACTTGTCGACGCTGGCCTGGGCACCGTCGACGGTGCCGACGTCGGCCAGGCATTCGACCACTTCGGCGCCGAGGTTGCGGCAGGTGATCGCGGTTTCGGCGAGGCTCGCCGCGTTGCGGTCGGCCAGCATCAGGCGCGCGCCTTCGACGGCATAGGCGCGGGCGATGGCAGCACCGATGCCGCTGCCGGCGCCGGTGATCACGGCACGGCGGTTAATGAGTTGCTGCATATACTAATCCCCTTAAGCTCACACAGATCCCGTGTGGGAGCGGGCTTGCTCGCGAATGCGGTGTGTCAGTCACAGTTGATTTATCTGAACCACCGCTTTCGCGAGCAAGCCCGCTCCCACATTTGGACCCAGTACATTCAGTCTGGCCAGCGTACGGTCAGGCCGCCGTCGATGACGATGCTTTGCCCGGTCAGGTAGCTCGACGCCTCACTGGTCAAGAACTGCACCAGCGACGCCACTTCATCCGCCCGCCCTACCCGCCCCAGCGGGATCGCCCGCGCGGCTTTCGCCAGGCCTTCGGGCCCCAGGGAGTTCTTCGCGTCCAACGACTGCGGCGTCTCGATCAACCCCGGAATCACCGCATTGCAACGAATGCCCTGGGCTGCCAACTCCACCGCCAGCGAGCGGCACAGCCCCGGCACGCCGGCCTTGGCTGCGGCGTAATGGCTGTGTTCCTGCCAGCCGTACACGCCGCCAGCAATCGACGAAATCGCCACCAGCGCACCGCCTTCGCCCATGTGCCGGACTGCGGCGCGGAAAGTGCGCATCACCCCCGTCAGGTCGACATTGAGCATCTCGTCCCACAGCGCATCGGTCATTTCCAGCAGCGGTGCGCGGCGCAGCAAACCCGCGTTGGCCACCGCGTAATCGAGGCGACCGAAGTGCTCCACGGCTTGCGCGGCCAGAGCGTCGACCGAGGCGGTATCGCCCACGTCCAGCGGCAACATCAGGCACTCGCCACCGGCTTGTTGCACCAGGGCTACGGTGGTTTGCGGGTCATGGGGATCGGCCGGGTAATACCCGCCGACCACCGCCACACCGACCCGCGCATAGGCCACGGCGAGGGCTTGGCCGATGCCGCTGGCGGCACCGGTAATCAAGGCAACTTTACGGTTCATCAAAAACTCCTTACTGAACGGTTTCCGGACGCACATGGCGCGCGGCAAACATCAACACACCGGACAGGAAGCACGGCACCGCACCGAACCACAGCGCGGCGGTCTGCCAGTCGCTGCCGGCGGCCAGCACTTGGGTCGCGCCGAAACCTGCGACCACGGCACCAATCGGGCCCATGGCATGGATGATCGCGCCGCCGGTGGCGCGGATGCTGGTGGGGAAACTCTCGCTGATAAAAAACAGTGCCGCCGAGTACGGGCCGATCAGGAAGAACAGGCCCAGGCTGTACAGCCCGACCACCATTGCCATGTTGCTCGGGCCGAACAGCATGCCGGCGAACGACAGCCCGCCGAGCATCCAGCCCAGGCCGATGACGTTGCGACGGCCGATCTTGTCGCCCATCCAACCGTGGCTGAGGTAACCGCAGTAACCCACCAGGTTCGAGAGCACGAGGATGATCAGCGAGTTTTCGAACGAGATGTGGTGCACGCTGACAATCACCGACGTACCCAGCACGCTGAACACCTGGATCGCGGCCCAGTTGAGCAACAGCGCGGCACCGATCACCAGGGTGGCACGACGGGCCGGGCCACGGAACGCGGCCTTGAGGCCGGCCTTGCCGTGTTCGTCGTAGTCCACGCCGTAGGTGACGGCGACGTTTTGCGCTTCAGTCACCGCGCCGCTTTTGCGCAGTTGGCTGATGCGTTCGTGGATCTGGAACTGCGGGCTCTCCTTGAGCTTGCGCGCCATGATCGCGATGACGATGGCCGGGATCGCGGCAAAGATAAAGCAACCCTGCCAGCCGATGATCGGCAGCAACAGTGCGGTCAAACCGGCGGCGATCAACGCACCGACCGGCCAGCCGCCTTGCACCAGGCTGTAGATGAAGCCACGGCGCTTGGTCAGGCGCGGATCTTCCGAGGCGCCGTACAGCTCGCTCAGGTAGGTGGCGTTGACGGTTTCCTCGGCATAGCCCAGGCCGCCCAACGAACGGATCAGTATCAGCGGCGACTTGCCCCACGCACCACCGATCGCAGTCAGCGCCGAACACAGCGCGGAACCCGCCACGGTGAAGATAATGCCTTTGCGCCGGCCCAACTTGTCGACCACCGGCCCAATAGCAAACGCCACCACCGCCGTGCCCACCGCGACCCAGGTCGCGATTTGCGCTTGCTCCACTTCCCCCCAGCCGAAGTGCCGGCCGATTTCCGGCAGCAAGGTGCCGAAGAGGATGAAGTCATACACCGCAAACACCCAGGCGAAAAACGCGATCCAGGTCGCGAAGCGCACTTCCTTGGAGGTCAGTTGCCGGGGTTTCCAGCCAGTCAGGTCAAGCTTGTTATAGATGGACATGGGTCGCGCCTCAGGGGGTCAGGTACGGGGTTGGCGGCGGATGAAGTCGTCGGCGATTTCGTCAAAGGTGACGAAGCGCACGCCGGCATGGCTCTGGATGTGTTCGATCAGGCGTTCGAGCATCAGCAGCACTTGCGGGCGGCCGGACACGTCGGGGTGGATGGTCATGGTGAACACCGCGTGTTCGTGTTCGCGGTAGACCCAGTCGAACTGGTCGCGCCACATTTCTTCGAGGTGACGCGGGTTGACGAAGCCGTGGCTGTTGGGGGCTTTCTTGATGAACATCATCGGCGGCAGGTCGTCGAGGTACCAGTTGGCCGGGATCTCCACCAGGTCGGTTTCCTCGCCGCGCACCAGGGGCTTCATCCAGGTGTCGGGGTGCTGGCTGTAGTCGATCTTGGTCCAGCTGTCGCCCTTGCGCACGTAGTAGGGATGGAAGTCGTTGTGCATCAGGCTGTGGTCGTACTTGATGCCTTTTTTCAGCAGCAGCTCGTTGGTGACCTTGCTGAACTCCCACCACGGGGCGACGTAGCCAGTGGGGCGTTTGCCGGTGACTTGGGTGATCAGTTCGATGGATTTATCGAGGACGATTTCTTCCTGCTCGGCAGTCATGGCGATGGGGTTTTCGTGGCTGTAGCCGTGCACGCCGATTTCGTGGCCGGCGTCGGCCACGGCCTTCATCTGCTCGGGGAAGGTTTCCATCGAGTGACCGGGGATAAACCAGGTGGTGCGCAGGCCGTAGCGTTCGAACAGTTTGAGCAGGCGTGGCGCGCCGATTTCTCCGGCGAACAGGCCACGGGAAATGTCGTCCGGCGAGTCTTCACCGCCGTAGGAACCGAGCCAGCCGGCGACGGCGTCAACGTCGACGCCAAATGCACAAAGGATGTCTTTAGCCATGGTGTGTCTCCTTAAATAGTCAGTACGGATTCGACGGACAACGCCGCGCGCAACACGCGCGCGTCTTCCCCCGTCGGGGCGCTGAGCAGCAGCCCGGTGGGCAGGCCCAGGGCATCGCGGCCGCTGGGCAGGGTCACGCCGGGCATGTCCAGGAAACTGCCGGGCATGGTCAGGCGCAGGGTGGCGAGGTTGGTTTGGATGAACAGGTCGTCGTCGGCTTCCAGCGGTGCCAGGGGCGGCGCGACGTGGGCGACGGTCGGGGTGATCAGGAGGGCGCCGTCGAGGTCGTCGGCCAGTTGCTGTTGCAGGCGACGGCGGGCTTCGGTCAGGTGCAGCAATTGGCTGGCGGGCAAGCCGCGGGCAGCTTCGAGGCGGCGCCGTACGCGGGGGTCGAGGTGCGCGGCGTCGGGGCTGTCGAGCAACGCTTCGTGCAGGGCGAAGGCTTCGAAGGAGCCCAGCCAGCCGTGATCCCGGATCAGCTGCAAGGTGGCCTGGAACGCCTGGCATTCACGTTCTTCGATCAGCGCACCGGCGGCTTTGAGTCGTTGCACGGCGTGCAGCAGGTTGTTGCGCACCGCGGGTTCGGCGTCCTGTTGCGCCAGCACCAGGCGCAGGCCCTTGAGGCTGCGGGCGCTGTGGGTCTGGCGGCGGCCGTGGAGCAGATCGTCGATGGCCAGCGCATCGCGCACGCTGCGGGTCAGTGGCCCGAGGCTGTCGAGGGTGCGTGACAACGGGAATACGCCGTCGCGACTGTAGCGTCGGCTGCTGCTGCGGTAGCCCACCAGGCCATTCAACGCGGCGGGAATGCGGATCGAACCGGCGGTGTCGGTGCCCATGGCAATCGGCACGATCCCGGCCGCGACGGCGACCGCCGAACCCGATGACGAACCGCCGGGAATGCGGGCTTGATCGCTGCTGCTCGGGTTGTGCGGCGTACCGAAATGCGGGTTGAGGCCCAGCCCGGAATAGGCCAGTTCGCTGAGGTTGGTCTTGCCCACGCTGACCATCCCGGCGCGGCACAACAGGCCGACACAGGGCGCATCAAGCGCGGCGGCGGGAGCGTTGCGCCGGTAGGCGGCACCGGCGGTGGTGACGCTGCCGGCCACGTCGAACAGGTCTTTCCAGGCCAATGGCACGCCGTCGAACACGCTCAATGGCTGACCGGCCCGCCACCGTGCGGCAGAGGCTTGGGCTTCACGCCGGGCACGCTCGGCGCTCACCGAGATAAATACGCTGGGGGCCATGTTCGCGTGCATCAGTGCTTGCTCGAGCACCTGCACCGGGTCGTTGCGACCGCTGGCGAAATCCTCGGTCATGGACGTGGCGTCTGACATCAAGATGACCCTCAAAAACGTACATATTAATAAAATGTACATTTTACAAAGGCAGCTTTCGTGCCAGTCTGCGTCCGGGACGCATCGTGCAAGTAGGGAATTTCGCCCAGAGCTGCGGGATAGATGCTTTCGCTTGGCGGAAAAAAATCTTGCTGGAACGCCGAATAGCGCCTTCAATGAAATAATGTATCTTTTATGAATAAGTACATTTTAGTGCAGAAAAGTAACATCCCTACATTCAAGGCCCCAAAAAAGTGCCATCGCCGTGGCGCAGGGTGACAGGCGCAAGTTATGAGAGAATCCCCGGCCACCGTCCTACATGCCCCAGGGAAAGCAATGAAAGCAGCGTCCGCCTCGGCCTCCCGTTACGCGATGATTCACCAGGTGTTGCGTGACGCGATCGTCAACGGCACGGCCCGCCATGGCCTGGTGTTACTGGAAGCGCCGCTGGCCGAACTGTTCCGCACCAGCCGCGTGCCGGTGCGCAAGGCATTGGACCTGCTGCATGACGAAGGCTTGATCTGCCGCTTCAACGGCCGGGGTTATCTGATCAACCCCGAGGGCCTGGCGCTGGAGCCGTTGCGCCTGCCCTTGAGCCATGCGCACCTGGGCCTGAACGGTGAAGATGAGCTGGTGGACACGCGGCCGCTGGGCGAACGCATCGTCGAGGAAATCGGCGCGGCGTTGTCCACCTGCATTGCCTTCGGCCATTACCGCCTGGACGAACAAGCCGCGGCTGACCATTACGGCGTCAGCCGTGCGGTGGTACGTGAGGCACTGATGCGTTTGCGCGACCGTGGCCTGGTGGAAAAAGAGCCTTACTCCCAGTGGCTGGCCGGGCCGTTGACCGCGCGGGAAGTCACCGAAGACTACGAACTGCGCGCCTGCCTGGAGCCCGAAGCCTTGCGCCAAAGCGCACCGGGGCTGGATCGCGAGACACTGGAAGCGATGTTGCAGCGGGTGCTGGATGCGCAGGAAAGCCCGCAATGCAGCCTGCAAGCCATCGAACAGATCGAAGAGGATCTGCATCAACGCTGCCTGGCCGGCTTGCAGAACCGCAAGATCGCCGCACTGATCCGCCAGGGGCAGAGCCCGATGATCATCAGCCGGATTTTTTACCGGTTGCTGGGCATCGGCGCGGACCCGGCGATGTTGGCCGAACATCGGTTGATTCTGGAGTTGTTGTTGCATGGCGCGTTTGATGCGGCGGCGCTCAACCTGCGCGAGCATCTTCAGCGCGCCAGGCAGCGGATGTTGCAGCGCCTCAAGGTGTTGTCGGTGCTACCAGAGCAACCCCTGCCCTCCTACCTGCACAAAATCAGCTGACTAAACGCAATTTAAACTGTGGGAGCTGGCTTGCCTGCTCCCACAGGGCAGAAATACTGTGCAATATGTTGCTATCTCGCCCCCACCATTGAAACCACCGCAACCCCGCCCCATCTAACCTGCATACTTAATGACGCAGGTGCCCCATGAGCGACCAGCAAGAATTCCCCGAATACGATCTAAACGACTACGCCGATCCCGAAAACGCGCAATCCCCTTCGTCCAACACCGGCCTGGCGCTGCCTGGGCAGAACCTGCCGGACAAGGTCTATATCATCCCGATCCACAACCGCCCGTTCTTCCCGGCGCAAGTGCTGCCGGTGATTGTCAACGAAGAGCCGTGGGCCGAGACCCTGGAGTTGGTGAGCAAATCCGACCACCACAACCTCGCCCTGTTCTTCATGGACACGCCGCCGGAAGACCCGCGCCATTTCGACACCTCCAGCCTGCCGCTGTACGGCACCCTGGTGAAGGTGCACCACGCCAGCCGTGAGAACGGCAAGCTGCAATTTGTCGCCCAGGGCCTGACCCGTGTGCGCATCAAGACCTGGCTCAAGCACCATCGTCCGCCGTACCTGGTGGAAGTGGAGTACCCGCACCAGCCGTCCGAGCCGACCGACGAGGTCAAGGCCTACGGCATGGCGCTGATCAATGCGATCAAGGAACTGCTGCCGCTCAACCCGCTGTACAGCGAAGAGTTGAAGAACTACCTCAACCGCTTCAGCCCCAACGACCCGTCGCCGCTTACCGACTTCGCCGCCGCGCTGACTTCGGCCACCGGTAACGAGTTGCAGGAAGTGCTGGACTGCGTGCCCATGCTCAAGCGCATGGAGAAAGTGTTGCCGATGCTACGCAAAGAGGTGGAAGTCGCACGCCTGCAAAAGGAAATTTCCGCCGAGGTGAACCGCAATATCGGTGAGCACCAGCGCGAGTTTTTCCTCAAGGAACAACTCAAGGTCATCCAGCAGGAGTTGGGTTTGACCAAGGACGATCGCAGCGCCGACGTCGAACAATTCGAGCAACGCCTGGAAGGCAAGGTGCTGCCGCCCCAGGCGCAGAAACGCATCGATGAAGAACTGAACAAACTGTCGATCCTGGAAACCGGCTCGCCGGAATACGCGGTCACGCGCAACTACCTGGACTGGGCCACTGCGGTGCCGTGGGGCGTATACGGCAAGGACAAGCTCGACCTGAAACACGCACGCAAGGTGCTGGACAAACACCATGCCGGCCTGG
Source organism: Pseudomonas sp. RP-B7 (assembly GCF_059803535.1). NCBI lineage: Bacteria > Pseudomonadati > Pseudomonadota > Gammaproteobacteria > Pseudomonadales > Pseudomonadaceae > Pseudomonas > Pseudomonas sp. RP-B7. The sequence continues at coordinate 155,873 of NZ_JAPFHC010000010.1, forward strand.
ATGACATCAAGAGCCGCATCCTCGAATTCCTCGCGGTGGGTGCCTATAAAGGTGAAGTCGCCGGCTCCATCGTGCTGTTGGTAGGCCCGCCGGGTGTGGGCAAGACCAGCGTGGGTAAATCCATCGCCGAATCCCTGGGGCGGCCGTTCTACCGCTTCAGCGTCGGCGGCATGCGCGACGAAGCCGAGATCAAGGGCCACCGCCGCACCTACATCGGCGCCCTGCCCGGCAAGCTGGTGCAGGCACTCAAGGATGTGGAGGTAATGAACCCGGTGATCATGCTCGACGAGATCGACAAGATGGGCCAGAGCTTCCAGGGCGACCCGGCGTCGGCCTTGCTGGAAACGCTCGACCCGGAACAGAACATCGAATTTCTCGACCACTACCTGGACCTGCGCCTGGACCTGTCCAAAGTGCTGTTCGTGTGCACCGCCAACACCCTCGACTCGATCCCCGGCCCGCTGCTGGACCGCATGGAAGTGATTCGCCTGTCGGGCTATATCACCGAAGAAAAGGTCGCCATCGCCAAGCGCCACCTGTGGCCCAAACAGCTGGAAAAAGCCGGCGTGGCGAAAAACAGCCTGACCATCAGCGACGGCGCCCTGCGTGCCTTGATCGACGGTTACGCCCGCGAAGCCGGGGTGCGCCAGTTGGAGAAACAGCTGGGCAAACTGGTGCGCAAGGCGGTGGTCAAGCTGCTGGATGAGCCGGACTCGGTGATCAAGATCGGCACCAAGGACCTGGAACGCTCCCTGGGGATACCGGTGTTCCGCAATGAGCAGGTACTGTCCGGCACCGGGGTGATCACCGGCCTGGCCTGGACCAGCATGGGCGGCGCCACATTGCCGATCGAGGCGACGCGCATCCATACGCTCAATCGCGGCTTCAAGCTCACCGGGCAGTTGGGTGAAGTGATGAAGGAGTCCGCCGAAATCGCCTACAGCTACATCAGCTCGAACCTGAAGTCGTTTGGCGGTGATCCGAATTTCTTCGACGAAGCCTTCGTGCACTTGCACGTGCCGGAAGGCGCCACGCCAAAAGACGGCCCGAGCGCCGGCGTGACCATGGCCAGTGCATTGCTGTCGCTGGCGCGCAACCAGCCGCCGAAAAAAGGCGTGGCCATGACTGGCGAGCTGACGTTGACCGGGCACGTACTGCCGATTGGCGGCGTGCGTGAGAAGGTGATTGCGGCTCGGCGCCAGAAGATTCATGAACTGATTTTGCCGGAGCCGAACCGTGGCAGCTTTGAGGAGTTGCCGGAGTACCTCAAGGAAGGCATGACGGTGCACTTCGCCAAGCGCTTCGCTGACGTCGCCAAAGTACTCTTCCAATAACACGGTAGTGAGCGGGCTTGCCCGCGCTGGGCGGCGCAGCCGCCCCAAACCCAGGCACCTCGGTCTTGCTGGAACACCGCAGCGGCCTGGTTGGGGCGGCTTCGCCACCCGGCGCGGGGCAAGCCCGCTCACTACAATGGTTTATGTCACTTTCGCCTTGTCACACCTTGTCTCATCTTCGGTTATGCTCGCCCTTCGTCGTCAATCAACGGAGGCTTCATGACTGCTGCCCGCCTGCTTCTCCCCTTGAGCCTTGCTCTGCTGGCCGCCTGCGCCAGTGCTCCCAAGCAAAACGTCAGCGTGGACAAGCAAAGCGCCTGCCCGCTCCAGCTCAAGACCGGGCAGAACCTGATCCTGACCCTGCCGAGCAACCCCACCACCGGCTACCGCTGGGCCATCCAGGACTCCGCCGGCGGCGTGCTCCGCGCGTTGAGCCCCGAGGTCTACAGCAGCAGTGAATCCGGGGTGATCGGCGGCGGCGGGCAATCCACCTGGCGCTTCCAGGCCTTCGCCGCGGGCCAGGGGCGTTTGCGCCTGACCTCCCAGCAACCCTGGGAACCCGAAGCCGAACCCGCCGAGACCTTCGACTGCGCCATCACGGTGAACTGATATGCCATGGCTGATTCTTGCGTTGATGGGCGCCGGCACCTTTATCTACGGCCTGAGCACCCACGCGACGTTGTTGTGCCTGCTGGTCAAACCGCTGCCGGTATTGGCGCTGCTGGGCTGGCTGCATGATGCGCCGCCCACCGACTATCGACGCTGGATCAGCCTGGGGCTGATTTTCTCCCTGGTGGGCGATGTGCTGCTCGCGTGGCCGGGCGACTTGTTTATCTTCGGCCTCGGCGCGTTTTTGTTCGCGCACCTGGCGTATCTCAAAGCGTACTTGAGCGACTGCCGCCGCTTGGCGCTGTTGCCGTTGGTATTGGCCCTGGGCGTGGGGGCTGTGCTGCTGAGCATCCTGATCTCGCACGGCCTCGGCGACTTGCTGATCCCCGTGGTGGTTTACGCAACGGTGATCAGCGCCATGCTCTGGCGAGCGTTGGCACGCCTGGGCAGCGACGTGCCCAAGCGCTCGGCGTTACTGGCAGCGGCGGGCGCGGTGTCGTTTGTGTTTTCCGACACGCTGATCGGCATCAACCGCTTTGTGGTGGCGTTTGAGGCGGCGCCGTATGTGTTGATCGTCTCGTACTGGCTGGGCCAGTGGGGGATCACCGCGTCGGCGTTCGACCGAGTACCTCACAACTTGTCGAGCGTGAACCGATAACTTTCGATGGCATAGGCCAACTGAAATTCGACGGCCTTTTTAAGCGAGGCCTTTTCCGCCTCTTTCTTGGCGTTCTTGACAGGGTCCTTGTCGGGCACGCCGTAGTCGAGGCGACGCAATTCCAGGTACAGGATCTTCATGGCGTCGGACAAGATGTCGGCGGCATTGGAAATAATCCGCAGGTTGTCGCGTACGGGCAGCAACGCGCTTTTGGCAATTTCGTCATCCGCCTGTTTTCTCAGATCGAGAAATTCAGTGGCATCGATTTTCTTGTCCTTGTTGATCTTTGCCAGCAGCGCTTTCAACTTCTTGTCAGTGACGGTCAGTTTCAGGCTCATGATTGCATCCTCAGGGAATATCAGACTCCCCCGAACTTAGGCCCTCGCAAATAAGCCGTCTACTGTCAGAATTAACAGGTCGCCCGCCTTGCCTGACTAACGGTCCGATCAACCATGCATCCCGCTGTCAACTTGGCTAAAATGCCGGCCTTCCCCCATCAATGCCGGAACAACCGTGAGCAAACAACCCGATCGCCTATTCGCCCAGCCCCTGACCCAGGTGCCGGACTTCGCCTTTAACGAGGATGTGGTGCGGGTGTTCCCGGACATGATCAAGCGCTCGGTGCCGGGTTACCCGACCATCGTCGAAAACCTCGGCGTGCTCGCGGCGCAGTTTGCCCAGCCCAATAGCGTGCTCTACGACCTCGGTTCATCCCTCGGCGCGGTGACCCAGGCCCTGCGCCGGCATGTGCGTACCGACGGCTGCCGGGTGATCGCGGTGGATAACTCGGCGGCGATGGTCGAGCGTTGCCGCGAGTACCTCAATGGCCAGGACTCGATGTTCCAGGAGTTGCTGCCAGTCGAGGTGGTCGAAGGCGATATTCTCGCGCTGCAATTTCAACCGGCCTCGGTGGTGGCGCTGAACTTCACCCTGCAGTTCATCGCCCCCGAAGAACGCCTGGCGCTGCTCTCGCGCATCCGCCAGTCGCTGCTGCCGGGTGGGGCGCTGATCCTGTCGGAAAAGCTGCGCTTCAACGATGTTGAAGAACATGAACTGCTCACCGACCTGCATATCGCGTTCAAACGCGCCAACGGCTACAGCGAACTGGAAATCGCCCAGAAGCGCAGCGCCATCGAAAACGTCATGAAGCCCGACAGCCTCGAAGAACACCGCGAACGCCTGCTGGCGGCCGGTTTCTCGAAAGTCGTGCCGTGGTTCCAGTGTCTTAACTTTGCCTCGTTGATTGCCTTGCCATGATTGATCTGTCCCCCCTCGCCCGCCATCTGGTCGGCACTCCCCTGGCTGTGTGGGCCCAGGGCCTGCAAGCGCAACTCGATAGCAAGATGGAAAAGGGTCATGGCGACCTGGAGCGTTGGCAGAGTGCGTTGGACGCCTTGCCAAAGATCCAGCCAAGCGAGGTGGACTTGCTCAATGGCCTGACCCTCGACACCGATTGCGACGACGAAACCCGCGCACAAATGCGCACTGCGTTGATGGGCCTGAGCCCGTGGCGCAAAGGCCCGTTCAACCTGTTCGGCGTGCATGTGGACACCGAATGGCGTTCAGACTGGAAGTGGTCGCGGGTGGCCCCGCATTTGAACCTCAAGGGCAAGCGAATCCTTGATGTGGGCTGCGGCAATGGCTACTACATGTGGCGCATGCTCGGCGCCGGGGCGGACAGTGTGATTGGCGTCGACCCGAACTGGCTGTTCTTCTGCCAGTTCCAGGCGGTGCAGCGTTACCTGTCGGAACCGAAGGCCTGGCACCTGCCGTTCCCGTTCGAAGACCTGCCGGCGAACCTGGAAGGCTTCGACACGGTGTTTTCCATGGGCGTGTTCTATCACCGGCGTTCGCCGATCGAGCATCTGCTGGCGCTGAAAGACACCCTGGTCAAGGGCGGCGAACTGGTCCTGGAAACCCTGGTGGTGGAAGGCGATCAGCAACAAGTACTGGTGCCGGAAGACCGCTACGCGCAGATGCGCAACGTGTGGTTCCTGCCCTCGGTACCGGCGCTGATGCTGTGGCTGCGGCGCGCCGGGTTCAGTGATGTGCGCTGTGTGGACGTGAGCGTGACCACGGTGGAGGAACAGCGGGGGACGGAGTGGATGAAATATCAGTCGCTGAGCGACTTCCTTGATCCCGAGGATCACAGCAAGACCATCGAAGGGCTGCCGGCGCCGATGCGGGCCGTCATCATCGCTCGCAAGTAAGCGTGCGGTTTCACTGAATAAATAGAGATCAAAACTGTGGGAGCTGGCTTGCCTGCGATAGCGGTGAGTCAGTCACAGATGAGTTGACTGACAGATAGCTATCGCAGGCAAGCCAGCTCCCACATTTGATCTCCAGTGTTCTTTAGAGCGGGGGCTTGGCCCTTCGGGCCTTGAAGAATTCGCTGAGGACGGTACCGCACTCCTCGGCCAACACCCCGCCTTCAAACAGCACTTTGTGATTGAGAAACCCCTGGGTAAAAAACTGCCCCTGGCTCTGCACAATCCCCGCCTTCGGCTCCAGCGCGCCGTACACCACCCGCGCCACCCGCGAATGCACGATCAAACCGGCGCACATGCTGCACGGTTCCAACGTCACGTACAGCGTGCTGCCCACCAGCCGATAGTTGCTGATGGCCTGCGCGGCATTGCGGATAGCGACCATTTCGGCGTGGGCGCTGGGGTCGTTGCCGCTGATCGGGCAATTGAAGCCACGGCCGATGATTTCGCCGTCCTGGACCAGCACCGCGCCTACCGGCACTTCACCCAAGGCTGCGCCCTGGGCAGCGAGGGCCAGGGCTTCGCGCATGAAGTCATGGTCGCGGCTGCGGTCGATGATCGCGGTGGGGCGGAACTGGCGCATCACGCCACCTCGATGGCGGCCATCAGGCCGGTTTCCATGTGATCGATCACGTGGCAATGAAACATCCATACCCCCGGGTTATCTGCCACCAGCGCCACGCGGGCGCGTTCGTTCTTGCCCAACAGGTAAGTGTCGGTGAAGTACGGGATCACCTTGTGGCGGTTCGAGGCGATCACCTTGAAGCTCATGCCGTGCAGGTGGATCGGGTGCTGGTACTGGGTCATGTTCTTCAATTCGAAGATGTAGCTCTTGCCCTTCTCCAGCTTGGCGATGGGCCGGTCGGCGCAGGTCTTGTCAGTGATGTCCCAGGCCTGACCGTTGATTTGCCACAGGCTGGGCGGCCGACCATCGTCGACGGAAACGGTGCCGACCCACTCGAAATTGAAGTTGAGCTTCTCGGCGTTGGCCAGGTCCGGCTCGGCAATCGGGTTGGCGGGCAATGCCGCTGGCCAGTCCGTCGGCGCATCGCTGTTGGCGACCGAGCGGAACGTGCCCAGGCGCACCGGGCCGTTGCGGATCGACAACTCTTCGCCGGCCGGCGGTGCCTTGATCGCCAGGCAGATGCGCATGCCCGGGCCCAGCCAGTATTCCTTGCCCAGCGGGCGCGGCTCGATGGGGTTGCCGTCCAGCGCGTAGATCTGCGCTTCGACGTCAGGGATGTTGATGCGATAAGTCAGGGTGTTGTCGAGGTTGAGCAAGCGCACGCGGGTGATCTGCCCGGCGGGCAAGTCGATCACCGCCTGGGACACGCCGTTGATCGTCGATAACCGCCCGGCAGTACCGCCACGCGCGGCCTCACGGGGTACGCTGAAAGCGACGAAGGCGCCCTCTTCGTCCACGTGCCAGCTTTTCAGGCTCAAGGTGCGTTCGTGTTTGAACCCGGTGGGCTCGCGCTCTTCAATGATCAGCGGGCCGACCAGGCCACGGCCGAGTTCTTCGCTGCTGTTCACATGGGGGTGATACCAGTAGCTGCCGGCGTCGGGCACACGGAATTTGTAGTCGAAGTACTCACCAGGCAAGACCGGCAACTGGGAGACGTAGGGCACGCCGTCCATTTCCAGCGGCAGGCGGATGCCGTGCCAATGAATGGTGGTGGCGACCGGCAGGTGGTTGATAAAGCGCACCCGCAGCCATTCGCCCTGGCGTACGCGCAACTCGGTACCCGGCGCCGACGGGCCGAACGCCCAGGCCTCGGTCTTGTGGCCCGGCACCAGTTCCACGTCCAACGGCGCGGCGATCAGCTCGTAATCGTGGCCCGCTTCGGCCTCGGCGACCTTTCCCAGCCAGTAGCGGTAGGCGCCACCAGCACCGACGCCCACTACGGCCAGGCCTGCGAGACCACCCAGGATTTGTCGACGGGAAAAGGATCGGGACACAACAACCTCACGTATCGGCCGCGGGCACAGGGCCTGCAAAGGGCTGATACGATACACCTGCATCGGCTAAACAGTAAGGCTTCGCATTGCCGCATGGCCGAATTCTGGACACGCCAAAGATCAACTGTGGGTGTGGGCTTGTGTGGGAGCGGGCTTGCTCGCGAAAGCGGTGGGTCAGCCACAGATGTATCAACTGACAGACCGCATTCGCGAGCAAGCCCGCTCCCACATTTTTTTGATCTTCAGTGGTTTTTAGACTGTGTTGGTTCAGGCCTTGGCGGCAGCCAGGATCAGGGCCTTCATCTCGGCCACGGCGCCTTTGAAGCCGACGAACAGCGCATGCGCCACCAGCGCATGGCCGATGTTCAGCTCGTTGATACCCTTGATCGCCGCCACGGCTTCAACGTTGTGGTAGTGCAGGCCGTGGCCGGCATTGACGATCAAACCTTCGCGCAGGCCAGCGGCAACACCGTCGATGATGCGCTGAAGTTCGTCAGCCACTTCAGTCGGCGTGGTGGCATCGGCATAACGGCCGGTGTGCAGCTCGATGGCCGGCGCACCGACGCGGCGCGAGGCTTCGATCTGGCGCTCGTCGGCATCGATGAACAACGAGACTTCGCTGCCGATCTGCGACAGACGATCCACCGCCGCCTTGATCCGCGCCTCCTGGCCGGCAACGTCGAGGCCGCCTTCGGTGGTGAGTTCCTGGCGCGTTTCCGGGACCAGGCAGATGTGCGCCGGGCGGATGCGTTCGGCGAACGCCATCATTTCTTCGGTGACGCCCATTTCAAAGTTCATGCGGGTTTGCAGCACATCCTTGAGCAGCAACACGTCGCGCTCCTGGATATGGCGACGGTCTTCGCGCAGGTGCACGGTGATGCCGTCGGCGCCCGCTTCTTCGGCGTCCAGCGCAGCCTTGACCGGGTCAGGGTAACGGGTGCCCCGGGCCTGGCGCAGGGTAGCGACGTGGTCGATGTTGACGCCAAGAAGAATGCGATTGCTGGTGGTCACGGAAGCGCTCCTGAAAAGGGAAAGAAACGCCGCACAGCATACACGGGGTTGTCAGGGCTTTCGAAACAACTCGCGACTGACCAGCGGCCGGCCGCCCAGATGCACGGCCAACGCTTGGCGCATCAGACGCTTGGCGGCGGACAAGGCACCGGGGGCGCTCCAGTCGGCTTCGCTCATGGCCAGCAACTCGGTGCCCTGGAACAGGCCGGGTTGCAGCAGGTAGACGCGCTCCAGGCCGGCGTCGACTTGCAGGCGGTACATGCCGTCGGCGGCGATGGGCTCGCCGTGCAGGTCGTTGGCCAGTTCGAAGCCGTAGCCGAGGTCGTCGAGCAGGCGCCATTCGAAGGCACGCAGCAAGGGCTCCAGGGGGCGGCCTTCGGCGAGGGCGAGCAGGGTCGCAGCGTAGTGATCGAAGACGGCTGGGTGCGGGTCTTCGGCGGGCAAGAGGCGGATCAGCAGTTCATTGAGGTAGAGGCCGCTGAAGAGGGCTTCGCCATTGAGCCAGGCGGAGGTGCCGACGCTTTCCAGGCGGCCGACGTTTTTCAGCTCGCCCTTGCCGCGAAATTCCACCTCCAGGGCCACAAACGGCCGTGCCTGCGTACCGGCCTTGCCCCGTGCGCTGCGCAAGACGGCGCGCAGGCGGCCCTGGGGAGTGAGGAAGTCCACCAGAGCGCTGGTCTCGCGGTAGGCGCGGCTGTGCAGGACGTAGGCGGGTTGGCTGAGGGATTGGGACATGGGGTCTCACTGCTGGAATGCATTGTTGAAAACTACACAAACCGAATGTGGGAGCGGGCTTGCTCGCGAATGCGGTGTGCCAGTCGACTTATCAGTGACTGATCCACCGCATTCGCGAGCAAGCCCGCTCCCACATTTTTAGTCCTGCGGTGTTCTTACAGGTCGCCGTAGCCCAGGGAGCGCAGTGCGCGTTCGTCGTCGGACCAGCCGCCTTTCACCTTCACCCACAGGTTGAGCATGATCTTGGAATCGAACAGCAATTCCATGTCCTTGCGCGCTTCGGTACCGATGCGCTTGATGCGCTCGCCCTTGTCGCCAATGATGATTTTCTTCTGGCCATCACGCTCGACGAGAATCAGCGCATGGATGTGCAAGGTCTTGCCCTGCTGCTTGAACTCTTCGATTTCGACGGTGATCTGGTACGGCAGTTCGGCGCCCATCTGGCGCATGATTTTCTCGCGCACCAGCTCGGCGGCCAGGAAGCGGCTGCTGCGGTCGGTGATCTGGTCTTCCGGGAAGAAGTGCTCGTTCTCCGGCAGGTGCTCGGCGATCACGCGCTCCAGGGCTTCCAGGTTGTGACCGTGCTGGGCCGAGATCGGGATGATCTGGGCATTCGGCAGTTGTTCCTGCAACCAACTCAGGTGCGGCATCAGCTCGGCTTTGTCTTCGATGCGGTCGGTCTTGTTCAGCGCGACGATCAACGGGCCGGTGACGTACTGCACACGTTCGAGGACCATCTGGTCTTCGTCGGTCCACTTGGTGCGGTCAACCACGAAGATCACCACGTCGACGTCTTTCAACGCCGCCGAAGCGGTCTTGTTCATGTAGCGGTTGAGGGCTTTCTCGCCGCCTTTGTGCATGCCCGGGGTATCGACGTAGACCGCTTGCACGGTGCCTTCGGTCTTGATGCCCAGCATGTTGTGGCGGGTGGTCTGCGGCTTGCGCGAGGTGATCGCGAGCTTCTGGCCGAGGATATGGTTCAGCAGCGTGGACTTGCCCACGTTCGGGCGGCCGACGATGGCAACATAGCCACAGCGTGTTGCGGTTGAATCAGTCATGGCCATTCTCCACGCCCAGGGCAATCAGTGCTGCAGCGGCCGCTACCTGTTCGGCAATACGACGGCTCACACCCTGACCTCGGCTTTTTTCGTTCAGTAAGGTGATTTCACATTCCACGAAGAACACGCGGCAATGGGGCTCACCCTGGATGTCCACCACTTCATAGCGTGGCAGTTCGCAACCGCGCGATTGCAGGAATTCCTGCAGGCGGGTCTTGGGATCTTTGTTGGTGTCGACCAGCGTCAGGCTCTCGATCTCGGAGGTCAGCCAGGCGGTGACGCGCTCCTTGGCCGCTTCCATGCCGGCGTCGAGATAGATCGCACCGATCAGCGCTTCAAGAGCGTCGGCCAGGATCGACTCACGGCGGAAACCGCCGCTCTTCAACTCGCCGGAGCCCAGGCGCAGGTACTCGCCAAGGCCGAAACCGCGGGCCAGCACGGCCAGGGTCTCGCCCTTCACCAGGCGCGCACGCAGGCGCGACAACTGGCCTTCACGGGCTTGGGGGAAACGCTCGAACAGCGCTTCACCGGCGACGAAATTGAGGATGGCATCACCGAGGAATTCCAGGCGTTCGTTGTTACGCCCTGCAAAGCTGCGGTGTGTGAGGGCAAGGACCATCAATTCCTGGTCCTTGAAGGTGTAGCCGAGCTGGCGCTCGAGACGTGCTAGAGAAACGGTCACGGTTTACCCATATCTGTGTGGTGGCACCGGCGGCCATCGACGATTGACGCAGTGTTCAAATTCAAATCCTGGTTGGTGCTGCATGAGGCCGGACATTTGTCCAAGCCCCAGAAAAGCATTCGGCGCTGTGTTCACAGCGCCGCCTGTATTACTTGATCAGCCCGACTCGCGAGAAGTTCGGCAGGTGGCTGAGTTTGGACTCCGGCCAGCTCATCCAGACCGCGAAGGCCTTGCCGACGATGTTCTCGTCGGGAACCATGCCCAGCATGTCCTTGGGAATGTTGGGATCGTTCCAATAACGGCTGTCATTGGAGTTGTCACGGTTGTCGCCCATCATGAAGTAGTGCCCGGCCGGCACTTTCCACTCGCCATCAGGCTGGCGGTAGCGCGACATTTCCTTGCGGATCTGGTGCTCCACCGCGCCGAGTTTCTCCTGGTACAGCTCGGCGCTGCCCAGGGAGTTCGGCTCGGAGCCGATCAGCTTTTCAGCCACCGACTCACCGTTGATGAACAGGCGCTTGTCGCCGGTGTAGCGGATCACGTCGCCCGGCAGGCCGATCACACGCTTGATGTAGTTGACGTTCGGGTCGCTCGGGAAGCGGAACACCATCACATCGCCGCGCTGCGGGTCGCCGACTTCAATGACCTTCTTGTCGATCACCGGCAGGCGGATGCCGTAGGCAAACTTGTTCACCAGGATGAAGTCGCCAACATCCAGGGTAGGCTTCATCGACCCCGAAGGGATCTGGAACGGCTCCACCAGGAACGAGCGCAGCACCAGCACGATGAACAGTACCGGGAAGAACGACTTGCCGTATTCAACCAGCAAAGGCTCTTTGTTCAACTTCTCGACCACCACCGCATCGGGCTGACTGACGCTGCCCTGATAGGATGCGATAGCCGCCCGCCGACGCGGGGCGAAGAACACCAGATCGAGCAATGCCAGAAGACCACAGACGGCAACGGCGATGACCAGCAACAGCGGGAAATTTAGTGACATAGGACCTAACTATCCAACCTGAGCACCGCAAGGAAGGCTTCTTGTGGAATTTCCACGTTGCCCACTTGCTTCATGCGTTTTTTACCGGCCTTTTGCTTCTCAAGCAGCTTGCGCTTACGGCTTACGTCACCGCCGTAGCATTTGGCCAGTACGTTCTTTCTGAGAGCCTTGACGGAGGTCCGCGCAATGATCTGCCCGCCAATGGCGGCCTGGATCGCGACGTCGAACATCTGGCGCGGAATCAGTTCTTTCATCTTCTCGGTCAACTGGCGACCTTTGTAGTGCGCGTTGTCCTTGTGCACGATGAGTGCCAGGGCATCGACCTTGTCGCCGTTGATCAGCACATCCAGTTTCACCAGATTAGCCGATTGATAACGATCGAAATGGTAATCCAGCGAAGCATAGCCGCGACTGGTGGATTTGAGACGGTCGAAGAAGTCCAGGACCACTTCGTTCATCGGCAAATCATAGGTCACTTGGACCTGGGTACCGAGGAACAGCATGTCGTGCTGCACGCCACGCTTTTCGATACACAGGGTGATGACGTTGCCCAGGTGTTCCTGCGGCACCAGGATATTGGCGCGCACAATCGGCTCGCGCATGTCTTCGATGGAAGACAGGTCTGGGAGCTTGGACGGGTTGTCGACGTAAATCGTTTCACCGGTTTTCAGCGCCAGCTCAAAAATAACCGTTGGCGCGGTGGTGATCAGGTCCAGGTCGTATTCGCGCTCCAGGCGCTCCTGGATGATCTCCATGTGCAGCATGCCCAGGAACCCGCAACGGAAGCCGAAGCCCAGGGCGTCGGAGCTTTCCGGGGTGTACTGCAACGACGAGTCGTTGAGGGTCAGCTTTTGCAGGGCTTCGCGGAAATCTTCGAAGTCATCGGAGCTGACCGGGAACAGGCCGGCGTAAACCTGCGGCTGGATGCGCTTGAAGCCGGGCAGCACGTCAACGTCCGGCGTCGAGCTCAAGGTCAGGGTGTCACCCACCGGGGCCCCGTGAATGTCCTTGATACCGGCAATGATGAAGCCTACTTCACCGGCTTTCAGATCGGTGGTCGCCGTGTGCTTGGGGTTGAACACACCAACGCTGTCCACCAGGTGGATCTTGCCGGTGGATTTGACCAGGATCTTGTCGCCCTTCTTCACGCGGCCGTGGCGCACGCGGACCAGGGACACAACGCCCAGGTAGTTGTCGAACCAGGAGTCGATGATCAACGCTTGCAGCGGATCCTCGTAGTTGCCGGTCGGCGCGGGAATGGTCTTGACCAGGCGCTCGAGCACTTCGTCGACGCCCAGGCCGGTCTTGGCGCTGCACTCGACGGCGTCGGTGGCGTCAATGCCGATGATTTTTTCGATTTCTTCCTTGACGCGGTCCGGATCGGCCTGCGGCAGGTCGATCTTGTTCAGCACCGGCATCACTTCCAGGCCTTGCTCGATCGCGGTGTAGCAGTTGGCAACGGACTGGGCTTCAACGCCCTGGCCGGCGTCCACCACCAGCAAGGCGCCTTCGCAGGCGGCCAGCGAGCGGCTGACTTCGTAGGTGAAGTCAACGTGGCCGGGGGTGTCAATGAAGTTCAGCTGGTACTTGATACCGTCTTTTGCGGTGTAGTACAGGGTAACGCTATGGGCCTTGATGGTGATGCCGCGTTCACGCTCGAGGTCCATGGAGTCCAGGACCTGGGCTTCCATTTCACGCTCGGCAAGGCCACCGCACATTTGGATGAACCGGTCGGCCAGCGTCGACTTGCCATGGTCAATGTGGGCGATGATGGAGAAATTGCGGATATGACTCAAATCACTCACGGATCAACACTCAAAAAGGCTGCAGGCAGATTGCCCGCTGAAAAATAGCCGGGAATTGTACCTGATGCTCAGGCCAGACGTCATCTTTGCTGACCAGAACAAAAATGCCCCGATCTCTCGACCGGGGCATGTTTTGATCATAAGCGCTCTATCAACCAGCCCGGCGCAATAGCCAGAACCCGGCCAGGGCGCAGATACCAGTGGGCACCAGCACCGCAAACAGCGGCGAGAAACCGAACACCAGGCTCGAAGGGCCGAGCAGGTCCTGGGCGATGCGGAAGGTAAAGCCCACCAGCACGCCGGTAAAGACGCGCTGGCCAAGGGTCACGGAGCGCAGCGGGCCGAAGATGAACGAGATCGCCATCAACACCAGCGCGGCAGTGACCACCGGCTGCAGCACCTTGACCCAGAATGCCAGCCAGTAGCGGCCGTTGTTCAGGCCTTGGTCCTTCAAGTAGTGGATGTAACCCCAAAGCCCGGAGATCGGCAGGCTTTCGGGGATCATGACCACGGTATTGAGCAGTTCCGGCTTGAGGGCGATGTCCCACTCCTCGGCCGGCACATTGATCACTTCAGTACTGGCCTTGGTACCTTGCCCTGCATTGCGGAAATGCGTGGTGGTGACATCGCTCAGCTGCCATTTCTCGGCGTTGTACTGCGCGCGCTTGGCAAAGCTCGACATCAGCAGATGGCGTTCCTTGTCAAAGGTATAACGTGTCACACCAATCAACAGGCCACCGGGCTGCACCGCGTTGATGTGGATGAACTCGTCACCCTGGCGGTGCCACAGGCCATGCTTGGAGCTTTGTGCGTCGCCCGACCCCTGGGCCAGGGCGCGGTTGGCCTGGGCCGTGGTTTCGGCCGGCGGCGCAACGTATTCACCGATCAGCACGCTGCACAGCATCAGCAGCAGCATCGGCTTCATCACCGCCCAGACAATACGACCGATGGACACCCCGGCGGCACGCATGATGGTCAGTTCGCTGTTGCTGGCCAGGCTGCCCAGGCCGATCAGGCAACCGATCAGCGCGGCCATCGGCATCATGTCGTAGAGGCGGCGCGGCGCGGTGAGGGCCACGTAGCTCATCACGTCCCATACGGTATAGGTGTCGCTGACGTTGCCGACTTCATCGATAAAGGCGAACAACGACGCCAACCCAAGGATGATGCCCAATACCGCCAGGATGGCGATCAGTACGCTGCTACCAATGTAGCGATCGAGCTTAGCCACGAGCCAACTCCTTCTGGCCACGACGGCTCAACATTTTCAGACGGATAGGTTCCCAGTAGAGCAGCGCCAGGCCGATCACCAGGAAGATCCCATGCACCCACCACAGGCCCAGGGTCGGCGACAGCTTGCCCTTCTCCAGGGAACCACGGGCGGAAATCAGGATGGTCAGGTACGCCATGTACAGCAGGATCGCCGGCAACAGCTTGAGGAATCGGCCCTGGCGCGGGTTGACGCGCGACAGCGGCACTGCCATCAAGGTCACGATAAACACCAGCAGCGGCAGGGAGATGCGCCATTGCAGCTCGGCAATGGAACGCAGTTCCTTGCTGCCGAGCAGTTCCGTGGTGGGGATGGCGTCACGGTCGGTAACTTCGTCGCTGACGTCCGGACGGGCCAGCAGCACGCCGTAGGTGTCGTACTTGATCGCACGGTAATCGGCCATGCCGGGGCTGCCGTCATAGCGATAGCCGTTTTCCAGGATCAGATAGCGGCTGCCATCGGGGCGCACTTCCTGGCGGCCTGAGTCGGCCACCAGCACGGAAATACCGCGGTCTTTCTTGTCCTGGCCCAGGCGCTTCTCGGAGATGAATACGCCGCCGAGGTTGGCACGGTTTTCGGTCATGGTTTCGGTGTAGGTCACGCGGGTGCCGTCGCTGAGTGCCTGGAAGCGGCCCGGTTCGAGGGTGTCGAACTCGGTCATCGCGTCCTGCTTGTTCAGCACCAGCTGGAACTGCATGGCGCCCTGGGGGGCCAGGCTCAGGCTCAGCCAGGCGACGATCAGCGCGACACCGGCGGCCGGGATCATGGTCATGCCCAGCAGGCGTTGCTGGCTCATGCCGGTGGCCGAAAGCACGGTCATTTCACTTTCGAGATACAGGCGACCGTACGCCAGCAGGATCCCGAGGAACAGGCCCAGCGGCAGGATCAGTTGCAGAAACCCCGGCAGGCGAAAGCCCATGATCAGGAACAGCGAGCCCGGATCCAGCGCGCCAGAGGCGGCCTGGGCGAGGTATTTGACGAAACGACCACTCATGATGATGACCAGCAACACCGCGCTCACGGCACTCAGGGTCAACAGGACTTCGCGGGACAGATAACGGAAGACGATCAAACCAGACACTCCAGGGTTGTCAGGCTAAGGCGGCCAAACAAGCAAGCATACCAGTCGACCCGTTTGCACAGGCCGGCTAAAAAGATGGCGCATTATCCTGTGATTGGCCGCGCCTGTCACGGAGCATGCTCAACCACGTGGACAAAGCTTACACCAAGGGTTGTCAGGCTCCGCCGCCGAGGTTCAAACTGCGGCCTTTGTCGCGGGCGGTTTATACAGCCGCCAAGCTTTAAAGCCGGCGTACAGACGCCCGGCTCTTTGACCTTTATAAGGGACCCGAAAATGGAATTGGTTGTAAAAAGCGTTAGCCCCGAAACGTTGAAAACCGCCACCCTCGTGGTCGCCATCGGCGAAGGCCGCAAGCTTGGCGTCGCTGCCAAGCAAGTCGACGAACTGAGCGGCGGCGCCATCAGCGCGATCCTCAAGCGCGGCGACCTGGCGGGCAAAGTCGGCCAGAGCCTGCTGCTGCAAAGCCTGCCAAACCTGAAAGCCGACCGCGTACTGCTGGTGGGCGTGGGCAAGGACGCCGAGCTGGGCGACCGTCCGTTCCGCAAGATCATCAGCGGCATCCTCACCACCCTCAAAGGCCTGGGCGGCGGTGATGCCACGCTGGCGCTGGATGAAGTGGTGGTCAAGGGCCGCGACAGCTACGGCAAGACCCGCCTGCTGGCCGAAAGCCTGGTGGACGGCGGCTATATCTTCGACCAGTTCAAGAGCACCAAGGCCGAACCCCGCGCCCTGAAGAAGATCACCCTGCTGACCATCAAGGCCGCCCAGGCTGAAGTGCAGCGCGCCGTGACCCACGCCACCGCAATCGCCAACGGCATGTCGTTCACCCGTGACCTGGGCAACCTGCCGCCGAACATCTGCCACCCAACCTTCCTCGGCGAACAGGCCAAGGCGCTGGGCAAGGAATTCAAGGGCCTGAAAGTCGAAGTCCTGGATGAGAAGAAGATCAAGGAACTGGGCATGGGCTCGTTCTATGCCGTGGGCCAGGGCAGCGACCAGCCGCCACGCCTGATCGTGATGCAATACAACGGCGGCAAAAAGGCCGACAAACCTTACGCCCTGGTCGGCAAAGGCATCACCTTCGACACCGGCGGCATCAGCCTCAAGCCAGGCGCCGGCATGGATGAGATGAAGTACGACATGGGCGGCGCCGCCAGCGTGTTCGGCACCCTGCGTGCGGTGCTGGAGCTCAAGCTGCCGATCAACCTGGTGTGCATCCTGGCCTGTGCCGAGAACATGCCAAGTGGCGGCGCGGCGCGTCCGGGCGACATCGTCACCACCATGAGCGGCCAGACCGTCGAGATCCTCAACACCGACGCCGAAGGCCGCCTGGTGCTGTGCGATGCCCTGACCTACGCCGAGCGCTTCAAGCCGCAAGCCGTGATCGACATCGCCACCCTGACCGGCGCGTGCATCGTCGCCCTGGGCTCCCACACCTCGGGCCTGTTGGGCAACAACGACGAGTTGATCGAACAACTGCTCAGCGCCGGCAAGGCCGCCGACGACCGCGCCTGGCAACTGCCGCTGTTCGATGAGTACCAGGAACAGCTGGACAGCCCGTTCGCCGACATCGCCAACATCGGCGGCCCGAAAGCCGGCACCATTACCGCAGCCTGCTTCCTGTCGCGCTTTGCCAAGAACTTCAACTGGGCGCACCTGGACATCGCCGGCACGGCCTGGACCAGCGGCGGCAAGGACAAGGGCGCCACTGGCCGTCCTGTTCCACTGCTGACCCAGTACCTGCTGGATCGCGCCAAGGCCTGAAAATGAGAACGCCGGGGCGGCTTTCAGATAGCCGCCTCGCGTTCCAGGAACCGCAATGACCCAAGTCGACTTCTATATATTGCCCAGCGCCGACCCGCTCGCGCGCCTGGACTTTGCCTGCAAACTCACCGAAAAAGCCTGGCGCATGGGCCACCGCATCTACCTGCATTGCAGCGATGCGGCCCAACGCGACGAGCTCGACGCCCGCCTGTGGCGCTTCAAGGGCGAAAGCTTCGTGCCCCACGGCCCTGCCGAATCAGAACCCGAAGGCCTTGTTGTACTGGGCTTGGGCGACAGTTGCGGCGATCACCATGACCTGCTGGTCAACCTGGACCTGAAAGTGCCGCCGTTCGCCAAGGCGTTTGCCCGCGTGGCAGAGGTGGTGGTGGAAGACCCGGCTATTCGTCAGGCGGCGCGGGAGAGTTTCCGTTTCTATCGCGAACAGGGCTATCCTTTGCAGGATCACCGGCTACAACGACTTTGAGTAAATGATGGACACTCCCAACTCGGTAAAAAAAGACGACCACCTGCTGGACGACCTGGAGTCGATCCGCCAGTTGCTCGGTGACGACGGCCTGCAACCGCCACTGCTGACCGACTCGGTCGATGCAGAGGTACAGATTCCGCTGTTGTTCGATATGGTCGGCGCCAAGCCCGCTGCGCCGGAGCCGGTTGCCGTTGCTGTCGAGCCCGCCCCCGCCGAAAAAGGCCAGGACGCCCTGCTGCTGCACCTGGACAACGAACTGCGCGCCGCCGCGCAACTGATCATGCAAGACGTCATCGACGACTTCGCCCCGCATATCGAAACCGAGATCAAGCGCCGGCTGGATGCGCGGATGGAGCGGTTGCTCAGCCAGTACCAGTCATGAAGACAAACAGCTGTTGATTGTTGCC
Source organism: Pseudomonas sp. RP-B7 (assembly GCF_059803535.1). Lineage (NCBI taxonomy): Bacteria > Pseudomonadati > Pseudomonadota > Gammaproteobacteria > Pseudomonadales > Pseudomonadaceae > Pseudomonas > Pseudomonas sp. RP-B7. The sequence goes on from NZ_JAPFHC010000010.1 coordinate 174,000, forward strand.
AGCCTCTCTCCATCTCCTTGCCACATGCGTGTCATCTAGGAGCGCACTAGCGGCACCGCTGGTCAAAACTGTCATTTATGACAGTAGATAAAGATTCGGGATCTCGTGGAAGGTTATTCGTGGAAAGTTAACGAAAACCTCCCATTGGAGAAACGTCATGCCCTCTTTACCCTCCGGCAGCGCTCCCGTACTCGTTAGTTCAACGACCATCAACTCCCGCCAGCCACTGCTACAAGGCGTGGCTGCGCCAAATGCCATAGTCCAGGTTTTCCTCGC
>NZ_JAPFHC010000011.1:0-169968 GCF_059803535.1 Pseudomonas sp. RP-B7
GTGTAAACGATGTCCCCGGTTTCAGATGTAAAGGATGTCTACGGTTCTACACCCGCGCTGGGGGGCGAAGCCGCCCCAAATGGTCCGCCGCGGTGTTTCAGGGAGACCGAGGTGCCATGGGATTGGGGCGGCTTCGCCACCCAGCGCGGGGCAAGCCCGCTCACTACAGGACGGTGTTTGGATCAGTTGAGGTGGGCTTTCAGTTCACCTGCGGCCTGACGCATCGCCGCTTTGACTTGCGGGACAGTGCTCAGTGGGTTGAGCAAGCCGTAGTCATGGATCATCCCGTTGTAGCGCACCGCCGTCACATCCACACCCGCCGCGTTCAGCTTGCGGGCGTAGGCCTCGCCTTCATCGCGCAACACGTCCAGCCCGGCGGTTTGGATCAGCGCCGGTGGCAGGCCCGTCAGCTGTGCCGGGGTGGCGCGCAACGGCGAAGCGTAGATCTCGGCGCGTTGCTTGGCGTCAGTGGTGTAGCTGTCCCAGAACCAATTCATCATGTTCTTGGTGAGAAAGTGGCCTTCGGCGTACTGCTGGTATGACGCTGTGTCGAAGCTGGCGTCGGTCACCGGCCACAGCAGCAGCTGGAAGCGCAGTGTCGGCGAGTGCTGTTCCTTGGCCTTGAGCGCCACCACCGCCGCCATGTTGCCGCCGACGCTGTTGCCGGCCACCGCCAGGCGCGTGCCATCGACGTTGATCTCTTTGCCGTGCTCGGCGACCCAGCGGGTTGCGGCGTAGGCCTGGTTGATCGCGGTCGGGTAGTGCGCTTCCGGCGACGGCGTGTAGTCCACATACACCGCGACGGCGCCGGAGCCCACCACCAGGTCACGAATCAGGCGGGCGTGGGTCGGGTAGTCGCCCAGCACCCAGCCGCCGCCGTGGAAGTACATGAACACCGGCAATTCACCCTTGACGTTGGCAGGGCGCACGATGGTCAGCTTGATGCGCTGGCCGTCGGCCTGGATGGTCTTGTCGCTGACCTGAATGCCCGACATGTCGACCTTCACCGAGTTCTGCGCACCCGTCAGCACGGCCCGTGCATCCTTGGGGCTCAGCTGCTCCAGCGGGCGACCGCCGCCGGCGGCGAGGGCGTTGAGGAACGCCTGGGTCTGGTGCTCGGGCACCGCGGTTTCGGCGGCAAAAGCGCTGCCGATGGACAGGGCGAGGAGGGTAGCGGTCAGGGCTTTGTTGAGGGTGCTCATGTCGTTTGGGCTCACTTGAAGTATTGGAATTGGAAGGCCGCTTCAGCGCCTCTGGCTGTCTGCGTGCTGGCTTGGGAGGAAATTTACGGCCTAGTCGAGTGAGAGACAATTAGGCTGATTCGAGATTTATTGTCCCCTTAAAAAGGACAATGTAGTGAGCGGGCTTGCCCCGCGCCGGGTGGCGCAGCCGCCCCAAATGGTCCGCCGCGGTGTTTCAGCGAGACCGAGGTGCATGGGATTGGGGCGGCTGCGCCACCCGGCGCGGGGCGAGCCCGCTCACTACAAGGTGGGGAGCAGGAAGCGGGCGATCACGGGCAGGTGGTTGGAGATGCGCAGGGTGTCGTCCTGGCGCACCCTGGCTTCTACACGCTTAAGGCGCGGGCTGTAGAACAGGTAGTCGAGGGTGCGATCCGGGCCGTCGAGGCTGGGGTCGTTGGGGAAGTTCGTCAGCCATTTCTCACGGTCGATGCCGCTGGATTGGCTGTTGCTTGGGATCATCGGGTATTTGTCCCACAGCAGGTGCAGCTCACTGTCCGGCGAATATTGCCCGCGTTTGCTGGCGTCCAGGCGCAGGAATTGGCCCAGGGGCAGCAGGTTGAAATCCCCGCCGATCAGCCAGGGCGTGCCACGGCCTTCGAATTTATCCAGCAGTTTGACCGTGGCCTGGACCTGCTCTTGCACCGCACTGCGCCCAGGCGCATCGCCGTCCAGGCGGGTATTGAGCACCGCCAGTTGGCCGCCGTCGCTCAGGGGCAGGTAGGTCAGCAGCAGGGCCGGTTTGGGTTGGAACTGGCGGCTGAAGATGTTCGCCTCGGGCGCGGGCAATTGCAGGCGCTCGGCGTGTTCGATCTGGTAGCGGCTCAGGGTCGCCAGCTTGCGGCCGACGCTGCCGAAAATGTGCAGGTCGGGGACAAAATCGGCTTTCCAGTCGAAGGCCTGGGCGCTGCACGGGTAGAGGTCGACCAGACGCTCTTGCAACAGGGCCAGTTGGTCCTGGTAGTGGGAAGGCTTGGCGTTTTCGTCGAGCTCCTGCAACAGCAGCAAGTCGGGCTGCTCGTCGCGGATCACCCGCGCCACTTCGTCCAGGCTGAAGGCCATGTCTTCGACGGTCGGGCGCTCATCGGGGCCGCTGCCGTCGGCGGTGTCGTACCAGAACACGTAGTTCTTGCCGGCCAGGTATTGCACGTTCCAGGTCATGACCTTGAGCGCCTGCCCCGGCAACAGGGTCGGCGCACGCGGCGCCACGCAGCTGACGGGCAGGATTTCCTTGTCGGCGGGGCGCCAGGTCAGGCTGTGGATCAGGGCGGTGAGCAAGCCTGCGAGAATCAGCAGGCCCAGTAAGGTGATGCGCAATAAACGGGTCATCGGCTCGGCTTATGGCGTTTCAGAGGTGCCAGGAGCATATCACCGCGCGTCGGCATCGCCACCGATCAGCATGAATAAACGGAACAGCACCACGCTGGTGAACAGTTGCAGGAAGCTGTGGGCGCTGTCCATCACCAGCCCCAGCAACGGCGCGGGCTCTGGATAGGCCGCGACACTGGCGCCCTTGAGTAGCCACAGCGGCGTCATCACGCACAGCAGGCACACGAGGATTCGCCAGAAGTGCCCGCGGGTCAGGCGAAAACTCTCCTTGATCGCTTCCAGCGCCGTCATGCCGCGCAGCACCAGCAGGTATTCGGCAAAGGCCAGCACCACCATCAGCCACAGGCCCGGCAGGAAGTACAACGACAACCCGAGCAGGATCAGCAAGGTGCTGATGGCCGTCAGCAGCGCGAAACGTGGCCACAGGGTCAGGGCCATGGCCCACACATCCTTGGTGCGCGGCGATTCGCCTCGGGTGCGGGCGTCGAGAAACAGGATCAACGCGCCGGTGTACAGCGGGTACACCAACAACCCCACCACCACGCTGAAACCGGGGAAGGCATCGGGGCCCACCACGTGGTTGAGCACTTGTTGCAGCAAGGCTTCGAGAATCACCAACGGCAGGCACAGCTGGACGATGGCGCCCAGGTTGCGTTGAGTGAAGCGGAGGGAGTCGCGCAGTACATCTAACGGATTCATCAAGTTCATCGCAGGCCTGAAAGCAAGGGCAACACTTTAACCGATCGTGACCGGACGTAAGCAAACGTAAACCTTGAGTAAAGACCATTGAAACAACTCGTAACACCCCCATAACTAGCATGTACCTCAGCCTGACTCCAGGCGGGACCACGATTTCTACCGGCAATCTAACGAGGTCGCCATGAACAGCGAAGAGCAAACCCTGATCGATGGACTGTTTTCACGGTTGCAACAAGCCGAAACGGACTCAGCCCCCCGCGACGCCCTGGCCGAAGCGCGGATCAAGGAGCATATGACGCGCCAACCGGCGGCCGGGTACTACATGACCCAGTCGATCCTGGTGCAGGAACACGCGCTCAAGAGCCTCGACGCGCAGAACAAGCAACAGGCGCAACAGATCCAGCAGTTGCAGGAAGAGTTGCAACAAGCCAAATCCCAATCGGCCCAGCCAGCGCCGAGCAGCGGTGGTTTTCTGTCGAGCATCTTTGGCGGTGGCGGTTCCCGTGAGCAGCAACCGGCCCAGAGCGCTCCTGCGTCTACGGGCGGCTGGCGTGAACCGGCGCGGCCGTCGTTCAACCAGGCGCCTGCGCCGCAACAAAGTTATCAACAGCCTCCTGCTGCCGCCGCCCCGATTGGCAGCGGTTTCCTTGGTGGTGCGATGAAAACCGCCGCTGGCGTGGCCGGCGGTGTGTTGCTGGCGGAAGGCATCAGCAGCCTGTTCCATCACAACCAGCAGCCGCAGGTGGTGGAAGAAATCATCGAGCAACCGGCACCGGCCAGCGATCAAGGTGGCTGGGGCAATGACGACCAGAAGTTTGCCGGCAACGACAACTGGGGCAGCAACAATTCGGACAGCTTTGCCGACAGCGATTATTCCGACGATTCCTCCTCCTTCGGCGACGACGATTCCTTCGTCTGATGCTCCCAAGCCCGGTGCGCTTTGTCGCGCCGGGCTGATTTTTCTCGGAAACTTCCCCGTGGCTGGCATACTGGCGCCTTTGCGGACGTGCGCGTCCGGCATCCAAGTGGCTGTCATGGGGAAGTGCGGTGAAGAAAATTGCAGTGTTCGCCGATGTACAAAACCTCTACTACACCGTGCGCCAAGCGTATGGCTGCCACTTCAACTACGCCGCCCTGTGGGCTGACATCAGCGCCCGCGGGCAGATCGTCGAGGCGTACGCCTATGCCATCGACCGTGGCGACAGCAAGCAGCAGCAGTTCCAGCAGATCCTGCGCAACCTGGGCTTCACGGTAAAACTCAAGCCGTACATCCAGCGCAGCGACGGCTCGGCCAAGGGCGACTGGGACGTGGGCATCACCCTCGACATCATGGACGCCGCGGACCACGTCGACGAAATCGTGCTGGCTTCCGGTGACGGTGACTTCGACATGCTGCTCGAACGCATCATCAACAAGCATGGCGTCGAAGCCGTGGCCTACGGCGTGCCGGGGCTGACCGCCAATTCGTTGATACGTGCGGCCAGCCGCTACGTGCCGATCGAAGGCGCGCTGCTGCTCAAATAAATTGTGGAACGGAGTTGGAACAGGTTTGGAACGTATAGCGGTCATCGACTTTGAAACCACCGGCATCAGCCCGAGCAGCCAGTGCCGCGCCACGGAAATCGCCGTGGTCATCCTTGAGCGTGGTCAGATCGTGGACCGCTACCAGAGCCTGATGAAAACCGGCGTGCACGTGCCCGCGTTCATCGAACAACTCACCGGCATCAGCAACGCCATGCTGCGCAGCGCGCCGCCGGCCGAGCGGGTGATGAACGAGGTCAACGAGTTCGTCGGCACCACCCCGCTGCTGGCGCACAACGCCGCGTTCGACCAGAAGTTCTGGGACTTCGAGCTGGGCCTGATCCGCCGCACCCGCCTGCAGAAGTTTGCCTGCTCGCTGCTGCTGGCGCGGCGCTTGATGCCCTCGGCGCCGAACCACAAACTCGGCACCCTGAATGCGTTCGCCCAGTTGCCCCACACCGGCAAGGCTCACCGGGCGATGGCGGATGCGGAAATGGCGGCCAACCTTACGGCGCACCTGGCGCAGGAACTGCGCGGTACGCATGGTTTGCGCGAACTGTCCCACGACCTGCTTTGCAGCTTGCAGAAAGTCCCGGCGGCAAAAATCACCGAACACCTCAAAAAACATCGCGCGCTCTAACCTCACCACAATCCCAAGAACCCCAAAGATCCAAATGTGGGAACGGGCTTGTGTGGGAGCGGGCTTGCTCGCGAAAGCGGTGGATCAGTCGCCGGAAATATTGACTGACACACCGCCTTCGCGGGCAAGCCCGCTCCCACAGGGGTCATGTGTCGTTCATCGAGACTGTGTGCAGTCCAGCGTCTGATCCACGACCACCTTCGCCATCTCCACCAAATGCATCACTGCCCGCTGCTGCACATTCATTGATTCTGCCGATGAGTGTGCTGTCTCTACCGCGCAATGCAGCAAATCCGCCGCATGGGCGAGGGCGTCTTCGAAGCTCAGGTTGTCATTCAGAATGAAGTTCGGCGCATCCGGGGCGGACGCTTTGAGGTAGTAGTCGATGGCTCGGCGGTGGAGTAGGGCGTCTTCGCTGAGAAAGCTGGGTGGGTCGGGGGTTACTTTGACCATGGTGAAACTCCTTTTGTGTTGTAAGGAGCTGCATCATTCGCTTGCACGCAAATGAGGGTGGCAGCAGTACGCGGGTGTGCAAGACCGGGACAAAAGGTAAACCCAGCAGATCCGAGGATCTCCCGCGCACGGCTGCCATAAAAATATCGATGCTGCGTATCAAAAACTGAGCAACGAAGAAGTAAGGCATCTGAGCGGCTTTTGTTTGGTCGGACTTGCACGTCCCATCATCAAGTGTTCGATGACTGAGCGAGACTAGCTACCCGATCCGACGGAAACAAGGCCGTGGAATTCTCTAGGAAACATCCCTCAAATGAAAGAGATAGGTCTTGCTGGCCATTGAAAATTCAGCACTTTGAGGTCCGGATCTGAATCGTCAGTAGGCTTAATCCTCTAGTTGCCTAAGACCCTTCTTTACTTCCTCTTCATCCATCTGCCTCATCGCCGCAGGGTTGGCTGTCTTTGATCTAATCAGTATTGGTAAGTGTGCCTATGAGGCAAGAAATGGAAAGTAATCTGACCCGGACGGAGATCAGCGAGAAGGTCATTCAGCTGTTCGTCGACGTCATTGGATTCATCGACCGTAGTCAAGTATCGGAGCAAACGGATTTCATCCATGACTTTGAAATCATCGATGACGACCTCACTTGTTTCATCATGCAGATCAAGTGGCAGTTCAAGCTGAAAGCGACTCAGGAGGATTGGAATCACATCACCACTCTCAGCCAAATTATCGATTTGATTGTTGAGCGCTCACTGCCTTGATGACTGTCCCGGCAGTCACGCAGCAGTTCAAAATGTGGGAGGGCGGTGTTTTCAGGAGATGATCGCCATTGCAGCTGCTGGCGATCCCGATCCGCCCTCAAGCGCCAATACCCCAATCACCAGCGTGGCGCCTTTGGGCGGCAGACGGTCCAGGTTGGTCAAACACTCCAACACAATCCCATTCCCCGCCAACACCGCTCGGTTCGTCGCAAACGTGCTGCTCTGCCCCGGATCAACCCCGTGGGTATCGATGCCCACCCCGGCAATCTGACGCTGTTCCAGTAAAAAACCAATTGCCGCTTCGCCAATCCCGGGAAAGTGCGAGCCTTGTGCGTCTTGGCCGATAAACGCTGTCGGATCATTCCAAAGATGCTGCCAGCCGGTGTACATCAGCACGACGGAACCGGCTTCGATGAGCCCATGCTGGCACTCCCACGCTTCAATATCCGCAGGGCTGATTGCGTAGTCTGGATTGCTTTGGGCCTGGGCGCGCACATCGATCACCACCGCTGGCCGTACCAAGTCTTGCGCCTGGTAACCCTCGATCCCCATCCCATCAGCGAAGAAGCTATTCGGCGCATTCATATGGGTGGCGCTGTGTTCACCCATGCTGAAGCGGCGCAAAAAATAGCCATCCTTGTCCAACGAAGCGACGTCTTCGAATTCCACCGGCGGGTCCCCCGGCCACAGTGGAATACGCGGGCTGACCGGATGGCTGAGATTGACGACCTTACCCACCATTTCTCACCTCCAACTGCGCCAACGGCACCCGCCGCTCTATCGCGCTGGACAAAATAATCGACGTCTTGCTGAACCCGAACTTCGCTACCCGGTTGATCAGGTTCTCCAACTCCGGCATCGAGCCCACCGCCGCCTGCATGATCACGCACGGGTCGCCCGTCACCCGGTGGCACTCCGTCAGCTCGGGGATTTCCGCCAGGGCGTCGTACACCTTCTGGCTGCCGTGGTTGGTCAACCGCAGTTCAATCACACACTGAATCGGCAAGCCGACCTTGGACAGATCCACCTTGGCCTGATACCCCGTGATCACCCCACTGGCCTCCAACTTGGCCACCCGTTCAGCCACGGCCGGTGCCGAGAGGTTTACTGTGCGCGCCAGTTGCGCGTAGGACGCACGGCCGTCGGCGAGCAGGGCGCTGAGGAGCATGCGGTCGTATTTGTCCATGATAAGGCTCCAATGCTGGGTGGCTTTCGAAAGCATGGGTTATAGCCCTCACAACCATGCTTTGAAAAGTGTATGGGCGGTTTAAACAGGTTTTGTAACTTAAGTTTAAGGGCCTGCCTTTTTAGAATAAGCATCCCATCTCCTGCCATAGAGCCACCCAATGCCTGGCCCACGTCGCTTTCCCTTACCGTTGATCGCTGCCTTTTTTGCGTTGTATGTGATTTGGGGTTCCACCTACCTGGTGATCCGCATCGGCGTGGAGTACTGGCCGCCACTGATGCTCGGCGGCATTCGCTTTTTGGCGGCGGGGGCGGTGATGTATGGCTTTCTGCGCTGGCGCGGGGTGCCGGCGCCGACGTGGGAGCAGTGGAAGGCGTGCGCGAAGATCGGCATTTTGCTGCTGACCTTCGGCAACGGCGCGGTGACGTTGGCCGAGCATTCCGGGGTGTCGTCCGGGGTGGCCGCGCTGGCGGTGGCGACGGTGCCGTTGTTTACTTTGCTCTGTGGATATTTCTGGGGTGCGCGTAATACCCGTCTGGAATGGGCGGGAGTGATCCTGGGGATTGCCGGTATCGCCATGCTCAATATGGGCAGCACCTTGCAATCGAGCCCGATGGGCGCTGCGTTGCTGCTGTTTGCCGCCGCTTCGTGGGCGTTCGGTTCGGTGTGGAGCCGGCGCTTGCCGCTGCCCCAGGGCGCGATGGCCAGTGCGGCGGAGATGTTGGTGGCGGGCGTAACGCTGCTGATCGGCAGCGCACTCACCGGCGAACGCCTGCACGCCATGCCTCCCGTCGAAGGCTGGCTGGCCCTGGCGTACCTGGCCGTGTTCGGCTCGATCATCGCCTTCAACGCCTATATGTACCTGCTCAAGCACGTCCGTCCGGCAGCGGCGACCAGTTATGCCTATGTGAACCCGGCGGTGGCGGTGTTGCTCGGGATTGTGTTCGTCGGCGAGACCATCGGCATGGAGGAAGCCCTGGCGATGCTGGTAATCATCAGTGCCGTCCTGCTGATCAGCCTGCCCCAGTGGCGCAAGCCCAAGCCGGAAATAAGGTAAACTGCGGCGCATTGCGTGCTTGCGCTGAATTTTCCTACGGTAACTACATGACTTTCGCCTCCCTTGGCCTGATCGAACCCTTGCTGCGCGCCCTTGAGACGCTCGGCTACCAGACCCCGACGCCGGTGCAGGCGCAAGCCATTCCGGCGGTATTGGCCGGTCGCGACCTGATGGCTGCGGCTCAGACCGGCACCGGCAAGACCGCCGGTTTCGCCCTGCCGCTGCTGCAACTGCTGACCATGGAAGGGCCGAAAGTCGCCGCCAACTCGGCGCGTGCACTGATCCTGTGCCCGACCCGCGAGCTGGCCGAGCAGGTGCACGCCAGCGTCGCCGAATATGCGCAAAATCTGCCGCTGACCACCTACGCGGTGTACGGCGGTGTGAGCATCAACCCGCAGATGATGAAGCTGCGCAAGGGCGTCGACATCCTGGTCGCCACCCCTGGCCGCCTGATCGACCTGTTCCGCCAGAACGCGCTGAAGCTTAATCAGCTGCAAACCCTGGTGCTGGACGAAGCCGACCGCATGCTCGACCTGGGCTTCTCGGAAGAGCTGGCGAACATCTACCGCATGCTGCCGAAAAAGCGCCAGACGCTGCTGTTCTCCGCGACCTTCTCCGATGATATCCGCCTGCTCGCCGGGCAGATGCTCAACGACCCGCTAAGCATCGAAGTCAGCCCGCGCAACGTTGCCGCCAACACCGTGAAGCAGTGGGTTGTGCCGGTGGACAAGAAGCGCAAGCCGGAGTTGTTTGTGCACTTGATGCGCAAGGGTCGCTGGAAACAGGTGCTGGTGTTCGCCAAGACCCGTAACGGCGTGGACGCGCTGGTGGATAAATTGCAGGGCCTGGGCATCAACGCCGATGGCATCCACGGCGACAAACCCCAAGCCACGCGCCAACGTGCGCTGGACCGCTTCAAGGCCAGCGAAGTGCAGATCCTGGTGGCCACCGACGTGGCAGCCCGTGGCCTGGATATCGAAGACCTGCCGCTGGTGGTCAATTTCGACCTGCCGATCGTGGCCGAGGACTACATCCACCGCATCGGCCGCACCGGGCGTGCGGGCAACACCGGCGAGGCGATTTCCCTGGTGTGTGCCGATGAAGTGAACATGCTGTCGGCCATCGAGATGCTCACGCGTCAGACGTTGACCCGCAAGATGGAGCCGGACTTTGAACCGGAGCACCGTGTGCCGGACACCGATGCCAGCGGCCAGGTGGTGAAGAAACCGAAAAAGCCGAAGAAACCTAAAACTTCCGGTGGTGGCGGCAAGCGCAACCTGGGCAAGTGGGTGGACAGTGGTGACGCGGCGCCGGCCGAGCCTTCGATCAAGCCGGTGCGCAAGGTACCTGTGTTTAATACCGGGCCGCGTAAGAAGAAGTGATTTTGCGCTGTGGCTGATGGCCCCTTCGCGAGCAAGCCCGCTCCCACATTTTGACTGCATTCTCATGTTGGAACTCGGTCAAGTGTGGGAGCGGGCTTGCTCGCGAAAGCGGCCTTGAGTCCGCCACAAATCTCAGCGTTTAAGCCACTCCACCATCCCCCGCCCAGCCGCTCGCCCGCTGGCAAAACACCCCGTCAGCAAATACCCGCCCGTCGGCGCTTCCCAGTCCAGCATCTCTCCGGCACAAAATACGCCTGGCAATTGCTTGAGCATCAAGCGCTCATCCAGCGCTTCGAACGGCACGCCGCCGGCGGTGCTGATCGCTTCGTCCATCGGCCGGGTTTTCACCAGGGTCAGCGGCAGGGCCTTGATGGCGGCGGCCAGCTGCGCCGGATCGTTGAAGTGTTCGGCGGGCGCCAACTCGCGTAATAACGCCGCTTTCACGCCATCCAGCCCCAACTGGCTGTGCAAGTGTTTGCTCATCGAGCGCGAACCACGGGGCTTGGCCAATGCAGCTTGAACCTTATCCACAGGCTTGCTCGGCAACAGGTCGATATTCACGGTGGCCGAACCGGTTGTATTGATCGCCTCGCGAATCGGCGCCGACAACGCGTAGATCAAACTGCCTTCGATACCGGCGGCGGTGATCACACATTCCCCCAGCCGGGGTTTGTCGTCGCCCAAGCCGATGGCGACGTTTTTCAACGGCGCACCGGCGAATTTGCTGACCATCAACTCGCTCCAGGCTGACACCTCGAAGCCGCAGTTGCTCGCTTGCAGCGGGGCACAGGGCACGCCTTTGCCTTCCAGCAGCTTGAGCCACGTACCGTCGGAACCCAGGCGCGACCAACTGCCACCGCCGAGGGCCAACAGTACCGCATCGCCGCGCACGGTTTTTTCGCCGTCGGGACTGTGGATAAGTAAATCGCCGTGGGCATTCCAGCCGGTCCAACGGTGCCGGGTGTGGATAACCACGCCCTGGTCGCGCAGGCGCTTGAGCCAGGCGCGCAGTAGGGGGGCGGCTTTCATGTCGGTAGGAAACACCCGGCCGGAGGTGCCGACAAAGGTTTCGATACCCAACCCATGTATCCATTCGCACAATGCTTCGGCGCCAAACCCACGCAGCAGCGGGGCGATGTACGGCGCTCGTTCGGCGTAGCGCGACAGAAACGCCGGGTAGGCTTCGGAGTGGGTGATGTTCATGCCGCCAACACCGGCCAGCAGGAATTTGCGCCCCACCGACGGCATGCCGTCGTACAGGTCCACGCGCAGCCCCGCCTGGCTCAAGACTTCGGCGGCCATCAGCCCGGCGGGGCCGCCGCCGATGATGGTGACGTGTTGGGGTGCGGTCTGGGGCATGGCGAGGGCTACGGTCGGATAAACAGGCCGAGCATTCTACCCGAGGACAGCGCAAACGCCTGATCAAAAAATGTACAGCTTCCTACAGGCCTTACAGATATTGACTCTTAGGTGCTTACGCTCAAGTTATCCACAGGCCGTTCCACAGGCATTGTGGGTAACGCGCACAACTCAATGACAACCTGATGACGTCCACACCCGTTGTGCGCTGTGGTGCAGGATGCCGTGGCGGCGGGCCAGGGCAGGGCGGTCCTTGCTGTAGCCGCCGCCGATCACGCCCATCACCGGGATGTCGCGGCCCAGGCAGTGGCGCATCACGCTTTCATCGCGGGCGGCGACGCCTTGGTCTGTCAGCTTGAGGTAGCCGAGGGCGTCGTCCTTGTGCACGTCGACGCCGGCGTCGTACAGCACCAGGTCCGGCTGGTAGAGCGGCAGCAGGTAATTGAGCGCATCGTCCACCACCTTGAGGTAGTCGCCGTCGCCCATGCCCATGGGCAGCGGGATGTCCCAGTCGCTCTGGGCCTTGCGTGCGGGGAAGTTCTTTTCGCAGTGCAGCGACACGGTGATGGCCTCCGGTGTGTCATGGAGGATGCGTGCGGTGCCGTCGCCCTGGTGCACGTCGCAGTCGAAGATCAGCACGCGATTGACCCGGCCGCTGGCGAGCAGGTAATGGCTGATCACCGCCAGGTCGTTGAAGATGCAAAAGCCCGCCGGGTAATCGTAGTGGGCGTGGTGCGTGCCGCCCGCCAGGTGGCAGGCGAGCCCGTGTTCCAGCGCCTGTTCGGCAGCGAGGATCGAGCCGCCCACCGCCCGCACGGTACGCCGCGCCAGGGCTTCGTTCCACGGCAGGCCGAGGCGGCGCTGGTCTTCGCGGGACAGTTCACCGCCCATGTAGCGTTCGATGTAGCCGGGGTCATGGGCCAGCGCCAGGATCTCGGGTGGGCACAGTTGCGGGCGCAGCAGTTGGCTGTCCTCGGTCAACCCGCTGGACACCAAGTGGTCACGCAACAGGCGGAACTTGTCCATGGGGAAGCGGTGGTCCGCCGGGAACTCGGGGCTGTAATCATCGTGGTAGATCAGTGGTAAAGGCATGGGATTATCTGACGGGAACCTGCGACGGATCTTACCCGCGTTGTACACTCACGCACATGGCAAGGGAGGGGACCCATGGAGCCGATACTCGAACTGGAAAGTGCGCGCCTGGTGCTGCGCCAATGGCGCGACAGCGACCTGCCGGAGTTTGCGCGCATGTGCGCCGACCCACAGGTGATGCGCTATTTCCCGGCCAGGCTGAGCCACCTGGAAAGCGCCGCATTGATCGGCCGCATTCGTGGCCACTTCGCCGAATATGGCTTCGGCCTGTGGGCCTTGCAGCGCAAGGACAGCGGCGAGTTCATCGGCTTGACCGGCTTGCAGCATGTCAGCTTTGACGCCGCCTTCACCCCGGCGGTGGAAATCGGCTGGCGCCTGGCCCGCGAACATTGGGGCCTGGGCTACGCCAGCGAAGCGGCGTGGACGGCGTTGCGCTGCGGCTTCGATCGCTTGCAGCTGGATGAAGTCGTCGCCTTTACCACCGAAGCCAACATGCCATCACAAAAAGTCATGCAGGCCATCGGTATGCATTACGATCCCCTGGCAGATTTTGCACACCCCAAGGTCGCAGCCGATGACCCGCTGCGCCATCATGTGTTGTACCGCATCACCCGCGCCCAATGGTTGGACACGCTGCACGGATAAGCAGACCGGAATGCCCCATAGATTGTAGGAGTTGCTCTATGAGCCAAGTATTGGAAGATCTGGTGGACTTGCTGACCCTGGAGCCGATCGAGGAAAACCTCTTTCGCGGCCGCAGCCAGGACCTGGGTTTTCGTCAACTGTTCGGCGGCCAGGTGCTCGGCCAGTCGCTGTCGGCGGCCAGCCAGACCGTAGAAGAAGCGCGGCATGTGCACTCATTGCACGGCTATTTCCTGCGTCCCGGTGATGCAGCATTGCCGGTTGTGTATTCGGTCGACCGTGTGCGCGATGGCGGCAGTTTCAGCACGCGCCGGGTCACCGCGATCCAGAAGGGCAACCCGATCTTCACCTGCAGCGCCTCGTTCCAGTACGACGAAGAGGGCTTCGCACACCAGAGCACCATGCCCGTGGTGGTCGGCCCGGAAAACCTGCCGTCGGAGCTGGAGCTGACCCAGCAACGCGCGCACCTGATCCCCGAGCATATGCGCGACAAGCTGCTGTGCCCCAAGCCGATCGAAGTGCGCCCGGTCACCGAAAAAGACCCGTTCAACCCGCAGCCGTCCGACCCGGTCAAGTACGTGTGGTTTCGTGCCGACGGCGCGTTGGCCGACACGCCTGCGCTGCACAAATACCTGCTGGCCTACGCCTCGGACTTCGGCTTGCTGACCACCTCGTTGCTGCCCCATGGCAAGACCGTGTGGCAGAAAGACATGCAGGTCGCCAGCCTCGACCACGCGCTGTGGTTCCACGCCGACCTGCGCGCCGATGACTGGTTGCTCTACGCCATGGACAGCCCGTGGGCCGGCAATTCCCGTGGGTTCTCCCGTGGTAGCGTGTACAACCGCGCGGGGCAATTGGTGGCTTCGGTAACGCAGGAAGGCTTGATCCGCCATCGCAAGGATTGGACGTGAGCCTGTCGCACATCAAGCACTGGGTGTTCGACATGGACGGCACCCTGACGGTGGCCGTGCATGACTTTGCGGCGATCCGCCAGGCGCTGGAGATTCCTGCGCAGGACGACATCCTCACGCACCTGGCTGCCCTGCCCAAGGACCTCGCAGCGGCCAAGCATGGGTGGTTGCTGGAACATGAGCGCGAGCTGGCCCTGGGTTCGGTCGCGGCCGAGGGCGCAGTGGAACTGGTGCGTGAACTGGCCGGGCGCGGTTATCGCCTGGGCATCCTGACCCGCAATGCGCGGGAACTGGCGCACATCACCCTGGAGGCGATTGGTTTGGCGGACTGCTTTGCCGTCGAGGACGTATTGGGGCGTGATGATGCGCAGCCCAAGCCGGACCCGGATGGCTTGCTGAAACTGGCGGCGGCGTGGGATGTGGCGCCGAGCACAATGGTGATGGTCGGCGATTATCGCTTTGACCTGGAGTGCGGTCGGGCGGCGGGGGCGCGGACGGTGTTGGTCAACCTGGCGCAGAACCCGTGGCCGGAACTTGCCGATTGGCATGCCGAGGACTGCGCGGCCTTGCGCCGGATGATCTAACACAGACAATGAAGATCAACTGTGGGAGCTGGCTCGTGTGGGAGCGGGCTTGCTCGCGAATACGGTGTGTCAGCTATACATCGATCGACTGACCCACCGCTTTCGCGGGCAAGCCCGCTCCCACAGTTTTATTGCGTGAACAACACCTTCTGCCCCTGCGGCGACGTAAACATCCCATCGCCGTTATGCCCGACACCGGGCACTTCCACCAGCGTATGACGCAACTGCGGATGCCGCTGCTTGAGGTAGTCGAAATAATTGTGCCCACGAATCAACCGATACGCGCCCTGGGTTTGTGCCTCGCAGCCTATATCCAGCGCGTGATGCTTCGGGTCGATGTCCTGCTGGCCCAGCAGGTACGTGACGTCACGTGACACGTAAGCCTGCTCCAGCTGTTCGACGCTGCGGCCTTTGGCATAGGCCGGCAGGTTCTGCATGCCGTATTTCCAGTCGTTGAAGCCTGGGCAACTGGCGGCATCGAACGGCACCGGCCGCTGTGGGCTGAAGTAGGCGTAGGACGAAGGATTCGCCACCACATACCGCAGGCCGATGCCTTCGCTTTGCAGCTTGGGATGATCGTGGCTGGTGAGGGCAAAACGCTGTATCACTTGCCCACCGCCGGAGTGCCCGGCCACCACGATTTCCTTGAGCGCTGGGAACAGCTTGCGGTTGCCCAGGTGCTTGATGATCTGGTCGAGGGCGCCATAGGAACTGATCGGGCCCGGGCCGGTGGACGGTTCGCCGGCCATCCAGCCGTTGTCGGTCCAGCGCAGTATCCGCTTGTCCAGATGCTCGTTCCGCGCATCCGCCTCCGTCAGAAAGCGCGGTGCAATCACCAGGGTGTGGGTGGCTTGCCCGGCATTCTCGGCGGCCTGCTCGCCACTTTGCAGATAGGCCGCGGCATCGCGCAGGCGGCCATGCACGATGATCAGCGCGCGGGTGACGTTTGGCAGCGGCTGGCGCCAGTCCTGGCTCAAGCCCAGGCTGAGATCCCCGGCCTTGAGTGGGAAACGATCGAGGTCGCTGTCCTTGATGTCGTGCCCAGCGGCGAACGTTGAACAGCTGACGAACAGACCCAGCAGCAATGCCAGTCGTTTATTCATTTAGAGACTCTTGGCGGAAAAGGTATCGCATTGAGTGATCTGGCCCTGGGCGAAGCCGGTCTTGAACCAGCGCACGCGTTGCGCCGAGGTGCCGTGGGTGAACGAGTCCGGTACTACGCGGCCTTGGCCCTGTTGCTGCAAACGGTCGTCGCCGATGGCGTTGGCGGCGTTCAGGGCTTCGTCGATGTCGCCGGGCTCCAGCCAGTTCAAGCGTTTTTGCGCACGGTTGGCCCACACGCCGGCGAAGCAGTCGGCTTGCAGTTCCTGGCGCACCAGCAGGCCGCCGTCGCCCTGCATCTGCCGGCCTTGTTGGCGGGCCGTCTGGATCTTGGCCGAGATGCCGAGCAACGTCTGCACGTGGTGCCCGACTTCGTGGGCGATCACGTAGGCCTGGGCGAAGTCGCCGGCGGCCTGGAAGCGTTGCGACATTTCGCGGAAGAAATCCAGGTCCAGGTAGACCTGCTGGTCGGCCGGGCAATAGAACGGGCCGCTGGCCGAGGTGGCGCCACCGCAGGCCGAATTCACCCGGCCACGGAACAGGATCAGTTTCGGGTTCTTGTAGGTCAGGCCGTTTTCCTGGAACACCTGGGCCCAGGTGTCTTCGGTATCGCCGAGCACGGCGCGGACAAAGTCGGCCTGTTCGTCATTGGCCGCCGGCGCCTGGCGCGTCTGGGTGCTGACCGACGGCGCCTGCTCCATCTGCCCGGTGAGTTGGCCGAGGATCTGCAACGGGTCCTGGCCGGTCAACCAGCCGATGCCGACGATCAGCACAATCGCGGTCAGGCTCAGGCCCTTGCCGCCACCAAAGCGCATGCCGCCACCGCCGCCGCCACTGTCATCGCGGGCGTCCACCACGTTGTCGCTGCGTCGGCCTTTTTTCCATAGCATGGGGGCAATCCTCTCGATAAGCCTTTTATAAGTTGAAACTTAACTGTGGCAAGTTCGTTGGAGTATGGACGTTATTGGCGGCAGTAGCCTTCGCCACTCGCCACGACTAGGCAGTCCTTTTTATCTGCCAGCCACTTGAGGCCAGTGGCGGCACCGTCGCCGGCGCGCAGCAATTGCGGGCCGTCCGGGCGGGTGAAGGCGATGCCGTCTTCGGCGGCTTCACCTTTGAAGGTGCCGGAGTCGCCGGCGTCGAGGCCGTATTGCATGGTGATGAGGTAATGCCCGCGGCCGACGCTGTCGTCCTTGGCGATGGTCAGGTACAGGCCTTCGACGCCGACCCACTTGCCGACCCACTGGTCGGTGGGCGGGGTGGCCGGCACCAGGGTCGCTTGCACGGAGGCGGGCGCCGGTTTGGGCGCGTCCTTGGCTTCCTGGCCGCAAGCGGCGAGCAGGGCGACGGCAGAGAGAACAAACAGGGCTTTTTTCATAGCGGCAGGCCTTGGATAAAAAGTGTGCAATGCGTGGGCGATCGTGCGAGGTTGGACTCGAATCCCATGATTTAGTGCGCTGTTCGCACAGTGTTTGGTTATGCTCTTGGGGCAGACGCAAGCCCGGCTGCTAGATTACCGGGTTGAGCAGCCCGCGTTCAGCCTGTCATGCAAGAGAACTCAATGACCGTCAGTACTCCCCTCTCCGGCGTCAACCATCCTTTCAAAGGCATCTTGCTGATTGTGGTGGCGACTTTCCTGTTTTCCAGCCACGACGCCTTGTCCAAATACCTGGCCGGGTTCTACCCGATCGTGATGGTGGTCTGGGCGCGCTATCTGGTGCATACCCTGTTGATGGCCGGGATTTTCCTGCCGCAATCGGGCTTGCGCGTACTGCGCAGCAAACGGCCGGGAATGCAGGTGGTGCGGGCGTTGTGCCTGCTGGGTACCAGCCTGTTCTTTACCACGGCGCTGCATTACATCCCCCTGGCGGAAGCCACGGCAGTGAACTTCCTTGCACCGATCCTGGTGACAGCGCTGTCGGTGCCGCTGCTCGGTGAGCACGTTACGCGCGGCCAGTGGCTGGCGGTGATCTGCGGGTTTGTCGGCGTGCTGATCATCATCCACCCCGGTGGCGAACTGTTCACCCCGGCGGTGCTGCTGCCGCTGTGTTCGGCGTTGTTCTTCTGCTTCTACCAACTGCTCACGCGCATCCTGAGCCAATACGACAGCCCGACCACCAGCAACTTCTTCGCCGGCCTGTGCAACACCTTGGTGATGAGTGCGATGGTGCCGTTCTTCTGGCAGGTCCCGACGCTGTGGCATGGCGTGTTGATGCTGGCGCTGGGCACCTGTGGGATGACTGCGCACTTGATGTTGACCCAGGCGTTCCGCTTCGCGGCACCGGCGTTGCTGGCACCGTTCGGCTATTGCCAGATCGTGTTTGCGGGGTTGTTGGGCTGGCTGGTATTCAACCATACCCCCGACTTGACCACGGTGGTCGGCATCGGGGTGATCTGCATGAGCGGGTTGGCCGCTGCCTGGCAGCAGCGGCGCAGGTAGATCAGACGTCTACGGTAGGGATCTTGCGCGGCGCCATGAAGTACATCCAGGTCAGCGCAATGAAGTACATCGCCGGGATCAGGGTGAACAACACGGTGTAGTTGTTGTTGGTCACGGTGAGGATATGGCCGACGATCTGGGTCATGAACATGCCGCCGATGGCCGCACACATCCCGCCGAAGCCGAACACCGTGCTCATCATGTGCTTGGGTGTGTAGTCCATCACCAGGCTCCAGATGTTGGCGGTCCAGGCCTGGTGCGCACCGATGGCCAGGGAGATGGCAAACACTGCGACCCACAGCTGGCTGGAACCGGCCGCCATGATCACGCCGACGATGCAGCAGGCGAACAGCAACATCGACAGCAAGCGCGCCTTGATCGAGTTCATACCACGGCCGATCAGGAACGACGACAGAATCCCCCCACCCACACTGCCGAAGTCGGCTGTCAGGTAGATGATGATCAGCGGGATACCCATCTGGGTCACGTTGATGCCCAGGTTGTATTGCTGGTTCAGGAACGGCGGCAACCAATACAGGTAGAACCAGAACACCGGCGCGGTCAGCGCGTAGGCAATGGCGAAGGCCCAGGTGCCGCGCATGCGCAGGATGCGGCTGAACGGCACACCCGGTTGTTCGGGTTCGACTTCCCGTTGCACGTAGTCCAGTTCGGATTGTTTGACGCTCGGATGGTCTTCCGGGTTGTAGTACTTCAAGCCCCAGAACACCAGCCAGATCGCGCCGAGCGAGGCCATGCACAGGAATGCCGCCTGCCAGCCCCACACGTGCAGGATCAGCGGCAGCAGCATCGGCGTCATCATCGCGCCGACGTTGGTGCCGGCGTTGAAGATGCCGGTGGCCACCGCACGTTCACCGGCGGGGAACCACAAGCGTGTGGTCTTGACGCAGGCCGGGTAGTTGGCGGCTTCGGTCAGCCCGAGGATAAAGCGGCAGACCATGAAACCCACCGCCGAGGTGGCCAGGCCGTGGGCACCAGTCGCCAGGCTCCACAGCAGTACGGCGAAGAAGAACACGCGTTTCACACCGACGCGGTCGATCAGGCGGCCTTGCAGCACAAAGCCGACGGCGTAGCCAACCTGGAACCAGAAGTTGATGTTGGCGTAGTCCATCGCCGTCCAGCTCATTTCCTTGGCGAGGATCGGTTGCATCACGCCCAGGGCGGCGCGGTCGATGTAGTTCAGGGTGGTGGCAAAGAACACCAGGGCCAACATGCCCCAGCGAGTTTTACCCACGGCCAGGGCGCCGCGGATCTTGTCGCCGATGCCGGCGTGCGGGGTGCCGGAGCGCGAGGCCAGGGCGGAGTTTTGCAGAGGCATGAGGTCGTACCCGTTTTTTGAAATTTTTATGGTGTGTTCTGGGTCAGGTTGCGTCGTTGATGGTGCGCAGCGGCTAAAAAATCGTCAATTCGGTAAACGGGCATAGTGTTCGATAATCGCACCAAAAACTAACTGGTTCGTACATTTTAATTGCTGTGGGTAGACTGGGGGCGAATAATTTGGCGCAAACAATAATTGCCGGGAGTCGCCCCATGCAACGTTCCATTGCCACCGTTTCCTTGAGCGGCACCCTGCCGGAAAAACTCGAAGCGATTGCCGCCGCCGGGTTTGATGGCGTCGAGATTTTCGAAAACGACTTGTTGTATTACGACGGCAGCCCCCGCGAAGTCAGGCAGATGTGTGCCGACCTCGGTATCGCCATCACCCTGTTCCAGCCGTTCCGCGACTTTGAAGGCTGCCGCCGCGACCGTCTGGCCCGCAACCTGGAGCGTGCCGAGCGCAAGTTCGACCTGATGCAGGAACTGGGCACTGACCTGGTGCTGGTGTGCAGCAACGCCTCCGCCGATTGCGTCGGCGATGAACGCATTTTGCTCGACGATCTGCACCTGTTGGCCGAACATGCCGGCCGCCGTGGCTTGCGCATCGGTTATGAAGCGCTGGCCTGGGGCAAGCATGTGAACACCTGGCAGCAGGTGTGGAACCTGGTGCGCCAGGTCGATCACCCGGCCCTCGGCGTGCTGCTCGACAGCTTCCACACCCTGTCACTCAAGGGCGACCCGAGCGCCATCGCGCAGATCCCCGGCGACAAGATCTTCTTTGTGCAAATGGCCGACGCGCCGATCCTGGCCATGGACGTGCTGGAGTGGAGCCGGCATTTCCGCTGCTTCCCGGGGCAAGGCGAATTTGACCTGGCGGGCTTTCTTGCGCCGATCATCAAGAGTGGCTACACCGGGCCGCTGTCCCTGGAAATTTTCAACGACGGTTTCCGCGCCGCGCCGACCCGCGCCAATGCAGCGGATGGCCTGCGCTCCTTGCTGTACCTGGAGGAGAAAACCCGCGAGCGCCTGAAGCAGCAAGCACCGGCGCAACCCGTGCAGATCCTGTTCGATACCCCGGCTGCCAGCGAGTACGACGGCATCGAATTCCTCGAATTTGCCGTGGATGAAAGCCTCGGCGCCAAGCTGACCCACTGGCTGGAACGCCTCGGCTTCGTCAAGGCCGGCCAGCACCGCTCCAAGAGCGTGAGCCTGTTGCGCCAGGGCGACATCAACCTGATCCTCAACTGCGAACCCTATTCCTTCGCCCACAACTTTTTCGAGGCCCATGGCCCGTCGTTGTGCGCCACCGCGCTGCGGGTCAAGGACAGCGCCAAGGCCCTGGAGCGGGCGGTGGCCTACAAGGGCCAGCCCTATCGCGGGCTGGTCGGGCCCAACGAGCTTGAGCTGGCCGCCGTGCGTGCGCCGGATGGCAGCCTGATCTACCTGGTGGACCCCAGCGAAGGCACGCTGTACGACACCGACTTCAACCTGCAAGCCGCGCCGGCTGCCAGTGGCGGCCTGTTGCGTATCGACCATATGGCGATGGCGCTGCCGGCCGACAGCCTCGACAGTTGGGTGTTGTTCTACAAGAGCCTGTTGGATTTCGAGGCCGACGACGAAGTGGTGCTGCCCGACCCCTATGGCCTGGTGAAGAGCCGCGCCCTGCGCAGCCGCTGCAGTTCGATTCGTTTGCCGCTGAACATTTCCGAGAACCGCAATACCGCAATTTCCCACGCGCTATCGAGCTATCGCGGCTCAGGTGTGCACCACATTGCCTTCGACTGCGCGGACATTTTTGCCGAGGTGCGCCGGGCCAAAGACGCGGGCGTGCCGCTGCTGGACATCCCGCTCAACTATTACGACGACCTCGCGGCACGGTTTGATTTTGACGATGAGTTCCTCAGCGAGCTGGCGTACTACAACGTGTTGTACGACCGCGACGCCAACGGCGGTGAGCTGTTTCACGTGTACACCGAACCGTTCGAAGGGCGGTTTTTCTTCGAGATCATCCAGCGCAAGAACGGCTATGCCGGTTACGGCGCGGCCAACGTGGCGGTACGTCTGGCGGCCATGGCCAAGTCCCGCAGCGGTGCGGTACGCCAAGCGCGGTTGTGAGCGGTGGTGCGGTGCTTCCTTCGGGGAGCGCCGCAGCCCATAATCGGCGCCTGCACAATAAAAACGGCCGTGAGCGCACCATGACCCTGACTCCCGACCTCTCCGCTGCGTCCGAAGCGCCGCGCAAGAGTCGTAAGAACAACCCGGAAAAGACCCGCGAAAACATCCTGCAGGAAGCGATCGTCGAGTTTGTCCAGCAAGGCCTGTCTGGCGCGCGCGTGGACGCCATCGCCGAGCGCATCCACACCTCCAAGCGCATGATCTATTACTACTTCGGCAGCAAGGAGCAGCTGTACGTCGAGGTACTGGAGAAGCTCTACGGCGACATCCGCAACACCGAAACCCGCATGAACCTCACTGCCCTGGAACCGCGCGAAGCGATCCGCCGGCTGGTGGAATTTACCTTTGATCACCACGATCAGAACGTGGATTTCGTGCGCATCGTCAGCATCGAAAATATCCACAATGCCGAATACGTGAAGCGCTCGGAGTCGATCAAGGCGATGAACAGCAACATCCTCGAAGCGCTGGGCACGACCTTGCGCCGGGGCGCGGAGCTGGGTTTGTTTCGTGAGGGGCTGGAGCCGTTGGATGTGCATCTGCTGATCAACTCATTCAGCTTTTACCGGGTGTCCAACCGCCATACATTCAGTGAGATTTTTCAGATTGAGCTGTCGGATGAGGCCATCAAGCAGCGACATCGGGAGATGATCTGTGAGTCGGTGATGCGCTACCTGCAAGCCTGACGCTTACGCGACTCTTCGAGTGGAATGCAACCTGAATGTGGGAGCGGGCTTGTGTGGGAGCGGGCTTGCTCGCGAATACGGTGGATCAGTCAGAAAACCTTTGGCTGACACTGCGCATTCGCGAGCAAGCCCGCTCCCACAAAAGCGGCTCCATATTTGAATTTGTTTCGCCTGTTAGATATTCATGGCCTGAAAGTGCGCCAGCATCCGCTGCGCATCCGGCACTTCGCCACTGAACAACTCAAACGCCTTCACCGCCTGGAACACCGCCATATTGCCGCCATCCAGCGTGCGGCAACCCAAGGCGCGGGCGTCGCGCAGCAGTTCGGTTTCCAGCGGGAAATACACGATCTCGGCCACCCACAGTTCGGCCCGCAGCAGGGCCGCAGGAACCGGAGTGCCGGGCAGCTTGGCCATGCCCATCGGCGTGGTGTTCACCACCCCATCCGCCTCGGCCATGGCGTTTTCCAGATGGCGGCCGACCTGGGCGCGACCGCTGCCGAAACGCAGGGCGAGGTTGTCCACCAAGTCCTGGGCGCGGCTGCTGTCCAGGTCAAAGATGCTCAGGCGTTCAACGCCTTCGGCCAATAGCGCGTGGGCCACTGCCGCGCCTGCGCCGCCTGCACCCATTTGTACGACGCGCTGGCGCAGCACATCACTCAGGTTGCGTCGAAACCCTTCGGCGAAGCCCAGGCAGTCGGTGTTATGGCCGATACGTTTGCCGTCCTTGAACACCACGGTATTGACCGCGCCAATCCCCCGGGCCTCGTCGGACAAATCATCGAGCAGCGGCAGGATCGCCTGCTTGCACGGGTAAGTAATGTTCAGGCCGGTGAACTGCATCAACTCGGCAGCGTCGAGCAGGTCGGGCAGGGCATCGACGGTCAATCGCAGCGGGTCCAGGTCGATCAAGCGATACAGGTAGCGCAGGCCTCTGGCGTCGCCTTCCTGTTCATGCAAAGCCGGGGTGCGGGAAGCCTGGATGCCGGAGCCGATCAGGCCGGCGAGGATGCGCGGTTTCATCGGGCTGATCCTTTCAAGATCTGGCTGAAGTGTTCCAGGGCCAGGTGGTAGCCATGACTGCCAAATCCTGCGAGTACGGCCTTGGCGATGGGCGACACAAAGGAGTGATGACGAAAGGCCTCGCGTGCATGCACGTTGGATAAATGCACTTCGATCACCGGCACTTCACTGGCCACCAGCGCGTCACGGATGGCGACGGAGGTGTGGGTCCACGCGGCCGGGTTGATCACGATACCGGCGCAACGGGCACGGGCGCCGTGAATCCAGTCGAGCAGTTCGCCTTCGTGGTTGGTCTGGCGAAATTCGATTTTCAGCCCGAGCTTGTCAGCGCTGCGACCGCACAAAGCGGCCACGTCAGCCAGGGTTTCATGCCCGTAGGTCGCCGGCTCGCGGGTGCCGAGCAGGTTGAGGTTGGGGCCGTTGAGCACCAGCACGATAGGCGGCATGGGAGGGTCTCCACAGTTATTGTTAGTTGTGGAGGTAAAATGTACTGAATGGTTAATTTGGTCAATCGACGGCGAAGGATATGTTCGATTACCGAACGGTTATGCGCGGTAACAACACGGCATTCGACGCTTCGTTGGCGGTCACTAGTCTGAGAAACAGCGCCAGGATTTTGGAGCCGGTTGTCGGGTGGCATGGGGTGAAATTGTTACCGGGCGGAAAATAACCTAACGGATGGGTTACGATGCGAATAGGCACTTACAAGGGATGTGTAATTTCAGTGTTTCTCAGGGATGAGCACTGCCCGCCGCATGTGCATGTAAGGGGCACGGGCTGGGATGCGCGTTTTCGTTTCAGCTTTCTGGATGACGGCGTGGAGTTGTGGGATGTGGACCCTGAACGACGTCGGCCGCCCGGTGCCGTTCTGCTGGGGATTTGCCAGGCGCTGAGGCAGCGGCATTATCTGGCGCGGGCGCGAAGGATTTGGTGGGAGAAAATTCAAACGGTCTGCCTGGAGAACCATTCCTGGGACCTGGGGGCGGATGAGGTGGTACCTGGATTGGTCATCCGGCCGGGTGTTCATGTAATCGCAAGCGCTTGGCACGATGTTGTGCAGCAACAGACAATTTTGAGTCTAGTGAGGGTCCCGGTATGGGTGAAGATAAATTTGTGAAGGTCGTAAAAGCCAAAGTCCGGCCCTACGTGCCGCTTACCGAGGCCGACATCGATAAAGCGATAGCCCGTGGGCGCAAGACAAGGCATTTGTATGCCCGAGCCAGCTCGGTGCGCTACGAAGACAAGAGTATTTCCATCGGCTTCAGCGACGGCAGCCGGATCTCGCTGCCCGTTGCGGGCCTTCCCGAGTTCGAGGGGTTTTCGATGGAAGACTTCCAGCGGTTGGAGGTCGGTTTCGGCGGCAAGGCACTGTGCTGTGAACCCCGGGACCTGGACGTGTCCATCACCGGCCTGATCGCCACGAGCCAGCCCCTGATGGACCTGGCCGCCAGCCTGGTGGCTTCGCGCAACGGTCGCAAGAGCAGCGCCGCCAAAGCCGCCGCTGCCCGCGCCAATGGCAAGAAGGGCGGGCGGCCGCGCAAGGATACGACGAAGCCCGACGATTCAACTGATGCATGAAAAGCTGTGTTAGGAGTGGGCTTATGTGGGAGCGGGCTTGCTCGCGAATGCGGTGTGTCAGCGTAAGCCGCTGTGACTGACACTCTGCCATCGCGGGCAAGCCCGCTCCCACACAAGCTCGCTCCCACAGGGGGATTGCGAGTGGCTGTAAGTTTCAGCGACGCGTCAGCAGGACGCCCGACTCCATATGATGCGTCCACGGAAACTGATCAAACATCGCACACTGGGTGATGCGGTGCGTGTCATGCAGTTGCGCGATGTTCGCCGCCAATGTCTGCGGGTTGCACGAGATGTACAGGATATTGTCGAAGCGTCGAGTCAGCTCGCAGGTGTCCGGGTCCATGCCCGCGCGGGGCGGGTCGACGAACACGCTACCGAACTCATAGCTCTTGAGGTCGATGCCGTGCAGGCGGCGGAACGGGCGCACTTCGTTGAGCGCTTCGGTGAGTTCTTCGGCGGACAGGCGCACCAGGGTGACGTTGTCCACCGCGTTTTCAGCGAGGTTGCTCAGCGCGGCGTTGACCGAGGTCTTGCTGATCTCGGTGGCCAGCACTTTGCGTACGCGGGTCGCCAGCGGCAGGGTGAAGTTGCCGTTGCCGCAGTACAGCTCCAGCAGATCATCCGGGCGGTCGCCCAGGGCTGCGTACGCCCAGTTGAGCATCTTCTGGTTCACCGTGCCGTTGGGCTGGGTGAAGGCGCCTTCGGGTTGGCGATAGCTGAAGGTGCGACCACCGACTTCGAGTTGTTCCACCACATAGTCGTGGCCGATCACATCGCGCTTGCCCTTGGAGCGGCCGATGATGCTCACGTTCAAGTCAGCCGCGAGCTGGTTGGCAGCGGTGTGCCAATGCTCGTCCAGTGGGCGGTGATAGCACAGCGTGATCATCGCATCGCCGGCCAGGGTGGTGAGGAACTCCACCTGGAACAGCTTGTGGCTCAGGGCGGCGCTGGCTTGCCAGGCGGCCTTGAGTTGCGGCATCAACTGGTTGATGCGCAGGCTGGCGATGGGAAACTCTTCGATCAGGATCGGCGTGCGCTTGTCGTCCTGGGAAAACATCGCGTAGTGGCGCTCACCGCCTTCGCGCCACAGGCGGAACTCCGCGCGCAGGCGGAAGTTCTGCAGCGGCGAGTCGAAGACCTGCGGCTCGGGTGCATCGAACGGGGCCAACAGGTCACGCAAGCGCGTGACCTTGTCTTGCAGTTGAGCGGTGTAGCTTGCGGCGTCGAAAGTCATGCGTTGAACCAGCCCAGCTTGATCACGAACAGGATCGACAGGATCACCAGCGCCGGGTTCAGCTCACGGTAGCGGCCCGAAAGCAGCTTGATGGCGGTCCACGCGATGAAGCCGAAGGCGATGCCGTTGGCGATGGAGTAAGTAAACGGCATCGCCAGGGCGGTGATCACCACCGGCGCTGCAACAGTGATGTCATCCCAGTCGATTTCCGCCAGGCCCTGGGTCATCAGCACGGCCACGAACAGCAGCGCGGGGGCGGTGGCAAACGCCGGGACGCTTTGCGCCAGTGGCGAGAAGAACAAGGCCAGCAGGAACAGGATCGCGACAACGATGGCGGTCAAGCCGGTGCGGCCGCCGGCGCTCACGCCCGCGGCGGATTCGATGTAGCTGGTGGTGGTCGATGTACCCAGCAGCGAACCGGCCATGGCAGCGGTGCTGTCGGCGATCAGCGCACGGCCCATCTTCGGCATGTGGCCGTCCTTGCTCATCAGGCCGGCGCGCTTGGCGACGCCGATCAGGGTGCCGGAGTTGTCGAACAGGTCCACGAACAGGAACGCGAAGATCACGCTGACCAGGCCGATGTCCAGCGCGCCCTTGATGTCCAGTTGCAGGAAGGTCGGGGCCAGGGACGGTGGTATCGACACCACGCCGTTGAACGGGGTCACGCCCAGGGCGATGGACGCAATGGTCACCGCGAGGATGCCGATCAGCACCGCGCCGCGTACGGCCAGGGCTTCCAGCGCAACGATCAGCACGAAACCGAGGGTGGCCAGGATCGGCGCGGCCTTGGTCAGGTCACCGAGGCCGACCATGGTGGCTGGGTTGCTGACGACAATGTCGGCGTTGTGCAGGGCGATCAACGCCAGGAACAGGCCGATACCGGCAGCAATCGCCGAACGCAGGGGCAGCGGGATGGCGTTGATGATCCATTCACGGATACGGAAGATCGACAGCAGAAAGAACAACACCGCCGAAATAAACACCGCACCCAGCGCTACCTGCCAGGTATGGCCCATGTGCAGGACCACGGTGTAGGTAAAGAAGGCGTTGAGGCCCATGCCCGGCGCCAGCGCAATCGGGTAGTTGGCGATCAGGCCCATCACGGTCGAACCGATGGCCGCCGCCAGGCAGGTCGCGACAAACACCGCACCCTTGTCCATGCCGGCCTGACTGAGGATGCTCGGGTTGACGAACAAGATGTAGGCCATCGCCAGGAATGTGGTGATACCCGCGAGAATCTCGGTGCGCACATTGGTGTTGTGGGCTTTGAGTTGAAACAGCTTTTCCAGCATGCCGGCTCCCTGTGACGCTATTTTGCGTCGTGATTTGTTGACCTCTAAGTCAAAGCACAAACTGCGCCAAGCGCCTGTGGTTTCAGAGAGGATCGGAAAAAGCGGCGCATCATACCAGCAGCCGAGGCCGTGTGGTGTGCGGGCTGGCCGTTGTGAGCAATCGCCCTTGATCATGACCTTGAGGCATACTGCGCCGACGTTTAATCCGGGGTCATTCACAGCATGAAAAAAGCCAACGCGTGGAGTCTAGCTCTGATCCCCTGTATCGGCCTGTGGCTCGGCGCAGCACCGGCGTGGGGCGCGACTGCACCGCCGTTGAGCGAGGTGCGGGTGTTCCAGGTTCAATCGGCCGGTTGCACCGAAACCATCCCGGAGCGCGCGCAAGGCACCCAGATGTGTACGCACCGTGGGCCCACCAAGGTCTCGGTGATGGAAGTCGGGCTGGGCAACAACCCCGTGGGCCGCTTCAACGGCGCCGAATTGAACGGGCAGCGCACGCCGGTGTGCCAGGTCGGCAACGTCAGCCAGGTGTGCAGTGGCGCGGGCACGGTGATGGGTTACATCTACGTGTTCGACCTGAATGTCGAGGACCAGGGCTGGTTCGAATACAGCAACTCGTCGATCAACGGCCCGCAGAACACCCTCAAGACCCTGCTCAATATCCGCTGATCAATCATCTTGAACGCTCAAAACCCCGGGAAGTCGTACCCCTGAGACGGCGAATTTCCTGAACGCCGCGGATGTACACCAACCCGTGAGGTGTTTATGAGCGCAACTTCCCTTGGCGCGACGGCTCAGCCGTTCGTCAGTCACTCGATCCGCCTGCGCCTCAATGGCCAGGAACGCCAGTTGGACGTGCTGCCCTGGACCACCCTGCTGGACTTGTTGCGCGAGCAGCTTGACCTGATCGGTAGCAAAAAAGGCTGCGACCACGGCCAATGCGGCGCCTGCACGGTGTTGCGTGACGGCAAGCGCGTGAATGCCTGCCTGACCCTGGCGGTGATGTGCGATGGCGCCGAGTTGACCACCGTCGAAGGCCTGGTCGACGGTGACACTCTGCACCCGATGCAGCAGGCGTTTATCCAGCGCGACGCCTTCCAGTGCGGTTACTGCACGCCGGGTCAGATTTGCTCCGCAGTGGGCCTGATGAATGAAGGCCGTGCCCATGACGCCGCGCAGATCCAGGAACTGATGAGTGGCAACCTGTGCCGCTGCGGGGCTTACAGCAACATTCGCGAGGCGATTGAAGACGTCGTGGGAGGTGAGCGATGAACCCCTTCCACTACAGCAAACCCGTGGATGTGCGTGAAGCGGTGCACCTGAGCAGTGCCACCTCGCGTTTTATTGCCGGTGGCACCAACTTGCTGGACCTGATGAAAGAAAACATCAGCCGCCCCCAGCACCTCATCGACATCACGGGCCTGCCGCTGCATGACATCAAGGCAAGCGCTGATGGCGGCCTGTTGATCGGCGCGATGGTGAGCAACGCCGACCTGGCCTGGCATCCGCTGATCGAGCAACGCTACCCGCTGCTGTCCCAGGCGATCCTGGCCGGCGCCTCGCCGCAACTGCGCAATATGGCCAGTACCGGCGGCAACCTGTTGCAGCGCACCCGCTGTTACTACTTTTATGACACTGGCGTGCCGTGCAATAAGCGCGAGCCCGGCAGTGGCTGCCCGGCGCTGACCGGCCTGAACCGTATCCACGCGATCCTCGGTGCCAGCGACCAGTGTGTCGCCACCCATCCTTCCGACATGTGCGTCGCCCTGGCCGCACTCGAGGCACGGGTCCATGTGGAGGGGCGCGGCGGCGCGCGGATCATTGAGTTTGCCGACTTCCACCGCCTGCCCGGCGATACGCCGCAGCGGGACAATCTGTTGGCCGACGATGAACTGATCACGGCCATTGAGTTGCCGGCTGATCAACTGGCAAACCACAGTCGTTATCTGAAGGTACGCGACCGTGCGTCGTACGCCTTTGCGCTGGTGTCCGTCGCCGCGGCGTTGGAGCTGGACGGCGACCAGATCATCGATGCGCGCCTGGCGCTTGGCGGCGTTGCCCACAAACCCTGGCGTGACCGCGCCGTGGAAGCGTTGCTGATCGGCCAGACGGTCAGCCGCGAAACCTTCAGTGCCGCGGCGGACGCGCTGCTGCAAGACGCCGTGCCGCTGGCGCACAACGGCTTCAAACTCAAACTGGCGCGCCGCGCGATCATCCGTGCCTTGAGCGACGCCGCTGTCGCGGGAGAACAACCATGAGCGCTATCGGTAAACCCTTGGACCGTGTCGACGGCCTGCTCAAGGTCACCGGCCAGGCGCGTTATGCGGGTGAGTTTCCCGAAGACGGTCTGCTCCACGGCAGCGTCGTGTCCAGCACCGTCGCCAAGGGCCGAATCATAAAGGTCGATGCCTCCAAAGCCCTGGCGTTGCCGGGCGTGATCATGGTGCTCGACCACCTCAACCGGCCAAAGATCGCCAGTTATGACGAGGCTTTCGCCGACGCCGATGCGGCGGACGGCTCGCCGTTCCGCCCGCTGTACAACGACCGGGTGCTGTACAGCGGTCAGCCACTGGCCCTGGTCATCGCCGATAACCTGGAACTGGCGCGCCATGCCGGTTCGCTGGTGGAGATCGAGTATGCGAGCGAATCCTTTGACACCGACTTGATCGTCCAGCAGCAACACGCCTACCCATCGCCCCAGACCCCGCCGAAGCCGCGCGGCAACTTCCAGGCGCAATGGCGCGCCGCCGCCGTCAGCCTGGACCTGAACTACAGCACCCCCATCGAACATCACAACCCCATGGAGCCCCATGCCAGCACGGTGCTGTACCAGAGCGATGGCACGCTGCACATCCATGACAAAACCCAGGGCCCGCAGAACTGTCAGGCCTATGTGCAGAAAGTGTTCGGCCTGGATAAAAGCCAGGTGCGGATCTTTGCCGCGTTCGTGGGCGGCGCGTTCGGCTCCGGCCTGCGCCCGCAGTACCAGTTGCCACTGGCGGTGATGGCGTCGCTGGCGCTCAAACGCTCGGTTCGCGTGACCCTGACGCGCCAGCAGATGTTCACCTTCGGCTACCGGCCGCGCACCTTGCAGCGTCTGCAAGTGGGCGCCGCCGCCGATGGCAAGCTGGTCGCACTCGGCCACACCGCCACTGGCCAGACCTCACGCTTCGAAGACTTCAGCGAGCATGTGGTTGAGTGGAGCGGCATGCTCTACCACTGCGACAACGTGCAACTGGCCTACAACCTGGTGCCGCTGGATGTGTTTACCCCGCTGGACATGCGCGCCCCGGGTGCTGCACTGGGGGTGATCGGTCTGGAGTGTGCAATGGACGAACTGGCCTGTGCGCTGGGGGTCGACCCGGTGCAACTGCGCCTGACCAATTACGCCGAGCGCAACCAGAACGAAGACAAGCCCTGGTCCAGCAAGGCGTTGCGTGAATGCTACAGCGAAGGCGCCGAGCGTTTCGGCTGGCAGCGGCGTAACCCGGAACCGCGCAGCATGCGCGAGGGGCGCCAACTGATCGGTTGGGGCATGGCCGGTGGTGTGTGGGAGGCGATGCAGATGAAAGCCAGCGCCAAGGCGCGGATCGACGCCGAGGGCAAGCTCACCGTCAGCAGCGCTACCACCGACATAGGCACCGGCACCTATACGGTCATGACCCAGATTGCGGCCCAGGCCAGCGGCGTGGCGCTGGAAAATGTCGAGTTTCTGCTCGGCGATTCCTCATTGCCCACGGCCCCGCTGCAGGGCGGCTCGTTCACCGTGTCTTCGGTGGGCACCGCCGTTCAGCAAGCCTGCGAAGCATTGGCGGCCAAACTGCTGGAGATTGCGCGCCAGACGTATCCGGTGTTCAAGGACGCCGAGTCGGTGCGCTTTGACGACGGCCACCTGCACACCGGTGATGTGAGTGTGTCGCTGGCCCAACTGGTCAAGGACAGTGGTGAAGGCGCGTTGCAGGTGCAGGTCGACAGCGAGCCGGACAAGAAACGCGGGGGCTATGCCAGCGCCACGCATTCTGCGGTGTTTGTGGAAGTGCGGGTGGATGAAGACTTGGGCACCATCCAGGTCAGCCGAGTGGTCAGCGCGATTGCGGCCGGGCGCGTGGTGAATCCGAAAATGGCGCGCAGCCAGATTCTCGGCGGGGTGGTGTGGGGCATCGGTATGGCCCTGCATGAAGAAACCCAGACCGACCACCACTTGGGGCGCATCATGAACCACAGCCTGGCCGAGTATCACATTCCGGTGAATGCGGACATCGGTGAGATTGACGTGGTATTCGTCGAGGAACACGACGAGATCGTCAATGCGCTGGGGTCCAAGGGGGTGGGTGAGATCGGTATTGTCGGGGTGGCGGCGGCGGTGGCGAATGCGGTGTATCACGCCACGGGCAAGCGGGTCAGGGACTTTCCGATCACCCTCGATAAAGTGCTTTGACAGCACTTTACCGGCCCTGCCCAGCACCCGTGTGGGAACCGGGCCTTATGCCTGTGTTTCTTCAACCGGCACGTGCATGCGGTCGCGGTTGGCCAGGGTCGGGAACAGTTTGATCCACACCCCGGTCACCACCAGGGTGCCGATCCCGCCCATGACCACCGCCGGCACGGTGCCGAACCAGTGGGCGGTAATCCCCGATTCAAACTCGCCCAACTGATTCGACGCGCCGATAAACAGGCCGTTGACCGCGCTGACGCGGCCGCGCATTTCATCCGGCGTCTCCAACTGCACGAACGATGCACGGATCACCATGCTGATCATGTCTGCCGCGCCCAGCACCACCAGCACCGCCAACGAAAACCAGAACGAAGTGGACAGGCCGAACGCAATGGTCGCCACACCGAACACCCCGACGGCGGTGAACATCACGCGGCCGACGTGGCGGTCCACCGAGAAGCGCGCCAGCCACAACGACATCAACAACGCGCCCA
This sequence comes from Pseudomonas sp. RP-B7, assembly GCF_059803535.1. Lineage (NCBI taxonomy): Bacteria > Pseudomonadati > Pseudomonadota > Gammaproteobacteria > Pseudomonadales > Pseudomonadaceae > Pseudomonas > Pseudomonas sp. RP-B7. The sequence continues at coordinate 32,652 of NZ_JAPFHC010000011.1, forward strand.
CCGCCGGTGCCGAACGCAACAGGCCCAGGCCCCAGGCGCCGGTCAGCAGGATGTCCTTGGCGAACACCGGCAGCAATGCGGTGGCGCCGCCCAACAATACGGCGAACAGGTCCAGGGAAATGGCGCCGAGGATGTCCGGGCGGCTGCGGATAAAACGGATGCCGGCCAGCAACGAATCCAGGGTGGCCTTGCCTTTGTTCAGCGGGGTTTGGCGTGCGGGCAGGTTGAGGGTCAGTACGCAGGCAATCAAGTACAGCACCACGGTGGGGCCGTAGACCCACACGCTGCCAAAGGCGTAGAGCAAACCGCCCAGCGCCGGGGCGACGATGGTTGCCAGTTGCTGGGCCGACTGCGACGAGGCCACGGCACGCGGGAACAGCGCGCTGGGCACGATGCTCGGCAGCAGTGCCTGGGTGGTCGGCATTTCGAAGGAGCGTGCGGCGCCCAGCACGAAGGCGAGGATAAAGATCATCTCGCGGGTCACGCTGCCGGTCAGGCCGCCGATGGCCAGGGATAATGCGATCAACGCCTGTACGGTCTGACAGATCGCGGCGACCTTGCGTCGCTCATAACGGTCGGCCACATGCCCGGTGTGCAGCATGAACAGTACGCGTGGCACGAACTCCACCAGGCCGACCAAACCCAGGTCCAGCACGTTGCCGGTCAGTTGGTAGAGGTTCCAGCCGATGGCTACGGTGAGCATCTGGAAGCCGCTGGCGGTGAAGATGCGCGCCAGCCAGAACGCGATGAAAGGGCGGTGGTGGCGTAACAGCAACGCGGGTTCACTGGGCATCGGGAATTCAGGTCAAGGCCGAAGGGAGCGCCGAGATTAGCATCAAGTTGTAACAGATAGTTGCAAGAACTGAGCTGAGACAGTCTGTCACGCGGCAAAAGACCACGCCGTCCTGCGGCGAATTTGGGGCTACTCTTTCACCAATGCTTGATCCAGATCAAAACCCGTCATGGGGATTGCCCTGGCGGCCGAGAGGCCAGATTCCCTACGTGGTTGGTTAAAAAAAGAACGAATTGAAATTCGACACACTCCATATCCGTGGGGGCAGTGGGTGCAGGCTCCCGCCAGCAGCCGGTATTACCTGACAGAGGAAGACTTATGTTCGGTTTGGAGGCGCTAGATCTCGCCCGAATTCAATTCGCGTTCACCATCTCGTTCCACATCCTGTTCCCGGCGATCACCATCGGCCTGGCCAGTTACCTCGCGGTGCTGGAAGGCTTGTGGCTCAAGACCCGCAACGACACCTACCGTGACCTCTACCATTTCTGGTCGAAGATCTTTGCCGTCAACTTCGGCATGGGCGTGGTTTCCGGCTTGGTCATGGCTTATCAGTTCGGCACCAACTGGAGCCGCTTCTCGGACTTCGCCGGTGCCGTCACCGGGCCGCTGCTTACGTACGAAGTGCTTACAGCCTTCTTCCTTGAGGCCGGTTTCCTTGGGGTGATGCTGTTTGGCTGGAACAAGGTCGGGCGCAACCTGCACTTCTTCTCCACCGTGATGGTGGCCATCGGTACGTTGATCTCCACCTTCTGGATCCTCTCGTCCAACAGCTGGATGCAGACGCCCCAGGGCTTTGAAATCATCGACGGCCGAGTGATTCCGACCGATTGGTTCGCCGTGGTGTTCAACCCGTCGTTCCCGTATCGCCTGGCGCACATGGCCACGGCGGCTTTCGTGGCGACCGCGTTCTTCGTCGGCTCCTCGGCGGCCTGGCACTTGCTGCGGGGCAAGGACAACCCGGCGATCCGCAAAATGCTCTCGATGGCAATGTGGATGGCCCTGATCGTCGCGCCTATCCAGGCGGTGATCGGCGACTTCCACGGCCTCAACACCTTGAAGCACCAGCCGGCGAAAATCGCCGCGATTGAAGGCCACTGGGAGAACATCGGCAACGAGCCGACCCCGCTGATCCTGTTCGGCTGGCCGGATATGAAGGCCGAAAAAACCAAATACGCCGTGGAAATCCCGTACCTGGGCAGCCTGATCCTGACCCACTCCCTGGACAAGCAGGTACCGGCCCTCAAGGAGTTCCCGCCGCAAGACCGCCCCAACTCGACCATCGTGTTCTGGTCGTTCCGGGTCATGGTCGGCCTGGGCTTCCTGATGATCTTCACCGGCCTGTTCAGCCTCTGGCTGCGCCGGGGCGGCAAGATGTACACGTCCAGGCCGTTCCTGTACCTGGCGTTGTGGATGGGGCCGTCCGGGTTGATCGCGATTCTCGCCGGCTGGTTCACCACCGAAATCGGCCGTCAGCCGTGGGTGGTCTACGGGTTGATGCGCACGGCGGATGCGTCCTCCGGGCATAGCCTGGCGCAGATGACCATCACCCTGGTGCTGTTCGTGGTGGTGTACTTCGCGCTGTTCGGCGCCGGCCTGGGCTACATGATGCGCCTGGTGCGCAAAGGTCCGGTGGCCCACGAAAGTACCGAACCGACTCACGGTGGCCCTGGCCAGAAACGTACACCGGCGCGTCCATTGTCGGCGGCCGATGATGGCTCCGACGACGACCACGTCGACATCCAGCACAAGGGGCATTGAGATGGGTATTGATCTTCCGCTGATCTGGGCCGTGATCATCATCTTCGGCATCATGATGTACGTGGTCATGGACGGCTTCGACCTGGGTATCGGTATCCTCTTTCCGTTTATCCCCGGCAAGACCGACCGTGACGTGATGATGAACACCGTCGCCCCGGTGTGGGACGGCAACGAAACCTGGCTGGTACTGGGCGGCGCGGCGTTGTTCGGCGCCTTCCCGCTGGCCTATTCGGTGGTGTTGTCGGCGTTGTACCTGCCGCTGATCCTGATGCTGATCGGGCTGATCTTCCGCGGCGTGGCCTTTGAGTTCCGCTTCAAGGCCAAGGACGCCAAGCGTCATCTGTGGGACAAGGCGTTCATCGGCGGCTCGCTGGCGGCCACCTTCTTCCAGGGTGTGGCGCTGGGGGCGTTTATCGACGGCATTCCGGTGGTAGACCGCCAGTTTGCCGGCGGTTCGTTGGATTGGCTGACGCCGTTCACGATGTTCTGCGGTGTGGCGTTGATCGTCGCCTATGCATTGCTGGGCTGCACCTGGCTGATCATGAAGACCGAAGGCCCCTTGCAGGAAAAGATGCACAACCTGGGGCGGCCGTTGGCCTTCGGGCTGTTGGCAGTGATTGGCATCGTCAGTATCTGGACGCCGCTGGCGCACCCGGAAATCGCCTCGCGCTGGTTCACCCTGCCGAACCTGTTCTGGTTCATGCCGGTGCCGATCCTGGTGCTGGTGACCTTGTACGGGCTGATCCGCGCGGTGGCGCGCAACGCGCATTACACGCCGTTCCTGCTGACGCTGGTGCTGATCTTCCTCGGCTACAGCGGCCTGGGGATCAGCTTGTGGCCGAACATCATTCCGCCCTCCGTGTCGATCTGGGACGCCGCCGCGCCGCCGCAAAGCCAGGGCTTCATGCTGGTGGGCACGCTGTTCATCATCCCGTTCATCCTGGGCTACACCTTCTGGAGCTACTACGTGTTCCGCGGCAAGGTCACCCACGAAGACGGTTATCACTAGGAGGCTCGTTTCATGTCCGGCAAACCTTCGTTGCACGAGATTGAGCAGGCCGAGAAGCAGCCGTTGTGGCGGCGCCTGGGGTGGTTGGCGATGATCTGGACCGGCAGCGTGCTGGCCCTGTTTGTCGTGGCCAGCCTGATGCGCATGTTCATGAATGCGGCCGGCCTGACCACCCACTGACATCCCAACCGGGCTTGACCGCCCGGCTTTTCAACCCTGCTTTTCGCAAGAGAAGCAGGGTTTTTTTATTTGCGCGCTTTGAGGATGACGAATTTCGGCGTGGCGGCCACTTGTTCGACACCACGGAACAGCCGCGCCAATTTGCTGTGATAACCCAAATGACGGTTGCCGACTATATAGAGGGCGCCACCGACCACCAGCGCTTCGCGCGCCTGCTGGAACATGCGCCAGGCGAGGAAGTCGCCGACCACCTGCTGCTGGTGGAAGGGCGGGTTGCACAGCACCACGTCCAGCGAATCAGGCTCCTGGCCGGCCAGGCCATCGGCGGCGCGCACGTTCACGTCGCGTTGGCCGAGGGCGGCGTGCCAGTTTTCCTGCGCCGATTGCACGGCCATGTAGGACTCATCCAGCAGGGTGTACTGCGCCTCGGGGTTTTGCAGGGCGCTGGCAATCGCCAGCACGCCATTGCCGCAGCCGAGGTCGGCCACGCGGGCGTTGCCGAGGTTTTTCGGTAGGTGCGGGAGGAAGGCGCGGGTGCCGATGTCCAGGCCTTCGCGGCAGAACACGTTGGCGTGGTTGAGCAGTTCGATAGCCGGGGTATCCAGCGTGTAGCGGGTTGGGTAGGGCGAGACCGCTGCGGGGCGCTCTTCAACGGTGGCGATCAACAGGCGAGCCTTTTTGACCGCGAGCGAGGCGTGCATCGGGCCGATGTAGCGCTCCAGCAACTCCCCGGCTGCCCGCGGCAGGTGCTTGATCATGGCCCCGGCGATCACTTCGGCGCCCGGTGCGAGTTGGCCTTGCAGGCGGATCAGTTGTTCTTCCAGCAGCGCCAGGGTCTTGGGCACGCGGATCAGTACGCGGTCGAAAGGCCCGCCTGGCGTTTGGCTGGCCGGAATGAAGGTCACCGCATCGAAGGCCTGGCCGTTGCGCACCAGGTTTTTCTCAAGGCCCTGGGCCGCGAGAAACGAGTCGCCGCTGGACGTCACCTGCACCTGGCCAACAAGGCTGGCGGCCAGGGCGCCGAAGCTGTCGTTGAGTACCAGTACGCGGGTGGCCGCGTCTGGTTGTTGCTGCGCCAGATGGCTGAGCAGGTACTCGTCGGCGGCGTCGAAGGCTTGCAGCGGATCGTTGTGTTGCTCTGGCTGGCGGATCAGATCGAGCTGGGCGAAGGGGCTTTCGAGCAGGGGCATGGCGGGGGAGGCTCTGGGTCATCGATGGGTGTTCGGCGGGCATCGGCCAAACCGTCTGAGTGAACGACGAAGCCACACCCGGGGGCTGCTTCATCACTCAGAATTGGCCGTAAATGTTACGTTTTTTTCGCTGCGATTACATGCGGTGTTTCTACGTCAGCTAGAAAAGCCCTGCCCTGGACGCACAAAGAACGGCGGCGATCTTGTTGGTAACGCCAAGCTTCTTGAGTGCGCTGCTGATGTGAAAGCCCACCGTACGCGGCGAAATCGAGATAATGCTGGCGATTTCTTCCGCGGTCTTGCCCATCCCTGACCATTTGAGAATCTCCGTTTCTCGCGACGTCAGTGTGGTGGGAGCGTTGATGCCGGACCTGTCTGCGTATTGCTGTGCAACGACCGCGTGCATCGCATGGCAGAGCCACAATACGTTGCCGGCCTTTTCATACAACTCTTGCGGGCTGACCTCGCCGCTGCTGCGCCCCAACGTCAACATGCTGTAGATGCCCTGGAAGTCGTGCACGGGTTGGGTCCATGCTTGATGCACGCCGAGGGATTGGGCCAGCGACCATAAGCCGGGTGTCGCGTTGAAGGCCTTCTCCTCCCAGACAATGGGAAGTACACAGCGTTTGCAGTGCGCAACTATCGGGTCTACTTCGAAGAAGTGCGCTTGTTGATAAAGTGCGCTCCATTCATTTGGATAGTTGTTGATGTGAATCGGTTTGGTGTCGTTGCTGGGTAGTTGAGAGCTCATCGTAAAGGAGCAGTATTGGAAGCCGAGTTCATGGATATGGTGGGTGACCATGTCAAAGACAGTTTCGATCTCGCTTTTATCTTCCAGTTTGGGGAGCCGAGTATTTCGCCAGTTCACCATTGGTAAATCTCCATGGGGTTCTACGTGGCCTGGGTACGTCCTGATCCCATTGCTGCACGAAAACTAGTGTAGGACATGACTTACGTAATAAAGCAAAAAAAAACGTTATATGAATCGTGTTTTTACGCCTTGTTGGCCTGTACATTGCCTGGAGTTTTGTATAAGTAATTCGGTTTGTCTGGGCATCTTTATTGTATTTAAGGGTTTGAGGGTAGTATCAATTTGATAGCTGCTTAGAGGGGTAGTTTGATCTGGTGTGTTGGCGGGCTAGTGTTAATAGCCAAATAGTTAGTCCAAACTAGTGGGTGTGATTTCCCCCCGGTTGTATCGCCAAATTAACAGTCTGATCCTGTTTTTAGTCGCAGCCGCTTTGGAGCGCGGTAATGCCAGTACAAAACAACGGTGTTTGCGCGCCTGGCTTTGAGGGACACTAGGGGCCTGTGCAAAACGGAGTTCCCCATGACGGCCAGTGCTGAGAAATTTACCCGGCAGACGTTGCTCGACGTGCAATCGCTGACCCCCAGCCTCTTCACCCTGCGCACCACGCGTGACCCAGGCTTTCGTTTTACCGCCGGCCAGTTCGTGCGCCTAGGCGTGACCAAGGCCGATGGCAGCACCGTGTGGCGCGCTTATTCCATCGTGTCATCGCCGTTTGACGAGCATCTGGACTTTTTTTCCATCGTGGTGCCCGGCGGTGAGTTCACCAGCGAGCTGAGCCGCTTGCAGGTCGGCGACACCTTGATGGTGGAGCGCCAGGCCACGGGGTTCCTGACCCTCAACCGTTTTGTCGACGGGCGTGACCTGTGGCTGCTGGGCACCGGCACCGGGGTGGCGCCGTTTCTGTCGATCCTGCAGGACTTTGAGGTCTGGGAGAAATTTGAACGCATCGTCCTGGTCTACAGCGCTCGCGAAGCCCGGGAGCTGGCCTACCAGTCGCTGATCAAGGACTTGGGTGAGCGTGAATACCTGGCCGAGTACGCGCACAAACTCACCTACATCCCTATCGTCACCCGCGAGCAGCATCCGGGGGCGTTGAACGGGCGCATCACCACATTGATCGAGAATGGCGAGTTGGAGCGTGCCGCTGGTGTCGAACTCACGCCGGAGCACTCCCGCGTGCTGATTTGCGGCAACCCGCAGATGGTCGATGACACCCGTCAGTTGCTTAAACAGCGTGACATGCAACTGAGCCTGAGCCGACGCCCAGGCCAGGTGGCGGTGGAAAACTACTGGTAATAAAAAAGGCGCCTCAAGCAGGCGCCTTTTTCATGCCGGCTTTTTGTTAAAGCGGCTTGTCGTTCTGTGCCTTGAGCAGGTCACGGATCTCACCCAGCAACACTTCCTCCTTGGTCGGCGTCGGCGGCAGGCTTGGGGCCACGGCTTCTTCGCGCTTGAGGCGGTTGATGGCCTTTACGCCCATGAAGATCGCGAACGCGACGATCACGAAGTCGATCACGCTCTGGATGAACTTGCCGTACGCCAACACCACGGCTGGTACATCGCCTTGTGCGGCCTTGAGCGTTATCGCCAAGTCACCGAAGTCCACGCCGCCGATCAACAGACCGATGGGAGGCATCACCACGTCGCCTACAAACGAGGAAACAATTTTGCCGAAGGCAGCGCCGATGATAATACCGACGGCCATGTCGACCACATTACCTTTGACCGCGAAGGCCTTGAACTCACTGATCACGCCCATAGGTTATTCCTTGTTACAGATGAGGAGGGTGGAGGTCAGTGTAAGTCAGTCGTAGAGGGCTTGCCTGAAACAACCGTTAACACTGTTAGTTTTTATCGACACATTAAAACGCAAATAGTTTGCAAAGTGCCACCAATCGCGCGCGAAATACGCGCCAAATCAGTGGCTTACCAGATTATTTTATCAATCGGGTTGTTACGGCTTTTCTATTTATCTTCTGACTCGCGGGTCACTAGCCTCTGGCAAGCACAACTGAATGTGCACTAAAAAAACCAGAGGAAACCTCGATGAAGAACCCAATGAACCGCGGGCCTGTTGCAGCGCGATCCGCGCTGGTACTGGTGACCGCCAGCTTGCTTTCCCTGTCTGTACACGCCGCCAACCTGACCCGCGACAACGGTGCTGCCGTGGGCGATAACCAGAACTCGCAAACCGCTGGCGCCAATGGCCCGGTGCTGCTTCAGGACGTGCAACTGATTCAAAAACTGCAGCGCTTCGACCGCGAACGTATCCCCGAGCGCGTCGTACACGCGCGTGGCACTGGCGCCCACGGCACCTTTACGGTCACTGACAGCCTCAGCGACCTGACCAAGGCCAAGGTGTTCGCCGCCGGCGAAGCCACCCCGGTGTTCGTGCGCTTCTCCGCCGTGGTCCATGGCAACCACTCCCCGGAAACCCTGCGTGACCCACGCGGCTTTGCCACCAAGTTCTACACCGCTGACGGCAACTGGGACCTGGTAGGCAACAACTTCCCGACGTTCTTCATCCGCGACGCCATCAAATTCCCGGACATGGTTCACGCCTTCAAGCCGGACCCGCGTACCAACCTGGATGACGATTCGCGTCGCTTTGACTTCTTCTCCCATGTGCCGGAGGCGACTCGTACGCTGACCGAGCTGTATTCCGACTCCGGTACGCCAGCCAGCTACCGCGAAATGGACGGCAACGGTGTGCACGCCTACAAGCTGATCAACGCCAAGGGTGAAGTGCACTACGTCAAGTTCCACTGGAAGAGCCTGCAAGGCATCAAGAACCTCGATCCCAAGCAGGTCAGCGAAGTGCAGGGCCGTGACTACAGCCACATGACCAACGACCTGGTCACCCACATCAACAAGGGCGATTTCCCCAAGTGGGACCTGTACGTGCAGGTGCTCAAGCCTGAAGACCTGGCCAAGTTCGACTTTGACCCGTTGGATGCCACCAAGATCTGGCCGAACGTGCCTGAGCGCAAAGTCGGGCAAATGGTGTTGAACCGCAACCCGGCCAACGTCTTCCAGGAGACCGAGCAAGTGGCCATGGCCCCGGCCAACCTGGTGCCTGGCATCGAACCGTCGGAAGACCGCCTGCTGCAAGGCCGGGTGTTCTCCTACGCCGACACCCAAATGTACCGCCTGGGCGCCAATGCCCTGCAACTGCCGATCAACGCGCCACGGGTGGCCGTCAACAACGGTAACCAGGATGGGGCGATGAACCTTGGCAAGACCAGCAGCGGCGTGAACTATCAGCCAAGCCGCCTCGAGCCGCGGCAAGAGCCGCAAACCGCGCGCTACAGCCAGTCGGCGCTGGTGGGCAGCACCCAGCAGGCGAAGATCCAGCGTGAGCAGAACTTCAAGCAGGCCGGCGATTTGTACCGTTCCTACAGCAAGAAAGAGCGTCAGGACTTGATCGACAACTTCGGCGGCTCCCTGGCCACCACCGATGACGAGAGCAAGCACATCATCCTGTCGTTCCTCTACAAGGCTGATCCGGAGTACGGCACCGGCGTGGCCAAGGTCGCCAAGGGTGACTTGGCGCGCGTGAAGGCGCTGGCAGAAAAACTGACTGACTGATCCGTTGGTTGTGGTCGGCGCCCGTGAGCGGGCGTCGACCTTTGGCAGGAGAACACCCATGCGTATTTCTATCGGCCTGCTGATGGCCATGCTGGCCTTTGTCGCCCAGGCCGAGTCCCCTGACCCGGCGGCGCTCAAGGCGCAGTTGCAGGACTACTATTTCGACGCCGCCCGCCGTGGCGACCTCGACATGCTCAACACGTTTATCGACTCCGGCTACAGCCTCAACACCCGGGACGACAAGGGCTACACCGCGCTGATCCTCGCCGCCTATCACGGCCAGGCACCGTTTGTGGAGCGCCTGCTCGAGGCTGGCGCCGACGCCTGCGTGCAGGACAACCGCGGCAACACCGCGCTGATGGGCGCGATCTTCAAGGGCGAACTGAAAATCGCCCAGCGTCTGCTGGCCACCGACTGCAACCCCGACCAACGCAACGGCGCCGGGCAGACGGCGGCGATGTACGCCGGGCTGTTCAAGCGCATCGAGTTGCTGGACGCGCTCAAAGCCAAGGGCGCCGACCTCAACGCTGAAGACCCGGCCGGCAACAGTGCTTCACGATTGGCTGACGGTGAAATCCGGACCCCGACGCCGCGCTGAGCTATCATCGCGGTTTTTCGGTTGGAGGTTCTCATATGGCAAAGGCCAAGCGCATGTACGGCTGCACGGAGTGCGGCGCGACCTTTCCCAAATGGGCCGGCCAGTGCGGTGAATGCGGTGCGTGGAACACCCTCACCGAAACCATGATCGAAAGCGGCGGCGCGGCAGCCCCCACCGGTCGTGCGGGCTGGACCGGGCAACAGGCGCAGATCAAGACCCTGGCCGAAGTCAGCGTCGAAGAGATCCCGCGTTTTTCCACCGCGTCCGGCGAACTGGACCGCGTGCTCGGCGGCGGCCTGGTGGACGGCTCGGTCGTGTTGATCGGCGGCGATCCCGGCATCGGCAAATCGACCATCCTGCTGCAAACCCTGTGCAGCATCGCCAGCCGCATGCCGGCGCTGTATGTCACCGGCGAAGAATCCCAGCAACAAGTGGCCATGCGCGCCCGTCGCCTGGGTTTGCCCCAGGACCAACTGCGGGTGATGACCGAAACCTGCATCGAAAGCATCATCGCCACGGCGCGTATCGAAAAGCCCAAGGTCATGGTGATCGACTCGATCCAGACCATTTTCACCGAGCAACTGCAATCGGCACCGGGCGGCGTGTCCCAGGTGCGCGAGAGTGCGGCGCTGCTGGTGCGTTATGCCAAGCAGAGCGGCACAGCGATCTTCCTGGTGGGCCACGTGACCAAGGAAGGCGCACTGGCCGGGCCACGGGTGTTGGAGCATATGGTCGACACCGTGTTGTATTTCGAGGGCGAATCCGACGGCCGCCTGCGTTTGCTGCGGGCGGTGAAGAACCGCTTCGGTGCGGTGAACGAGTTGGGTGTATTTGCCATGACCGACCGGGGGCTGAAAGAAGTCTCCAACCCCTCCGCGATTTTTCTGACCCGTGCCCAGGAAGAAGTCCCGGGCAGTGTGGTGATGGCGACGTGGGAAGGCACCCGGCCGATGTTGGTGGAGGTGCAGGCGCTGGTGGATGACAGTCATCTGGCCAACCCCCGGCGTGTCACGCTGGGCCTGGATCAGAACCGCTTGGCCATGCTGCTGGCGGTATTGCACCGGCACGGCGGCATTCCGACCCACGACCAGGATGTGTTCCTCAACGTGGTGGGCGGGGTCAAGGTGCTGGAGACCGCGTCTGACCTGGCGTTGATGGCGGCGGTGATGTCCAGTTTGCGTAACCGGCCGTTGCCTCACGACCTGTTGGTGTTTGGTGAGGTGGGCCTGTCTGGCGAAGTGCGGCCCGTCCCAAGTGGCCAGGAGCGCTTGAAGGAAGCCGCCAAGCACGGCTTCAAGCGTGCGATCGTACCCAAGGGCAACGCGCCGAAGGAGTCGCCACCGGGGATACAGATTATTGGGGTGACCCGCCTGGAACAGGCATTGGATGCACTTTTTGAATAACTCAGGGATAGGCGTCATGCAACGAATGAATCGCTGGGGCGCGCTTGCCCTGTTCATGACCTTGGCCGGATTGCCCGCCATGGCGCGGGCCGACGTGCCAGCGGGGTATCGGCTGGCACAAACGCTGGTCACCCAAGAGGGCAGCAGCTTGCAGGTGCTGGAAGACCAGCGCATCAGCGCCCAATTGCACAAGGACAGCTGGGGCAGCGGGCTGGATGAAGACTCGTTCGACGAGCCCGGTGATCTGGTTGAAAACCCGTTGCGAGAGGCCCAGGTGCGGTTGGTGTCGGCCTCCGGCGCGGTGATAGCGCACAAGGACCTCGGCTACCCGCTGGCCAAGGTCAAGAAAGCCGCGCTCAACGGGCAGCCGGAGCCTGTGTATTTTTTGACCATCGACCAGACCGCCCCTATGGGCAGCTACAGCGGCCCGGCCACGCAATTGTTGCTGCCTGCCAAGCAGCAACTGGAGCCGGTGGGCTACCAGGACGCGGATGGCAAACTCAAGCCACTTATCCTGGCCAGCACCGGCAAGGCGGCCTGGAAGGTTTCGACGCCTGCTGGCGGCGGTGCGGATGAACTCTTGCAAGTCTCGTCATTCATGGACGGCGACGGTGACGATGATTTTGCCACGCGCTACCAGACCTACCGTTGGGTAGGGGGGCAGTGGCATGGGGCATCCACGCAGAAAGCGGGTTACTGGGACACGGAAAGCGACTTCCCGGCACGTACGGCATTTCCCTGAGCCCTCACACCTCCAGCAGCGCCCCCAGCTCCCGCTCCAACTCTTCCTGGTCGCCCAGATTCAACTCGATCAGCCGCCGCAGGTGGCTGATCGACTCCAGGTCGATGTCTTTGCACACAAAGCCCAACTGGCCGCGATCATCATGGGCCAGTCGTACCTGCATCTTGATATGGGCCTTGGGGTCCAGGCGTATGTCGACGTCGAAAGGCAACGCTTTGTTGCCCTTCCAGTCCTCGGGCCGTTGTACCAACAGCCCCTTTAGCGACAGATCCACCAATTGCACTGGCCATTCCCGGCCGTTCTGCCGCAGTTCAGTCTTGGCGTCAAAGGCGATCCTGCGGAAACGGCGGCGGTCAGACGGTTGCTCGGTCATGGTGAAGCCCTCTGGAGATAGAAGGATTGTAGCCCTGCGCCATTATTGGGCTGGTATTTCTGCTTTTTTTGCCCGCTGAAGGCTCTAGACCAACGTAGGGGGGTGGTCTTTAAAGCCAACAGCGCTAAACTCGGAGCGGCTGTCCTTTCTGTCCACCCTGGCTGGAATATAAAAATGAAAAATAATAATAGCCTGCTACGCCACCTACCCTGGCTGGTGCTGGCAATCGTAGGAGCGTGCGCCCTTGGCGTAGTGGCCTTGCGCCGCGGCGAGGCGATCAACGCCTTGTGGATTGTGGTCGCTGCTGTGGCCATCTACCTGGTTGCATACCGCTACTACAGCCTGTTCATCGCGAATAACGTGATGCAACTCGATCCACGGCGGGCCACCCCCGCAGTGATCAACAACGACGGTCTGGACTATGTGCCGACCAACAAACATATCCTTTTCGGTCACCACTTTGCGGCGATTGCCGGTGCAGGCCCCTTGGTCGGCCCGGTGCTGGCGGCACAAATGGGCTACCTGCCCGGCACGCTCTGGCTGATTGCCGGTGTGGTACTGGCCGGCGCGGTGCAGGACTTCATGGTCCTGTTCCTGTCCACTCGGCGCAACGGCCGTTCCCTGGGGGATATGGTCCGCGAAGAGATGGGCCGCATTCCGGGGACTATCGCGCTGTTCGGCTGCTTCCTGATCATGATCATCATCCTTGCGGTGCTGGCGCTGATCGTGGTCAAGGCCCTGGCCGAGAGCCCGTGGGGTATCTTCACGGTGATGGCGACCATCCCGATCGCGATGTTCATGGGCGTGTACATGCGCTACATCCGCCCGGGCCGCATTGGTGAAATCTCGATCATCGGCGTGCTGTTGCTGCTGGGTTCGATCTGGCTGGGCGGGCAGATTGCCGCTGACCCGGTGTGGGCCAAGGCCTTCACCTTCACCGGCATTCAAATCACCTGGATGCTGATCGGCTACGGTTTCGTCGCGGCGGTACTGCCGGTATGGCTGATCCTGGCGCCGCGTGACTACCTGTCGACCTTCCTGAAAATCGGCACCATCATCGCCCTGGCCATCGGCATCCTGGTCACCATGCCAGAGCTGAAAATGCCCGCGCTGACCCAGTTCATCGACGGCACCGGCCCGGTGTGGAAGGGCGGCCTGTTCCCGTTCCTGTTCATCACCATTGCCTGTGGCGCGGTCTCGGGTTTCCACGCGCTGATCTCCTCGGGCACCACGCCCAAGCTGCTGGATAACGAAACCAACGCCCGCTACATCGGTTACGGCGGTATGTTGATGGAGTCGTTCGTGGCCATCATGGCGATGGTTGCGGCTTCGGTAATCGAGCCTGGCGTGTACTTCGCCATGAACAGCCCGGCCGCCGTGGTCGGTGCCGATGTCGTTGCCGTTGCGCAAACCGTCAGCAGCTGGGGTTTTGCGATTACCCCGGAGGCGCTGCAAGCCGTCGCCCATGACATCGGTGAAACCACCATCCTGGCTCGAGCCGGTGGTGCGCCGACCCTGGCCGTGGGTATCGCGCAGATCCTGCACAGTGTGCTGCCGGGTGAAAACACCATGGCGTTCTGGTATCACTTCGCGATCCTGTTCGAAGCGCTGTTCATCCTGACGGCGGTTGACGCCGGTACCCGCGCCGGTCGCTTCATGTTGCAGGACCTGCTCGGCTCCTTCGTGCCTTCGCTCAAACGCACCGAATCGTGGACCGCCAACCTGATCGCGACTGCCGGTTGCGTGGCCATGTGGGGTTACCTGCTGTACCAAGGCGTGATCGACCCACTGGGCGGCATCAACACCTTGTGGCCGCTGTTTGGTATCTCCAACCAGATGCTCGCGGGTATCGCGCTGATGCTGGCGACCGTCGTGCTGATCAAAATGAAACGCCAACGCTACATCTGGGTGACCATGCTGCCGGCAGTCTGGCTGCTGATCTGCACCACTACCGCAGGCTTCATCAAGCTGTTCGACGCCAACCCGGCGATCGGCTTCCTGTCGCTGGCGAAGAAGTACAGCGATGCATTGGCCAATGGCCAGATCCTCGCCCCGGCGAAGAACATCGACCAGATGCAGCACGTGATCTACAACGCGTACACCAACGCAACGCTGACGGCGATGTTCCTGTTCGTGGTGTTCAGCATCCTGTTCTATGCGCTCAAGGTCGGCGTAGCCGCCTGGGGCAACAAAGAGCGTACGGATAAAGAAGCCCCGTTCCAGGCCCTGCCGGACGCGTGATAGAGGATTGCAGCCATGTTCAATGACATCAGTCGCCTCGGTAAATACCTCGGTCAGGCCGCGCGCCTGATGGTCGGCATGCCCGACTACGACACGTACGTCGAGCATATGCAAACCAAGCACCCGGACAAACCGGTGATGGACTACAAGGCGTTCTTCCGGGAACGCCAGGAAGCCCGTTACGGTGGCAAGGGTGGGCCCAAGTGCTGTTGACCCGGTAGCCCGGGCTGGCGGTGATCCCATGTGGGAGCGGGCTTGCTCGCGAAAGCGGTTTGTCAGTTGATGTATGTGCTGGCTGACACATTGCTTTCGCGAGCAGGCCCGCTCCCACATTTGTTTTGTGTTCCTTCAGTTATAAGGAGAACTGTCTTTGTCCTCTCCCATCCCCGTAACCATCCTCAGTGGCTTCCTCGGCGCCGGCAAGACCACCTTGCTGCGTCACCTGCTCAAAGCCGAGCACGGCCTGAAAATCGCCGTGATCGAAAACGAATTCAGTGATGCCGGTATCGACACCCAACTGTTGGGCGATGAGCCGGTGCAAGTCATGACCCTGTCCAACGGCTGCGTGTGCTGCACCATCCACACCGACCTGAGCAAGGCCTTGTACCTGCTGCTCGAACGCCTGGACAGCGGCGAAATTGCCTTCGACCGCCTGGTGATCGAGACCACCGGCCTGGCCGACCCGGCGCCGGTGGCACAGACCTTTTTCATCGACGAGGAACTGCGTGAGCGCTACATCCTCGACGGCATCATCACCCTGGTGGACGCGGCCCACGCCGAGCACCACCTGACCCAGACCATCGCCCAGGCCCAGATCGGCTTTGCCGATCGCCTGCTGGTGAGCAAGCGCGATCTGGTGGATGACGCCACCTTTGACGCCCTCAGCGAACGCCTGACCCGCATCAACCGTCGGGCGCCGATTCGGGTGGTCGATCACGGCACCATCGACCTGGCCGAATTGCTCGATGTGCGCGGCTTCAACCTCAACGCCGGCATGAGCCTGCGCCCGGTGCGCGCTGCGCCGTCCATCGACCGTATCTCCAGCCTGGTGCTGCGCACCGACCAGCCGCTGGATATCGATCGCCTCAGCGAGTTCATGAATGAACTGCTGGAAGACCACGGTAAGCAGCTGTTGCGTTACAAGGGCGTGCTGAATATTGCCGGTGAAGACCGGCGCATGGTGTTCCAGGGTGTGCTCAAGCTCTACGGCTTTGATTGGGACACGGAGTGGGAAGAGGACGAGGCGCGCGAGAGTGTGATTGTGTTTATTGCCGATGAGTTACCGGAAGACAAAATCCGCGAAGGATTTGCACGGGTTTACCAATCCTGAATTGAAATACGATCAAAAAATGTGGGAGCGGGCTTGCTCGCGAAAGCGGTCTTTCAGTGGATACATGTGCTGACTGAACCACTGCTTTCGCGAGCAAGCCCGCTCCCACATTGATTGCATTTCAACTCAAATTTTGCCCATAAAAAAGCCCGGCTCTTGAGCCGGGCTTTTCATTCAAGCAACTGCAATCAAGCGCCGTACACCGGCAGCTTCTTGCAGATGGCCTTGACCTTCTCACGTACCGCGTCGATCACGGCTTCGTTGGAAAGATCTGCCAGGATGTCGCAGATCCAGCCGGCCAGTTCCTTGCACTCTGCTTCCTTGAAGCCACGAGTGGTCACAGCCGGGGTGCCGAAGCGCAGGCCGGAAGTGACGAACGGCGAACGTGGGTCGTTCGGCACGGAGTTTTTGTTCACGGTGATGAAGGCTTTGCCCAGGGCAGCGTCAGCATCTTTACCGGAGATTTCCTGCTTGATCAGCGACAGCAGGAACAGGTGGTTTTCAGTACCGCCGGAAACCACGTCAAAACCGCGCTCGATGAACACGCTGGCCATGGCCTGGGCGTTCTTGACCACTTGTTGCTGGTAGACCTTGAACTCAGGCTGCAAGGCTTCCTTGAAGCAGATCGCCTTGGCCGCGATCACGTGCTCCAGCGGGCCGCCCTGGGCGCCCGGGAATACGGCGGAGTTCAGCTTCTTCTCGATGTCGGCGTTGGCGCGAGCCAGGATCAGGCCGCCACGTGGACCGCGCAGGGTCTTGTGGGTAGTGGTGGTGACCACGTCAGCGAAAGGCACCGGGTTCGGGTAGACGCCAGCGGCGACCAGACCGGCCACGTGGGCCATGTCGACGAACAGGTAGGCGCCAACCTTGTCGGCGATAGCGCGGAAGCGTGGGAAGTCCAGGATCTGCGAGTAGGCAGAGAAACCGGCCACGATCATTTTTGGCTTGTGTTCAACAGCCAGGCGCTCGACTTCGTCGTAGTCGATCAGGCCGTTGCCATCGATACCGTATTGAACGGCGTTGTACAGCTTGCCGGAGGAAGAAACAGTGGCACCGTGGGTCAGGTGACCGCCGTGGGCCAGGCTCATGCCCAGGATGGTGTCGCCCGCTTGCAGCAGGGCCAGGTACACGGCGCTGTTGGCTTGGGAACCGGCATGCGGCTGGACGTTGGCGTAATCGGCGCCGAACAGTTCTTTTGCACGGTCGATGGCCAGTTGCTCAACCACGTCGACGTACTCGCAACCACCGTAGTAGCGCTTGCCTGGATAGCCTTCGGCGTACTTGTTGGTCAGAACCGAACCCTGAGCCTCCATGACCGCTGGGCTGGTGTAGTTTTCCGAAGCGATCAGCTCGATGTGCTCTTCCTGGCGCACGGCTTCTTGCTCCATGGCGGCGAAGAGATCGGCGTCGTACTTGGCAATAGTCAAATCACGGCTGAACATGGCGGTCCTCAAGGATCGGGGGCAGAAAAGGAGGGCATTCTAACCCAACCGCTTTTAGATGGCATATGAAAGGACGTCATGTCGCGGACAAGTGGGGCTCATCTGGGGATGGGCGGTGGCTGTGAGGGCCTCTTCGCGAGCAAGCCCGCTCCCACATTTGACCGAGTTCCAACTTTGAAATGCGGACGAATGTGGGAGCGGGCTTGCTCGCGAAGAGGCCAGCAGCCTCACCACAAAGTCTCAGTCGAACATGAACAGCGCATCATTGCTGAACTGCGCTTCAAACCGGCTCGCCGGCATCGGCCGTCCAAACAGGTAGCCCTGCACTTCATCGCAACCATGCTCACGCAGGAAGTCGAGTTGCTCATGGGTTTCCACGCCTTCGGCGATCACCGCCAGGTTCAGGCTGTGGGCCATGGCGATAATGGCGCGGGCGATCTGGGCGTCCTGTTCGCCAGACGGCAGGCCGTCGACAAAGGTGCGGTCGATCTTCAGCACGTCGATGGGGAATTGCTTGAGGTAGTTGAGCGACGAGTAACCCGTGCCGAAGTCGTCGACCGCAATGCTCAGGCCCAGGTTTTTCAGGCCGTCGAGGATGTGCAGGGCTTCGTTGACTTCGCGCATAAGGATGCTTTCGGTCAGCTCCAGTTCCAGGCACGCCGGGGGCAGGCCGGTGTCTTCCAGGATGCTGGCGATGCGTTCGCCCAACTGGCCGTCGGAGAACTGCCGCGCCGAGATGTTCACCGAGACTTTCGGCACGCGCACCTTGTTCTGGTGCCAGGTCTTGAGCTGGCGGCACGCCTCGCTGATTACCCAGTCGCCCACATCCACCACCAGGCCCAACTCCTCCAGCACCGGGATGAAGTCCCCCGGCGGCACCAGCCCGCGACGCGGATGACGCCAGCGCAGCAAGGCTTCGGCGCCGGTCAGGCGCTTGCCGTCGCCGCTGAACTGCGGCTGGTAATAGAGCACGAACTCGTTCTGGTCCAGGGCATGGCGCAGGTCGCTTTCCAGCTCCAGGCGCTCCAGGGCGCTGGCGTTCATGTCGGCCTGGTAGAACTGGAAGTTGTTCTTGCCGCGTTCCTTGGCGTGATACATCGCCGTGTCGGCGTTTTTCATCAGTTGGCTCAGCTCGTTGCCGTCCTGCGGGCTGAGGGCAATGCCGATACTGGCGGTGACGAAGAATTCGCGGCCTTCGAGCACAAACGGCTTCACCAGGCTGGCGAGGATCTGTTCGGCCACGTGGATCGCGCGGTTCAGTGCCATTTCGCGGCTGATGCGCGGTTGCAGCAGCAAGGTGAACTCGTCGCCACCCATGCGCGCCACGGTGTCGTCTTCGGCGACGCAGCCAAGCAGGCGCGTGGCCATTTCCTTGAGCATGCGGTCGCCGGCGGCGTGGCCCAGGGAATCGTTGATCGGCTTGAAGCGGTCGAGGTCGAGGAACATCAGCACGACCCACGACTTCTGCCGTTCGGCCGATTGCAACGCGGTGTGCAGGCGGTCCTGGAACAGCGTGCGGTTGGGCAGGTGGGTCAGGGCGTCGTAGTAGGCCAGGCGGTGGATACGCTGCTCACTGGCCTTGCGCTCGCTGATGTCGCTGAAGAAGCACACGTAGCTGGCCAGGTCGCCTTCGTCGTCGAACACGGCGGTAATGCCGACCCAGGCCGGGTAATGCTCGCCGTTGCGGCGCTTGAGCCACACTTCGCCTTCCCAGGTGCTGTGCTGGTGCAACTGCTTGAGGACGTAGCGCAGATGGGCTTCTTGCTGTTCGTCGACGGTGAGCATGTTCGGCAACTGGTCGAGCACGTCGGCCACGCTGTAGCCGCTGACGCGGGTGAATGCGTCGTTGGCCTGGACGATATAGCCGGCCGGGTCGGTGATCAGGATCGCCGAGGTGGAGTGTTCGAATACCGTGGCCGCCATGCGCAGGTCTTTCTCGGCGCGGCGTTGCTGGCTGATGTCGCGGCCGACGCCAAGGATGCCTTCGAACGTGCCGTGTTCATCCCACACCAGCACCAGGCGCAATTCGATCGGCACTTTGCGCCCGTCGGCGCGCAGGCAATCGAACAGGAACAGCTGGGTCCGCGCTTCGTCGCGCAGCCTGGCCAGTGCGTCGGTATCACCGAGGGCGCGGCTGACCTGTTCCACCAGGCTGTAGATGCCGGTCAGTTGCTGCGGGTTGGCGATGATCGACTGCCAGCCGTTCTTGAACACCCAGTCCACGTTGTAGCCCAGCACCGCGTTGACCGACGGGCTGATGTAGTTGAGGGCCAGTTGGCTGTCGGTGGAGCAGATCACGTCGCTGATGCTTTCGGCGAGCATGCGGTAGCGCTGCTCGCTGTCGCGCAGGGATTCACTGGCTTCGATCTGGTCGGTGATGTCCTTGGCCACGCCGATGATCCGCGTGACCTGCGCCGCCTTGTCCCGCGCCAGGGCCTGCTCGCGAATTTCGAAGCGGCGCCACTGGTTGTTGCGGTGGCGGAAGCGTAACTGGCATTGCAACTGGGTCGAATAACTGGCCTGGCGCTGTTGTTGGCGCAAGTCGTGGTAGCGCTCGGCGTCTTCGGGGTGCAGCAGGATTTCCCAGAAATACTCGCCCATTTGCAGCAGTTCGGCTTTGTTGTAGCCGAGGGTGTGGCCCAGGTGATGGTTGCTGAAAATCATGCGCTGGCTGATTACGTCCTGCACATACAGGTGGTCGGGCACGGTGCGGACCACGTCCGACCAGAAACTCTCGCGTTCCACCAGTGACAGCTCGATCAGCTTGCGGCTGGTGATGTCGCTGATGCTCAGGATCACCGCCTTGAAGTCGTCCTGCTGCTCCGGCAGGCGCATCACCAGCCACAGGTATTGGTCATTGCCGGCGACATCGTTGAGGTGGATTTCCAGCTCCAACTGCTTCTGCTGGGTCAGCACCGCTTCCAGCACCTGGTAGCCGATGGCCGTGGCGTTGTGCGGGCAGTCATCGATCAGGCGCTCCCAGGCTTCCTCGCACGAGCCGACGTTGAGCAAGCGCACTGCGACCTGGTTGACCTCGGTGATGCGCAGTTCCCTGAGCAGTTGCTGGCGCTGTTCGCGGTTGCCTTGCAGCCAGTCGTGCAATTGTTCGCGGGTTTGCAGCCTGGCCTTGTCAAAGAACGTGTTCAGTCCCGACAGGTCCAGCACGCACAGGGCCACGCCGGTGCCCTCGAAAATATCCTGGTAGCGCCGCCGACCTTCATGCACCTGGCGCTGGCGGCGGCGCATGTTGACCAGCACGAATACCGGGATCAGCGAGAACGCGAGGCCGAGCAGGCACTTGCCGATGAAGGCGGGCAGCAGTTCTTCCAGCACGGCATTGCGGTCGAACAGGCCGCGCAATTGCCAGTCGCTTTTGCTCAGGGGGGTGATGAGTACACTTTTATTCAATTCGTCCGGGGTCAGCGCCACGGCCCATTGCGCCGGCATGCCGCTGTCACGGCCGACCACGCGGTGATTGATGCGGTTCTCGATAGCCCACGTCGGTCGCTGGCCCTGGCCATCCTGGCGAGTCAGGTTGACCAGGTAGGCGGGCGCCAGGCGCAACACCCAATACACCCGCGAGCCGCCAGTTGGCTGGTGCAGCAACAGATAGATGATCGTGCCGTCGTTGCTGTTGCTCAGGTAGTAAGGCTGGGAATGGCTGCGTTGCACCAGCTCTTCGAGCCAGGCCGCATCCTGGCTGTCACTGGCGCTGTCGCTGATCATTGCGCCGCTGGGGGCCAGCAAGGCGATGCTGCGCAACTCCGGCAGGGAGCGCTGCAACGTATGCACCAGGGCCTGCTGCTGTTCGCTGTTGCGCGGCGGCTCGACCATCGGTAGCAGGTTCAGGGCGATTTTTGCGCTCAGGGCCATGTTCAGGCTGATCTGCTCGGCCAGGTCGGCGCTGTAGTCGATGGTGTATTGCTGCTGGTTTTTCTGGTTTTGCTGCAACTGGTCCAGCAGTTGCCAGAACAAAAGCGCGAGCAACAAAAGGACGAGCGTCGCCAACGCGCCTTTCAAGGTGCCATGCAGGGGCGCTCCCGGCGCGATATGAGCGGCGCGTAGGGGAGTAGGCGGCGTGACTTTGGACAAGCTGTGATCCTGCGGGTTGGCTGGACTGGCGTGCGACACGCACTATAAGCCGGACGCCGAAGGGCGGCTAGCATGCCTTGAGTTGTGGCAAAGTGCCAGCCCCGCTTGGCTGGACTGGCCAGGCGCATTCAGGTAGCTTTGCCGGTTACGCGGGGGCGTTCCAGCCCCAGACATTCAGGCTCTTTCCGCACGCAGGCATTGATTACCGTCAACGGCCCGCGCGGCGCATGGCCTGGCACGGGCTTCGCCCGCATTAATTCATCAGTCACTGACGCTAGGTTTACCATGGCTCAATACGTCTTCACCATGCATCGGCTGGGAAAAGTAGTTCCGCCGAAGCGGGAAATCCTGAAAAACATTTCGCTGTCCTTCTTCCCCGGCGCCAAGATCGGCGTGCTCGGCCTCAACGGTTCGGGTAAGTCCACACTGCTGAAAATCATGGCCGGCGTCGACACCGAGTTCGAAGGCGAAGCCCGCCCGATGCCCGACCTGAACATCGGTTACCTGCCGCAAGAGCCGATCCTGGACCCGACCAAGACCGTGCGTGAAGTGGTTGAAGAAGCCGTCGCCGTGATCAAGAACGCCCAGGCGCGCCTGGACGAGGTCTACGCCGCCTACGCCGAGCCGGATGCCGACTTCGACAAGCTGGCCGCCGAACAGGCCAAGCTCGAGGCCATCCTGCAGGCTGGCGACGGTCACAACCTTGAGCGCCAGCTGGAAGTCGCCGCCGACGCGCTGCGCCTGCCGGCGTGGGACGCCAAGGTCGAACACCTGTCCGGTGGCGAGAAGCGTCGTGTGGCCCTGTGCCGCCTGCTGCTGTCGGCCCCCGACATGCTGCTGCTCGACGAACCCACCAACCACTTGGACGCCGATTCCGTCGCCTGGTTGGAACATTTCCTTCACGACTTCCCAGGCACCGTGGTTGCGATCACGCACGACCGTTACTTCCTGGACAACGTTGCCGGCTGGATCCTCGAGCTCGACCGTGGCGCCGGTATCCCTTACGAGGGCAACTACTCCGGTTGGCTGGAAGCCAAGTCCGACCGTCTGGCCGCCGAATCCAAGCAGCAATCGGCCCACGAAAAAGCCATGAAGGAAGAACTGGAGTGGGTGCGCAAAGGCGCCAAGGCCCGCCAGTCCAAGTCCAAGGCGCGTCTGCAACGCTTCGAAGAAATGCAATCGCAGGAATTCCAGAAGCGTTCGGAAACCAACGAGATCTACATCCCGGCCGGCCCGCGCCTGGGTGACAAGGTCATCGAGTTCAAGAACGTTTCCAAAGGCTATGGCGACCGCGTGTTGATCGATAACCTGTCGTTCTCCATGCCAAAAGGCGCGATCGTCGGCGTTATCGGTGGTAACGGTGCGGGTAAATCCACACTGTTCCGCATGCTGATGGGCAAGGAAACCCCGGACTCCGGCAGCATCGAGATCGGCGAAACCGTGCAACTGGCCTGTGTGGACCAGAGCCGTGAAGACCTCGACGGCAGCAAGACGGTGTTCCAGCAGATTTCCGACGGTTCCGACCAGATCCGTATCGGCAACTATGAAATCCCGTCGCGCACCTACGTCGGCCGTTTTAACTTCAAGGGCGGCGACCAGCAGAAGTTCGTCAAGGACCTGTCCGGTGGTGAGCGCGGTCGCTTGCACCTGGCCCTGACCCTCAAAGAGGGCGGCAACGTCCTGCTGCTCGACGAACCGTCCAACGACCTTGACGTTGAAACCCTGCGTTCCCTGGAAGAAGCCCTGCTGGACTTCCCGGGCGCCGCCATTGTGATCTCTCACGATCGGTGGTTCCTTGACCGCGTCGCGACGCACATCCTGGCGTACGAAGACGACTCCCAGGCGGTGTTCTTCGAAGGCAACTACACCGAGTACGAAGCCGACCGTAAGAAGCGCTTGGGCGAAGCCGCTGCCCAGCCGCACCGCGTGCGTCACAAAAAACTGGCCTGATTCGGGTTGGTGGTGTGAAAGAGCGGAGCCTTCGGGCTCCGTTTTTTTTGTGTTTTTCTGTAGGACCGAGGTGCATTCATCGCAGGCAAGCCAGCTCCCACATTCGACCGCGTCGCTGCGGATGTACTCGGTCAAATGTGGGAGCTGGCTTGCCTGCGAAGGCTGTTTATTTGTTGGTGCATTGCTTGGGTTGGTAATCCCTTTTAAGGTGCAAAAAAAACCTGTTTTTCAGGTTTATTTATATCCAATGCACCATTTAAATTCACAAAAGCGACATTTTGCCCTGTCGCAGTGCGACATGAATTGATAAAGTCCGGCTCAATCTCATTTAAAAACAATCAATTTGCCGAGACTTTTCATGATCGAATCCGTCGAATCCTTCCTTGCCCGACTCAAGAAACGCGACCCGGACCAGCCAGAATTCCACCAGGCTGTAGAAGAAGTCCTACGCAGCCTGTGGCCGTTTCTCGAAGCCAATCCCCACTACCTGACCTCGGGCATCCTGGAGCGCATCTGCGAGCCGGAACGCGCGATTACCTTCCGGGTGTCGTGGGTCGATGATCATGGCAAGGTCCAGGTCAATCGCGGTTTCCGCATCCAGATGAACAGCGCCATCGGCCCGTACAAGGGCGGCCTGCGCTTCCACCCGTCGGTGAACCTGGGCGTGCTGAAATTCCTCGCCTTCGAACAGACCTTCAAGAACTCCCTGACCTCGCTGCCCATGGGCGGCGGTAAAGGCGGTTCGGACTTCGACCCCAAGGGCAAGAGCGACGCCGAAGTCATGCGTTTCTGCCAGTCGTTCATGAGCGAGCTGTACCGTCACATCGGCGCCGACGTCGACGTGCCGGCCGGCGATATTGGCGTGGGCGCCCGCGAGATCGGTTTCCTGTTTGGGCAGTACAAGCGCCTGAGCAACCAGTTCACCTCCGTACTGACCGGCAAGGGCATGACCTATGGCGGCAGCCTGATCCGTCCGGAAGCCACCGGTTTCGGTTGCGTGTACTTCGCCGAAGAGATGCTCAAGCGCGACGGCCTGCGGGTTGAAGGCAAGCGCGTGGCGGTGTCCGGTTCCGGCAACGTGGCGCAATACGCGGCGCGCAAGGTCATGGACCTGGGTGGCAAAGTGATTTCCCTGTCCGACTCCGAAGGCACGCTGTATGCCGAAAGCGGCTTGACCGAAGAACAGTGGTCGGCGCTGCTGGAACTGAAAAACGTGCAACGCGGGCGCATCAGTGAGCTGGCCGAGCGTTTCGGCCTGGAATTCCGCAAGGGCCAGACGCCGTGGGAGCTGGCCTGCGATATTGCACTGCCCTGCGCGACCCAGAACGAACTCGACGCCGATGCGGCGCGCACCCTGCTGCGCAATGGCTGCATTTGCGTAGCCGAAGGCGCCAACATGCCGACGACGCTGGCGGCCGTGGATCTGTTCATCGAGGCGGGCATCCTGTTCGCGCCGGGCAAAGCCTCCAATGCCGGTGGCGTGGCCGTCAGCGGCCTGGAAATGTCGCAGAACGCCATGCGCCTGCTGTGGACGGCCGGTGAAGTGGACAGCAAGCTGCACAACATCATGCAGTCGATCCACCATGCGTGCGTGCACTACGGCGAAGAAAACGGCCGGATCAACTACGTCAAGGGCGCGAACATCGCCGGTTTCGTCAAAGTCGCCGACGCGATGCTGGCCCAAGGCATCGTCTAAACCTCGGGGTCGATGCGCAACACTTCGATCAACTGATCGCCGACGGGGCGCTTCCACAGCACCTCGTCCCCCACCTGGGCCCCGAGCAATGCGCGGCCCAGGGGCGAACCCCAGTTGATCAGGCCTGCCGCAGCGTCGGCCTGGTCTTCACCGACCAACTGAATGCGCTGCTGCACGTCTTGCTCATTGGCGAAGGTCACCCAGCTGCCGATCTGCACCTTTTCGGTGGAAGTGGCCGGCGCTACGACTTGGGCGCTCTGCACCCGCTGGTTGAAGTAACGCAGGTCCCGCTCAAGGTCGGCCTGGCGCTGTTTATCATCTTTGGCGGATTCGACGCTGTAGTCGTGCTGCAATTGCGCGACTTTGGCCTGCAACTGCGCCAACCCCTGCGCAGTCACACGGTTGGGCTGATCACTGACGTGACGCTCCACCGGCTGGTCAGCCTGGGCGGCGGCGTTGTCCTCATTTACAAAAGCTCGGCTCATGACAGTCTCCCTCAATGGAGTTTCGGCCATGTTCGCCGCGCTTTAGTTTCAGTGGATGTCTGAAAGCGACCTATTGCGAACGATAGGCCTTGGCGGCGTCGCGGTCCTTCTCATGCTGCCAGGCGCGCTCACGGTCGTCCCAGTGATTGTCCTTGTAGTCGCGCAACTCTTCGTTCTCACGCATGGCCTTGCACTGGCGGAAGCCGTCCTCCCAGCCTTCGGCGTACTCGCGATCCTTCAGATAACGCGGGACGTTCTTGCGAAACTCCCCACTGATCACCCCGGCCGCTTGCCGCCCGCTGCTGCAGCCGTCGTCAAAGCCATCGGCAAAGGCTGGGGGGTAGCCCTTGGCCAATAACTCCTGATGGGTCGACTGGCAACCCGACAACCACACCACCGCGCATAGCAATACCGCATACCGCCACATGACGAACTCCCTGGCCGCTTACCGGCTGATGGGGATAAGTCTAGATAGGGAATTGTCGGGGGGGTGTGAAAGGGAGGTGAGAAGGCTGTTGGGCGCGGGGTAAATGTAGGAGGGGACTTGTCCCCTCATACATTTTGGCCTTTGTTGGGCTTAAGAGCGGGGTCAGTCGTAGTAACCCACTGTTTTTTTCAGTTGATCCGCGTACTCGTAAATCTCATCGATGGACGAGATTGCGTGGCGGGTCTCGTTTTTTTCTTCGTCGAAAACACCGAGGTATTTCTGACTGCGATTGAAGTGCAGGCGGCAAATCGGCTTGCGATTGTTATCGTCCAGCAATATCCCAAAATAGCTTTGGGTATCTCGCTGGACAATCCGTTTTGCGTCGACCACCGAGCGCACGACAGCCCGAACGATGTGATAACCCTCTAGCTCTTCCAGGGTTGTCAGGATTTTTTCTTCAGACTCGTCTCTATTTTGCACCTCTGGGGGGGTGCCGTTCGAAATGGGGGCTGATGCCAGTGTCGGTTGGATCACGCCACTCATTGCCGACTTGAGGCGATCATTGATTTGGTCATTTAAAAATTGGGCCAACGCTTTTCGTGTTAGCTCGAAAAATTGCTCGCGCACTTTCTGCGTGATGACACCCTCGTAAACACGGGATGCGAAGAATTTCACAAAGTCGTCTTCTGGTTTGCTGACCTGGCTGCCAATGAGCTTTTTGAGTTGGCTGACGTATTTCAGCTCTCCGGCGGCATTGATAATGGAATCAACATCAAATGCCGACTTGGTGAGTTTGATCAACTCCGGAACGGAGTATTCATCAATGTCTAGCAGGTCCAATTCCAGAAACGGCTTTTCGTCCATTTTGTTAGGGGCGTCCAAGTCTGTAAAAAAGCGGTAGACCTGGCCGTTAGTGAGAATCGAGATTCTTGCGCTGGTGACATGAAAGTAACGAAAGAGCTGTGATGCGTGATTGATGCTCAATGATTCGCCAATTTTTTTGCATTCGATGAGTATCTGGACCTCACCGTCTTTCATGATCGCGTAGTCGATTTTTTCGCCTTTCTTCGTACCCACATCACAGACGAATTCGGGCATCACTTCTTGTGGATCAAACACGTCGTAACCCAGCACCGTGTTGATAAAAGGCATTACGAAAGCATTTTTTGTCGCTTCTTCGGTTTGAATGGCGGGGCCTTGTAACCGAACCTTTGCTGCCAGACTGGTGAGCTTTTCAAAAAATTCCATACTTAGCCTCTACCTATTCGGATCCGTGTATAGATGTGGTGGCAATTTGATTGCTACCCGAGACTAGACTCAAATCCGTATAAAGCGAGGCTTAGCAGCAACAAGTTTGATGCTCGCCGAAAAAGCTAAAAAACCCTTAGATATTTCTTGCTTGCTAATCAGTGAGTTGAATGTGGCATGTGGGTTTTCTATGCAGGCCAACAAATTTGCTAATTTCTAGCTGACTTCTCCGAGCTTCGCATGCTCAGCCAGCTCCTGCTGGATAAACGCCGCAATCATGGCGCGATAGACCTGTTCGGTAACGTCCGGGTTTGCGCCGAGCGTGTGGGACAAGTCCCGCACCTTGGCGATGACCTGTTCAACCCGTTGGGGCGCCTTGACGCTATCGGTGTCTTTTTTGAAGCGCGCGGCCTGGGAGACATAGTTGCCGCGCTCTGCCAGCAGGGTGACGATTTGCTGGTCGAGGCGGTCGATGTTGCTGCGCACGTGTTCGAGGGTGGTGCAGGTAACGGCCATGTTGGTTGAGCTCCTTTAGGTGTATCTGAATGGATGCGGGCCCGATGTGGGAGCGGGCTTGCCCGCGAATGCGGTGGGGCAGTCGATACGCAAGTGGCTGATACTCTGCATTCGCGAGCAAGCCCGCTCCCTCATTTTTGATCTGTGTCGGGCTTTGGGGCGGGGTCAGTAGTGGTACCACTTCACTTCGAGCATCACCTCGTTGATGGGGGTCGACAGGTGGCTGTACTCACGCTGCGCACTCAGGCGCAGGCCCAGGTTGCGCGACAATTCCCACTGCTGGTTCAGGCTGAGACTACGGCGTACTTCGCCATTGGTAAAGAAATCCCCCCTGGCTTCCAGGCTCAGGTTGCCCAGCGGGTTTTTCCACAGCACGCCGGTGTTGAACCCTGCCGCCGGGGAGATGGCCTCGTTGAAGTCGTTGTTGTGTTCCACGCGCACGGTGCCGAGGGCGAAGCCGAGCATGTCGTCGCGCAGTTGCCAGGTGCCGCCGGCGCCGCCGTTGACGTGGGCGACAAGGGTTTCGTCGTCGTGTTTGCCCGGTACGCGCTCCAGGCCGCCGGTGACTTGCCAGGACAGCGGTTGCAGCAAGGCGTTGCGCGGGGTCAGGGAGCGGATGGTGGCCAGGTCCAGTTGCTGCAATTGCCAGTGGTTGCCTTCGTACTGGCGCAGTTTCATTTGCAGGATTTCGATCTGCGCGCCGAGGGGGAAGCCTTCGGCGTTGTCGTTGAGGTCGTGGTAGGCCATGCGCAGGCCGTATTCGCCAAAGGCCTTGTCACCCCGGGTGCCGATGCCGGCTTGCCAGGTGCGTGACTCATGGCCGTTTTCCGGCAGGCCTGGCGGCTGGATCTTCAGGTCCGGAGCAGGGTTCTGGTTGATTGCGCGCAGCAGTTCGAAGCTGCGCTGGGAGCGGGCCGGGTCACGCTCCAGGCCGTTGGCGCGGTAGCGGCCCAGACGGTAGGCGGCGTCGATGATCAGGGCTTGGCGGTCTTTGGCGAGCGCTTTGAACGCGGGGTCCTGCAAGTGTTTCTGTTCTTCGCTGACCTTCAGCACCCATTGCTGCTCATCGCTGTCCAGGGGCTTGGCGCGTTCCAGCAGCTCGCGTTCGCGCGATGGGCGGTAGTCGATCTTCTCGACAAGGCCGGCGTCCTTGACGGCCTTGACCGTGTCGGTGGGGATCGCGGTCAGTGGGAACTGTTCGGTCAGGCGCAGGCCGGGGCGGGCGACTTGCAGCAATTCCAGCAGGCGATAGGAGCAGTTTTCGTCGAAGAAGAAGTAGTCGAACTTGATCTGCTTGAGCTCCCACACGTGCTCGACCATGCGCTCGGTCTCGACCTGGGTCAGGTTGAGGCGGTATTCCCACAGGTCGCGGTTTTCGAGGCTACGGTACTCGGAAAGCTTTTCCTGGTAGGGGACCAGCGCAAACAGGCCGGGATAGCCGCCCATCAGGCCTTTCCAGGCGTAGAGGATGCTGTTGTCCGAGCCTTCGATATACGCGCCGAAGTTGATCGCGTAGCTGAGCAGCGCGGTGTTGTCTCGTTGCACGTCGGCCTGGTCGATGCGCAGCAGGGTGTGGCCGAACATCGACGACGGGCTGTTGAGGTAGGCCGCCGGGAAGATCATCACCGCGCTGTGGGGCGCGACGTCCTTGAACCATTGCTTGAATTCGCTGCAGTCCACGGCGGGCAGGCCGCTCAGGTGCAATTGATCCTTGAGCCAGCGGGTACGTGCGGGGTAGACGCATTGGGCGTGTTTTTCACCCAGGCTTGCGGGCGCATACAGCGCGTCGACGGTCGCCTTGAGTTCGGCATCCGGGTGGTGCGCGCCGTCGGCGGCGAGGAAGAATTTCTGGTCGCTGACATAGCTGCGCCAGCCACTGATTTTACCGGCTTCGTAATGGCCCAGAGACAGCCAGAACGGGTCGTTGGCCAGTTGCTGCAAACGTTGATCATCAAGATGCGGGGCCGCGTACAGCGGGGCGCAGGCGAAGAGTGCCATCCAGGCAAGGCGTTTGAGCATAAGGGCAACTTAAGTCGGAAAAAGTGAGACCCAAAAGGGGAGCGGGTCCAAACGTAAAACCCGCGCCTGGGGAGGCGCGGGCTGGTCGAGCTTAAGCTTGGGTTACGTATTTCGCCAAGCGTGCATCACTTTTCAGGACAGCGAGGGTGTTGTTGTGCACGTCGTCAGCGGTCACGTCAGCCTTGCTGAAGATCTGCTGGAAGTGTTCGTGGGTCACGGCCGCGAAGTGCTCGCGATCTTCTGGCGCCACACCCAGTACCACCGCGTAGGTGGTCAGTGCTTCGCCATTGCCCTTGGCCATGTCTTCGGACAGCTCGTTCATCATGCCGTTCATGGCAATCCAGGACTTGCCGCCGTAGGTCAGGGCGCTGTTGGTGCTGCAACCGTTGGTGCCCGAAGTCATGCCGAAAGTGGCGTTACCGGACGTGCCGTTGGTGGTGGAGGCGAGGAAGTGTGCCGGCGTACCGCGTTGGCCTTCGAACAGCATGTTGCCCCAACCGCAGTTCGGGCCGCCTGGGGATTCTGCCATTGCATTGAGGGAGACAACGGTGAAGAGAGTACCGAGAAGGATCCGTTTCATAGCTTTTTTCTCTTTGTGTGCAAACCAATGGACAAGGGTCAGGCGCGTCGCAGCGCCTCAGGGGCCAGTTATTATTTGTCCGACCCGCGCAGTTTGGAGTTTAGGCAGGTTCCAGGGGTTCCGTGATTTTTTACTAACAATCAGAGTTTTCGCGATTTTTATGTAGGACCTGTTACGTATCCGAGCTTTCCCAACGTCGCGCCTTGCCAGAGCGCGCAAGCGAGAGCCAGAATGCCGTCATCTGCCCCGCCTGATGTAAGGAAGCCCGATGCCTGATCCTGTTGCTGCCAGCTTGCGTCTAGCGCCCGAAGCGCTGACTCGCCCTTTCTCCGCTGAACAGTTCAGCTTCTCGACCACCAATGATTTGGAGCCCTTTCGCGGTGTGCTTGGCCAGGAACGTGCGGTTGAAGCCTTGCAGTTCGGTGTGGCCATGCCACGCCCCGGTTACAACGTGTTTGTCATGGGCGAGCCGGGGACCGGTCGCTTTTCGTTCGTCAAACGCTACCTGAAGGCCGAAGGTAAACGCCTGCAGACCCCATCGGACTGGGTCTACGTCAATAATTTCGATGAGCCTCGCGAGCCGCGTGCCCTGGAATTGCCAGGCGGTGCGGCGGCAGCGTTCATTGCCGACATCAACGGCCTGGTCGACAACTTGGTGGCGACCTTCCCGGCCGTTTTCGAGCACCCGACCTACCAGCAGCGCAAAAGTGCGATCGACCGCGCCTTCAACCAGCGCTACGACAAGGCCCTGGACGTGATCGAGCGCCTGGCCCTGGAAAAGGACGTGGCGCTGTACCGCGACAGCTCCAACATCGCCTTCACCCCGATGCTCGACGGCAAGGCGCTGGACGAGGCGGAGTTTTCGCAGTTGCCGGAAGCTGACCGCGAGCGCTTCCACACCGATATTTCCGAGCTGGAGGAGCGCCTCAACGAAGAGTTGGCGAGCCTGCCGCAATGGAAGCGTGAGTCGAACAACCAACTGCGCCAGTTCAACGAAGAAACCATCACCCTGGCCCTGCAGCCTCTGCTTGCGCCGCTGTCGGAAAAATACGCGGAAAATGCTGGTGTCTGCGGTTACCTGCAAGCCATGCAGGTGTACCTGCTCAAGACCGTGGTCGAGCAACTGGTCGATGACGCCAAGACCGACGCCCAGGCGCGCAAGCTGCTCGAAGAGCAGTACTGCCCGAGCCTGGTGGTGGGCCATCCGGTCAACGGCGGCGCGCCGGTGGTGTTTGAACCGCATCCGACCTACGACAACCTGTTCGGTCGGATCGAATACAGCACCGACCAGGGCGCGCTCTACACCACTTATCGCCAGCTGCGTCCCGGCGCCTTGCACCGTGCCAACGGTGGTTTCCTGATCCTTGAGGCCGAGAAAATGCTCGGCGAACCGTTTGTGTGGGACGCCCTCAAGCGCTCCCTGCAATCGCGCAAACTCAAGATGGAGTCGCCGTTGGGCGAACTGGGCCGCCTGGCTACCGTGACCCTCAACCCGCAGATGATCCCGTTGCAGGTCAAGGTGATCATCATTGGTTCGCGCCAGCTGTATTACGCGTTGCAGGACGCCGATCCGGACTTCCAGGAGATGTTCCGCGTGCTGGTGGACTTCGACGAGGACATCCCGATGGTCGACGAGAGCCTGGAGCAGTTCGCCCAGTTGCTCAAGACCCGCACCTCGGAAGAAGGCATGGCACCGCTGACCTCGGACGCGGTGGCGCGGTTGGCCACGTACAGCGCGCGGTTGGCGGAACACCAGGGGCGCTTGTCGGCGCGGATTGGGGATTTGTTCCAACTGGTCAGTGAGGCCGATTTCATTCGTCACCTGGCCAGCGATGAAATGACCGACGCCGGGCATATCGAGCGCGCACTCAAGGCCAAGGCCACCCGCACCGGGCGTGTGTCGGCGCGGATTCTCGACGACATGCTCGCCGGCGTCATCCTGATCGACACTGACGGCGCGGCCGTGGGCAAGTGCAACGGGCTCACGGTGCTGGAAGTCGGCGATTCGGCCTTCGGCGTGCCGGCGCGGATTTCCGCCACGGTGTACCCGGGCGGCAGCGGTATTGTCGACATCGAGCGTGAGGTCAACCTTGGCCAGCCGATTCACTCCAAGGGCGTGATGATCCTCACGGGTTACCTGGGGAGCCGTTATGCCCAGGAGTTCCCGCTGGCGATTTCGGCGAGCATTGCGCTGGAACAGTCCTACGGTTATGTGGACGGTGACAGCGCGTCCCTGGGCGAGGCGTGCACCCTGATCTCGGCCCTGTCGAAGACGCCGCTCAAGCAGTGCTTTGCCATCACCGGCTCGATCAACCAGTTCGGCGAAGTGCAGGCGGTGGGTGGGGTCAACGAAAAGATCGAAGGCTTCTTCCGTCTTTGCGAAGCCCGCGGCTTGACCGGCGAGCAGGGGGCGATCATTCCCCAGGCCAACGTCGCCACGCTGATGCTCGATGAGAAGGTGTTGCAGGCCGTGCGTGCCGGGCAGTTCCATATCTATGCGGTACGTCAGGCGGACGAAGCCTTGAGCCTGCTGGTGGGCGAGCCGGCCGGTGCGCCGGATGAAGAAGGGCAGTTCCCGGAAGGCTCCGTCAATGCGCGGGTGGTTGAGCGTTTGCGCGTGATCGCGGAGATGATCAGCGAGGAAGACCTGAAGGACGCGGAGAAGGAGCTGGCGCAGGAGGCGCTGGCCGAAACCAAGCCGACCTGACGTTGTAGTGAGCGGGCTTGTCCCGCGCCGGGTGGCGAAGCCGCCCCAAATCCATACGCCGCGGTCTGTCTGAAACACCGCGGCGTTCCGTTTGGGGCGGCTTCGCCACCCGGCGCGGGGCAAGCCCGCTCACTACAGTCATAAAATTGGCGGTGGAGGGGGGGTGATGGCCGTTGGTCTCTACGGTCTTGGTTTGTAGCGATTTTATTCTATTCTCTGCTCAAGGGATTTCTACAGGAGTCGCAGGATAGAAACAGCCTCGCCGTGTGTGATCGAGGCTGAACGCCGATCTAACGAGGGTCGCCGCCATGTCGCGCAACCTTTGCCTTACCCGCCAGTGTTTTGGCCTGGTCACCCGTATCGAATGCTCCATTCGCCCTCTCGCGGGGGATAACGGGCTGTGGACCTTGTTGTTTGCCGCCGGAATGACCGGTGAGCAGCCGTCCACCATCAAGTCCCAAGGCCCGTTCCATGGGCCTTTTGTGGCGGAAAGCATGCTGGAATCAATCGTCGACAGCCTTACTTCCCATGGCTATGAGAAGGCGGGCGACCCGCAGATCTGGAGCCTGCACATGCAGGCCCATCTGCGACAGCTCAATGGCGACACCCAGCACTGAGCGCTATTTGCTCTCGGGCTTGTCCAGCTTGACCTCGAAACCGTATTGCACGGTGCTCAGGTCAGTGCGCTGGTAGCTTTCCAGGGTGGTTGGCTGGCCGTAGAAATAGTGCACGTCAAACATCGCCGTGCCGAATTCCTCGGCGCGGTGGCTCACACCGAGAATTTCCTTGAGGTAGTTGCCACTGGCGTCCTTGGCATAGAAGCGCCAGCTGTCGGCGGGGAATTCCTTCTGGTCGACAATCAGCGCGTTGTCCTTGAGCGACAGGCCTTTGGGCAGCTTGGCGACATCGATCGTGGCTTTGTCGATGGTGGCGAGGAACAGCGGCACCGAGCCCACCACAAACGCCGGGTTTTCCGGGAACAGGTTGAGGTCGTAGGTCAGCGTGCCGCGTGCCGGGTTCAGCTCGAAGGCTTCGGTCGGCAACTCGATCGGCTCACCGCGCTCGCCCTTGTCATCGGCGGTGAAGAAGGTAATCGGCGATTCGCTGCTGTTGCGCTCGGCGCCGACCAGGTCGTCATTGAAGGTGAACGGGTGGTCGAACACGATATGGGCGGCACTCGCGTCTTCGGTCGACTGGCTGATGGTGACGCTGTTTTTCAGCTGGTCTTCGGTCATGCTCGCGTCTTTGAGCCAATCGGCGGCGCCGTCGTCATACACCGTGACCGGCATCGGCAAGGCTTGCACGGTTTTCTGCAGGCTGTTCTTGTCGAAGCGCAGCACTGGTAGATCAAGGTCTTTGCGGGTGAGCGTGGCGGTGGAGAAATCCAGCACGTTGACGTGTAGCTTGTCGATCACGCCATTGAAATAGACTTTGGCGTAGTGGCTGGTTTGTTTGTGTTCGAAGGCTTTCTGCTCATCGACGAGTTTTTTCTCGAACGCATCCGACCAGGCCGTCTGCTTTTGCATCTCGGCCAGTTGTTTCTCGTAGAACGCCACCTGCGCTGCGCTTTCGTTGATCGAACCCGAGCGCGTGAGGAATTGCCCGGTGCTGTCTTGCGCTTGTACCAGCAATGGGTTGGGCGATTCGTCGCCCACTTCTGCGGCGAGTGGCGCGCTGTTGGTCATTTCGATTTCGGCGTAGTTCTTTTCCAGTAACAACAGCTTGAGGCTCACAGTGCCATCGGTGCGGGTGCGGCCAACGTCCTGTTTCGACAGCTCGAAGTTCAGCAGCTTGCCCGGCGCGACCACTTCTACCGTGCCCTTGAGGCTGACGGGCTGTGGCTGGCTTTTGTTTTCCGTCTCGACGCCTTCGATGAACGGGTAGGTTACTGTCAGGTCATCGGGGTTGGTCAGGTTGGAACTGCTGGGGCTCAACTGGATGCCAGGGTCGGTTTCCGACCATTCCGGCTGGAATGGGATGACTTTGTTGTTGCTCAGCGTGACCGACTGCCATTCCAGCCCATGGGGGAAGGGGAATTGGTCCGGGGCGTTGAAGCTGAACGGGAAGACCGGTTGCAGATCCGTCAGGTAGTCGGAATGCGAGGCTTTGCGCAGTACGAAAAGGCCGTTGATATAGGTGTCCACCAGCGCCTGGGGCGTAGGGTAATGCGTTAGCAGGGCGAGGGAGTTTTCACCGTATTCGGCTTCGACGGGTTTGTCGGCGAGTTTGACCCGCGCCCGTTCCAGCAACAGCAGCGAGCCGCCAAGGTCGGCGATGGCGTCGCGCAGTTTGGGGTCCTGGATGCTGTCGAGGGATTGCTCGAACTTCGCGGTTTTCTCTTCGAGGGTGGCCTGCTTCTGCTCATCTTTGGGGGAGCAGCCGCTGGCCATCAGCAACGCCGCACACAGGCCGATGTTGGCCAAAGGGGATCGCACATCCATCATCTGAGTCTTCCTGTCCGACATCATCGAGCCGATTTAATGGCCTCGACACTAGCAGAAAAATTCTCTTACAAGTGCCGGCCAGGTCAGTTTTCTCGCGGTTACAGGTGTTTGACAGCGGCTGGTATACTCGCCGCCATTTTTAGCCACGCTGTGTGAGATCCCATGGAACGCTTTATCGAAAATACTATGTACGCCTCACGCTGGCTGCTGGCGCCGATTTACCTGGGGTTGTCCCTGGGCTTGCTGATCCTGGCGCTGAAGTTCTTCCAGGAAATCATCCACGTGCTGCCCAACGTGTTCACCATGTTGGAAGCCGACGTCATCCTGCTGCTGCTGTCGTTGATCGACATGGCGCTGGTCGGTGGTTTGCTGGTGATGGTGATGATCTCCGGCTACGAGAACTTCGTCTCGCAACTGGACATCGATGACAACAAGGAAAAGCTCAACTGGCTGGGCACCATGGACTCTTCCTCGCTGAAGATGAAAGTGGCGGCGTCCATCGTGGCGATTTCCTCCATCCACTTGCTGCGCATCTTCATGGACGCCAAGAACGTCGATCCACAACACCTGATGTGGTACGTGATCATTCACATGACCTTCGTCGTCTCGGCGTTTGCCATGGGTTACCTGGACAAGCTGACCAAGCACTGATCCCCCACGCAGGCCTTACTGCTCTATGAAGTAGTAAGGCTTGCGACTGATCGCCATCTCCTTGATGACCTTCACCGGTTCCTTCAGCACACTGGTTTGATCCGTCAACGCAACGTTGCCGGGTTTGGCGCTGAGGAATGCCTGCAACTCGGCCTCGGTTTGCAGGAGCGGCACGTAGCCCTGCATATAGAACACCCCCGCGCCGGCAATCCGCTCGTTGGGCTGAAACATCGCCACTTCTCGACCTTCTGCTTGCAGCGCCTGGAGCTGGCTGATCACCGGCACGAATGACTCGCGCTTGTCGGCCTTGGGCGCGAACACGAATGCAGCGCTCATATAGCTGGCAATCAGTACGGCGAACACGCCGCCGATCACCTGCCGATGGTAGCGGTAGAGTGCGGGCTTGCGGTCTTTCAGGCGGTCCAGCAGCACCCGCGCATATTCTGCCGCGAGCACCGCGGCGGCTGGCGTGAGCGACATCAGGTACACGGTGCGCTTGCTCGAAGCCAGCGTCAGCAGGGTGAATTGCGCCACCAGCCAGATGCAGAAAAACAGCAAGTAGCGATTGCGTGCCAGGCTCTTACGCAAGTGCCACAGGCCCAGGTACACCAGGATATTCCACGGCAGAAAGGCTTCGGGCAGCTTGGCAAGGTAGTAGTAGAACGGTTCGTAGTGCCCAGCCTCGACGAACGAACCGCTGAAGCGCCCGACGCTGTTGGTCCACAGCACTTCGCCGACGGCTTGCATACCGCCGCGTTGAAACAAGAACCCCAGCCAGATCAGCAGCGGCACCAACGCCAGCAAGGTGAACAGCCCGGGCTTGAGCCAGTCGCCGATGCGCAGGCGTTTGTCGATCACGCTTGTAACGACCAGATACACGAAGATCACGATGCCCGGCATCGCCAGGCCCAGCACGCCTTTACTCAGGGTGGCGATCACCATGCCGAGGGTAAACAGCGCCCAGGCGCCGGACTTGGAGCCTTGGTTCTCAGGACGCATCGCCTGGTAGAACCCCAGCAGCGCGGTGGTGACGCCGAGGCTGAGCAGCGAGTCTTCACCCACGCCGCGTACGTTGCTCCAGTAACTAGCCATGGTCGCAAGGATCAGCGCGGCGCTGAACGCCAGGGTCTGCGGGCGGCCGAACTTGCGCAGCATCCCGTAGAACAGCATCACGCTGAACAAACCGGCAAATGCCGAGGCCAGGCGTACCGCCCAGGTTGTGCCGCCGAACAGGCGAATCGCCCCGGCGTCGAGCCACAGGCTCAGGGGCGGTTTTTCCAGGAAGGGTTCGCGAAACAGTTGCGGCACGACCCAGTTGTTGTCCAGGTGCATGGCCATTGCGATCCCGGCGACGCGGGCTTCGGTAGAACCTTGCAGTTCGTGGCTGCCAAGGGCAAAGAAGAACAACAGGGCAACAAGCAGGAGCAACAGAGGAACAGGACGCGTCATGGATTCTGGCTACCAGGGCGAGGGAGCGCTCGGGGGGAGCGGTCATTGCAATGGGCTAGTATCGGTCGGCGATTCTGAATATTTCGTGAATGAGCGCGGGATTTTTCTACGCCCAAGTCTCTTACGGTGCCTGCAAGCTCGGTAGTGCCGCTTTACCTTGTGCCGTCAGGACCGGCGCCAGTTGCTCCCAGGTGAAGCTCAACTCGTTGTCACAACCGTCGCCTTGGGCGGGGGTGGAGAGTTGCAGGCCCTCGGTGTTGAAGCTCAAGTCGAAGGTGGAGTAACTGGTGACCGCCGGGCAGCCTTCGTCGACGCTGGTTTGTTTGGCCAGCCAGGCGCTGAACGTGGCCGGCAGCTGGACTTGGCCGGAGTAGGGGCTGTCCCACTGCGCCTGGCCGCCGAGCCATGTCCACGGGTCGACGCTCTCGCCGGTGTGCAGGTTCCAGCTGTGCAGGCCCCAACTGATGCCGCCACGGCCGTAGCCTGCCGCCCAGTGGTAGAACCGCACGGTGATCCACTGCGAGGACCAGTAGAACGGCTCCACCGTGATCTCACTGGTGTAGGTGCCGCCGCTCTGGTCCAGGGCGTTGCGGCGCTCTCGGTAGAACTGCGCCTGGCCTTCGGGGCTGATGGCCATGCGCGCGAGGTCTGCGTTGATCTTGCTGATGGCCGGGCCGTCGCCGTCGAGACTCAGGGTGACTTGCCCGCCCTGGGTTTTGACCTGATAGGCGTGTTCGTTGAAGGTCTTCTTTTCCACCGTTACCGGCGGCGGCGACGCTTCGAGCGGGTTGTTGTAACTGTCGCTGGCGCAACCCTCCGCGTCCGCACGGTTTAGGCGCAATGCCAGGCCTTTGCCGCCTATGGCCTTGCTCCAGGTGCCGGTGAGTGTGTCGCCTTGAGGGTCGTCCAACTGCCAGAACCCGGTTTGCCCGTCTTCTACCCAGGGCTCGCTCGCGTTGGCCTGGGTCAACTGAATCGGGCTGAGGATACGCTGGTAGTAGTAGCTGCCATTGGCGCCGTGGGCGCCGTTGAAACACGCGGTGATCGCGGACTTGCCCAGGGTGCCGGTCCACACGCCGGCCAGGTCGGCGGCAGTGGCGAGCAAAGGGGTGCAGGCGAGGGTCAGGACGGCAAGGGGCTTGAACACGGGTATCGGACTTCCGGTTGTCTGATAGAGAGCGCTAGGGTAATGGGAAGTGCGTGCGGAACCAACCTATACCGAAGTTCGTGCCCCATCGCGATTGAGTTTCACGACCTGCTCTTTTTGTTTACCTGTATGAACGCACAACGTGGACGCGACCTGCTGTTTTACTTAGGGTGTGGCGATTCAATATCAGCCATAAGGCAGTCTGCATGAAGCGTGAACAGTTCCTGACACAACCTGAAGTCGCGTCGTTTGTTGAATGGTTGCAGGCCAATTTGCCGACGCTGACCTTCAACCTGAACTTCAAGGCCAGCAAGTTTGTGCCCGGTGGCTTGATTGCTCAGGTGCAGGGCTTCGAGCAGGTGATCGGGCACTACCGCTGGAAGGCCAGCTGGCAGGATGCCCAGCAGCAGAGCGTCAATTCGCAGAGCTGGGTGCAGACCCGGCAGTCCCTTGGACAGTTGGGCGCTTGGCTTAAACGCGCAGTCGACGCGGGTGACGAGCCGCAAGCGCTGCAAGCCTGCTTGCAGGTGCTGCGTTGGGGCGGGGTACGCGGCGCCATTCCGTTTTTGCAGCGATTGGCGACCAACGGGGAATTGTCGGCGTATTTGCGCAAGATGGCCGGGCTGATAGCGCTCGACGGTGAGCAGGACCTGGATGACCTCAACGCCAGCAGCGTCCAGCGTTTTGATGCGGGCCTGACCAAGATCCATGCCCTGCTGGATGCGTCGGGGTCGCCGATTTATGACAGCCGTGTGGGGGCGGCGATGGGGATGTTGTATTCGTTGTTTCGTCAACAGTGGAGCGGCGGCGGCAAACCGTTGCTGGCGTTTCCCTCCGGTGGTGCCCGTGGCAGCCAATTGCGCAACCCGGGCGCGTTTGTGAACGGGTTGGCGGCGCGGCAGTTTTCGTCGATCAGCTATGAAACCTGGGCCCGCTCGCAGGTGCGCCTGGGCTGGATCATCCGTGAGCTGCTGGGGCGTACGAAGTGGTTCGCCGACCAAGGGACGCTGCCTGCGCGCTGCCATGCGTTTGAGGCCAGCCTGTTTGTGTTGGGGTATGACTTGCGTTGTTTTGGGGGCGTGCCGGTGGCCGTAGTGCCGGTAGTTGGCAAGAAGAAACGCAAGCGCCAAGGTACGGGCTGGGTGCCGACAGGCCATCCCTTCCGTCAGGTGATCCAGGACTATCTGGTCTACCGCCGCAGCGGTGGGCAGGACAATAAAGAGTCCTTCGTCAACTGGCTGCCGACGCGTCCCAGCGAGAAAGAGCCGATCTCCCATGAAACCGCCAACGGCTACTGTTTTGCGTTTTCCATTTTTGAGTTCGACCTCTTTGAGCGACCGCTTGACGTGCTTGAACGCATCGTCGCCGGTGGCGAGGACGGCCTGCGCGCGGCGCTGGCGAGCGAGGTGCTGGAGCCCTTCAGCCTGAGTGATGAACGGGTCAACGTCTGCCTGGTGGACGTCTTGATCACGGGCACGGCGTATCAACGGGCGCAGACCGCTGACGCGCGCGCCGCCTACATCCTCAACGCCGGTTATGCCGGCACCGAGAATGCCGCAAATACGTTGCTGTCGCTGGGCCGCAACGTCGGCCAGCACTTTGGCCTGCTCAACGCGCAATACCTGCCCACGCCGCTGTTCGAGCGGTTCTTCGGTGATTGCGACCTCGACGCCTGAGGCGTTCTAGCGCCTCGATCTTTGCGCGCTGGCCGTCAGTTGCCAGCGCGTAGCCCTCAATCGAACGACAGCCATGGCCGCAACTCTTTCAAGTTGCTGACCACAATCTGCTGCGCCTCTGGCGTGGTGGCCAGGTTTCGCGGGTCGATCTGATAGCGGCGCAACACGTACCGCACCAACGCCTTGCGGCTGGCGACCACCAGTTGCCCATCGGTCATGCCGAAGTCGGTTTCGATGATCGCCTGCTGCGCGGTGTTCAAGCGGCTGTCGGGGGCGAAGATGATCGGCACTTCGGTGTTCCAGTCGTCATCTTGCTCGCGTGTGTACGCTGACGCGTCGAGCAGCTCCGGCTCGCCGCGCAGGCGGCTCAGCACGAAGTCACGGTACTGGCGGTTCTTCTCGCAATAGGCGCGCACGTGCCAGCGCATGCCGGTGTACACCAGGGTGTGCGGGGCGATCAGGCGGATTTCCACGTTTGGCGTGTTGAACGAAACGTACTCGGTCTCCAGGCGCAAACCGTCGCGACAGGCCTTGAGCAACGGCCGCAGGATTTCCGGACGGATTGGCCGGTCGGGCACTTCCAGCACCTTGGTGTGGGCGTAGGCCAGGGCCAGCCCATCGATGTGCGGCGCCCGTTCATTGTTCTGGTACAGCAGGTGCAAATAGGCACTGGCGCTGTCCTCGATGAACCGCGGCTTGAAGTGTTTGCTCGGTACGTAGCCCTTTAGCTGCTTGTCATATGTCAAGTTTCGGGGCGCATGTTCATTGATGTAGGTGTTGATGTCCTTGGAGGCCTGCTGGCGGCTGATGCCAAAGCTCTGCATCAAGTGCCCCGTGGTCAGCCGGCCTTCCCACCAGGCGACGGTCTCGATGAGGCGATAGCGAAGTGCCAGGTCCCAGCGCACTTGCTCGATGGATTGCTTGCGTTTCATGGCTGCTCCATGTGTGTGAATACTTTACCTGTATAAGTCTACATTCTAGACCTGTCGTGAATCACTACATATCGTGTTGCTGTCTTCGAAATACCTCGAAGGCCTGAAAGGACGTGAACATGAGTATGTCGGAAGTGGTTTCGACGGGGGCATTGGTGGTGATGGGGATCATCCTGCTGGTGCTGATCCAGCATTGCCTGAAACTGAGCGAACTGTGGAAGATGGTTGCGCACTACCAGAAAGACCTGCGCTGGGCGCAGATCTGGGAAGTGGAGAACCGCGAACTGCGCTCGGCATTACGTGCCGAGCGTGAACACGTTGCGCAGTTGCAGCGCAAGTTGGAGTTGTTGCAGGCGATGATTCCGGTGGAAGGCTAGCTCAGCGGTGTCAGATTGCGGGCTGTTTGCAACTCAGATTTCAATCGCATCCGCGAACTCATCCTGCATGCGGCGACGGACCAGGAACACCGGTTTTTCTTCGTCTTGAGTGCGCGGTTTTTCCAGTTCGAGTTCTTTGCTTTTGAACTTGGCTTCGACGATTTTTTGCGGGGGTGGGAAGTCGCCTTTTTCTAGCAGATACTGCTGGTAAATAGGCTTCAGCGGCCGCAGCAGGCTGGAGAGTTCGATAAAGTTGCTGCCCTCCAAAACGTCCAGGCGTGTCTTGATCTCGGCTTCCACCGCCTGGGTATAACGCGCTTTCAGATCCTCCTTCAGCGCACGCAGGTCGAGGCCTTCTTGGGCGATCAATTCCATCGTGGCCTTGAGGTCATCAGGGTTGTGTTCCTTGATGAGCCGCAGGGCTTGGAGGAAGTCTTGACGCTGCAAGGCAGCGGGGATTTTTTTCAGCAGTTCGCGGTTCTTCACGCCGTCGCGGTAGGCCTTGATGATCAGGTAAGGGATGCTGATAGGCAGGGTCACAATGCCCAGCGCGCAGATCGATACCCACTTGGTGACGGACCAGGCGTGTTTGAGGATGATCCCCGCGAAGCCGATCGCCAGCAGCAATAAAAACCCGTAGACAATAATGATCATGGTGACTCTGCTATCCGACAAATAGAACAGTGGAGAGCGTGCACCGGCACGCTCCGCTTAAGGCATCAGGCCGTTGGTTTGTCGTACGTGTAGGCGATTTTTTTCTCGGCGCGGATACGCGCCTGGTCCTCTTTCAAGAAGTAGAGGTCCAAGGGTTTCGGCGTATCGATGTGGGCGCTTTTAACCCATTGTTTATTGGCGTCCGTGAAGTAAAGGTCTACGCCAAAGACGAACTTATCCTCGTCCTGCAGCGCAATG
The DNA here is from genome assembly GCF_059803535.1 of Pseudomonas sp. RP-B7. NCBI lineage: Bacteria > Pseudomonadati > Pseudomonadota > Gammaproteobacteria > Pseudomonadales > Pseudomonadaceae > Pseudomonas > Pseudomonas sp. RP-B7. The sequence continues at coordinate 75,418 of NZ_JAPFHC010000011.1, forward strand.
AAAACCTCACCTGAAACGAAGTCCAACTGTTTGGCTGTTTGCTCGTGAAGAATGTAGGGGTCGAGGCCAGTGGTTTTTTGAGCCAGGTAGTCATCGACTGAGACTTGGCCTTCCTTGATCAGTTTTTCGCCCTCTTTGAGCAACTCTCTCAAGCCCAGCTTGACCGCCTTCTTGAAGTCTTCCAGCAGGGCGCCACCCAATGTCTTGTCGTCGTGATTCATGAGTTACAGCTCCAGCTTGAGTTCTTTGGCAATGTCTTCTGAAATGTCCACCGGCGCTTGGGTGCTTTCCAGCTTGCGGCGAATATGCTCGGGCACATCTGATGCGGGAATGGTCCGCGTGGTGACGGTTTCTTCCCACTGCTGATCTTCATTTTTCGAGTAGAACTTGTTCAGCGCCTGTAAGCCTGCGGCAATCCCGGCAACCACATTCTGGGTTTTGATGTAGGCGGTCAGGCCGACGATGGTTGCTTTGACGATTTGGCGTACGTGTTTGACGGAGGCTTCCAGAAAGTTCTTTATCTTGTCCCAAAATGCAGAGACCACCACGGCGCCGGCGAACAGTGCCGCGCCCAACAAAATAAATGGAATCATTCCAGCACCATCCCTGTTTGCTTTTCGACGTAGTCCTTGGAGACCACTTTGGTTGTAGTTGTGTATTCGCTTTTTGCGTTTGCCTGTTTGCTGGCAAGGGTGTTGTTTATTTCCTTCAAAATGTCCTCTTCGCAAAGGCAGGTCGACTGCTTGTAAGCGGCCTTGAAGGCGGCCATCAGTGTGATGTTCTCGATGTCCGCCGCACTCAATCCCTGCGCCGCCTGTGCATAGGTTTCCAGCGCCAGGCCGGCTTGCAGCGGTTGCGGGATGTAGCGTTGGAACAGCGCGACGCGGTTGTCATGGTCCGGTAGCTTGAAGTGGATGTGCTTGGCGATCCGACGCATGAAGGCGGGGTCGTAGTTGGAGATGAAGTTCGTGGCGAAAATCAGGATGCCGCTGAAGTCATTCAAGATATTCAGAAGTACCGAGCGGGTCTGGTTGACACTGGTATCGGTGGCGCTGGTCATGTTGGTGACCCGTCGACTCAAGATGGCATCGGCCTCATCGAAGAAAATCACACAGTCCATTTCCTTGGCGAAATCAAACACCTTCTTCAGGTTCTTCGGCGTGTCGCCCACATACTTCGATTCAATCTGTGAGTAGTCGACGACCAGCAGATCCTTGCCAAACGCTTGGGCAACCGCGTGCGCCGTGATGGTTTTACCAGTGCCGGGCTCGCCATAAAAATTCAGTACGAATTTGTCTGACATCTTGTGGGTGCTGGCGAAGCCGAGGGTCTTGTAGACGAATTCACTGTCTTTGCGCAGGGCAATCGCAGAGAGAATTTCGTCTTTGGTGTGGCTGTTGACCACGACGTCATCCAGGTTGTATCTGGGAACAATGACTTCAAAGTCATACGCCGGTGCTGCGGGCGCTTGCTCCTTGCTATGTGGCTCGGCCTTGGCCAGCGGTCTTCCGATGGGCATATCTACTCCAGGCTTGGAAAATCAAACGCGTGCATAGGAGGGGTCATGGGTGCTTGAACCCACGCTCGTTACCCCAATGCACACGTGCAAAAAACACTACGGCGACCACCGGCACCAGTGCCGAATAACCGGGCTTCAAGGCGGTCTTCAAATTGGTCATCCAGCGCCCCACCGGGGTCATGTCCAGCAGGCTCGGGAGCGCCGAAACCACATTCCAGGTAGCGAGGCCGCTCAGGTTGATCTCGCCACGGGTAACCGCCAACTCGCCTGACGGCTCAGCCTGCGGTGGGGTTGACGGGCTCTTGAGGTAAGAGGCCAGGGTCAGCCGTTCCGCCAACGCGTCCACATGTTTGAAGTAGGTGTCGGCGGGCATGGCCTTGACCACGGCAATCGTTGAACGGCTGAACGCATGGCCATCTGGAAACGCGTTATCGAACACTTGTCGAATCAGCAGGGCTTCGAGCTCTACTACGGAGCTACAGGTTTGCCGGCCATTGCCCAAGTCGAAATGACTGACTAACCCATCGAGCACGTTGGCATAGGCAAGGCCGCGCCCGCGGGTCAAATTGGCCAGGCAATGCCCGCCCAGCAGTTGCAGTTCCTGGATGAAGGAATACAGCGGCTTCTGCTCGTCGAAGGACACCCAACTGCTGCTTTTAAGGTGCTTGATGCCTTGCTCCAGCACGGCTGCTGGCGCGCTTTGCATCAGACCGTAGAGCAGCGCGTCAGTGTGGATTGGGTCCTGCGACATCACCGCGCCGAGCCGCTGGCCGCTAAAACCCGCGAACCGAGTGCGCAGCAAGACGTCATGCAGCTTGGGCCAATAGTCCAAGTGGCCGAAGTCGGTCATTTCGACATTTTTAAAGTGCGGTACCTCGTGTCGACCCACGCAGGTCTCATCCACATTCATCAACAAGATGGCATCGGATTTTGAATAGGCGTTAATCACCCGCCCCGCCGCGCAGTTGTTCAATGCCTGGGCCTCGTCTGCCGAAACCTCGACCGCCGCAGCCATCAACAGCACATCGCCGATGATCAGCTCACAAGACTCGGGATGGCTGGCCAGCTTGCGCAACGCACTGACCACCACCCGCCCGCCCAGGGAATGGCCGACCAGATTGACGTGGGTGACATACGGATAGTGCTCCAGCAGATGGGCCTCCAGCTCCTCAAGCAGCGCTTCGCCAATGCGGTTCGCCCGCTTGCGAACCACCGCGAAATGCACCGACCGATCCAGAGCAAATGCAGCAATACCCGCACCGGGATGCAATCGCGAAGCGCCCATGATGACGTTGCGTGACATCGAACTGATTGAGGAATAGTGGCTGGAGCGCCAGAACGCCAGGAGGTTGATGTCACCGTCCAGCGCTTGCGGGATCTGGCTGGACAGAAGAGTACGATCGCCCAGGTTATGGCCCGCCGAGTAGCCGTGGATAAACACGTTGGCGATGGTGCTGGCGCTGAAGGACTGGGTGGTGAAGCTGAAGTGTTTTGTTTCCAACGCTGAGATTCCGTTCAGTCGCGTGGTTTGGGGGAGCGTTAGGTTATCGGCTGGGAGGGGGGGGACTTTAGGGCAGAAGGCCATCATTCTTGTTGGGGGAAGGGGGGGAGGTGGTTCGGGGGATTTGGAAGGGGGGGAGAGGAGTTGCAGGTACAAAAAAAGACGTTCTTGGACGTCTTTAGATGTTGAAGTGCCGGGGTAAGTTGAACGGAGCGGGTAAGGTATTAATTAATAATACTATTTCCAGTAATCATTTTGTGCTGGAATACTGATTGGAATGCCGAGGGTATAGCTTCCCTACTCGATTAACCGCTGAGTCAAATTTATTCCAGCTGTATGAAATGATGCGCAGCACGCTAGTTAATCTTGAATGCTAGTGAATTGCCTCATCGGATTTACCTGCTGCATGCACGATGCGACTGCGCGTCCCCTATGGCCCGGTACACGAACGGTGCTCTCCAGTGTGGCTTCGGCCATCTTAGGGGGGATAAAACTAAGTGGTAATCAAAAAATAGCAGCACATATTTTCAGATATATATGGATTTAAGCGGGCTTAGATAAAAAGGTAAAAGCAGTAGCTCTCCACTTTTACCTTTTTTCTTTATTTAAAGGGCAAGATAGCCATCTTTGATTAGTTCTCCACGTAGCTTCCAAAGTTCGATGCATTGGCGTTCTGTAGGGAGTTTGTGTGGTATTTGTGCGGCGATTTTTAATAGATTTATCTGTCGAGGAGAAAGCTTTTCTTTTTTAACTCCCCAGTTTAATAGTCGAGTCCATTCAGCGCCAGGTAAGTCAACGACCATGATCTGAACTTGAATGCTGTCATCAGTCTTTTGTGTCGATTTGGATTTTTTACCCTCCTCGACAGATTGGCGTACTTCTTGGAGGAATTCATCGGCGTTCGAAACTAATCTTATTTTTGTATCCTTCACCTGCTCCCAACACGCCTGCATTTTTGCCCATTCAGTAACGTTGTCTTTAGGTCTGTCAGGATCGGTTAGCACATGGAAGACTTTTTCTGAAATTATGGACAATTGTTCGCATAGTGATTGTGGGACAGCTTGTGAGTCCCAAATGGTCCTAAAGTTAAGTTGTTTGCCAAGTGCATCTTCAGATATTAAGTTGTGCAGCTTAGCGATTGAGTACGTGACAATGTTCGCTCGGTACCCTCCTTGGTACCACGGTTGCTGACTGACCAAGGCTTCTGTTTTTCTGAAGATTATAGCTAAAGCAACTATCTTACGGAAATATTCTTCATTATAGATCTTGCCATCCGATGTCCATGACTTGGAGATGGTGTCGGCGAAGAATATGAAGTTTTTTTGAGCACCCATGCTTACTCTATGAGGCTGCTCCCGCCAGCTGTTCTCATATTTTGCAACATCAGTCTTTGTGAAGAGCTGACTTTTTGGATTTTGCATTAAGAAATGATTTTTTTGGGCAGTCGATAGTTTTGCTTGCTCATTTAGATATTGGCCGCGAGCTCTCTCATAGAACCAGTGTGTACCATACTGAGCACCGCCGCTTGGTGAGGTAAACAACCTACGGGAAAACTCTTGAAGTCGAATGTGGAACGGATGGTTGGAGAAAAAGTCTGCGTCGCTTACCTTGTTTTGGCTATTCGCGTAACGTGCGATCTCTGGCGTTAACTCACCTGCTTTTTCTGAAGGCAAAACCGAAAGCTTCATTTGCACCATAACTTTCGAGAGGTCCAAGCATTCTTTGCGGGCAGCACCGCCTCTCTTCGCAAACGCTAATGATGCAGTGGTTTGTCCACCATTCACGATTTGCAGGTTAACGGCGCTTCGAATGCGCACGCCGCCCGCATCTTCTTCAAGTTCGACATTTTCAGCAGTAGCTGCAATTCCATTGTTGAAGGCGAAGAACATCTCAGGCTGATTGCGTATAGTGTTTTGAATAGCTGCGTTAACTTTCCCTTTAGTGCTGAGAAAGGTTCGAACGTTCCCTTCAAGCAATCTGCTGCCGTACATGTCGTAAATGTCTGCCAAGGTGTCCCCGGGAATCATACAGAGATAGGCGCTATAGTCCCCATGGGACTCCGCTGCAGCAAGACATTTCAGTCCACTGCTTCCAATTGAGGAGAAATCAACCACAAGATCATCCCGTCCTGTAGCTGATATATAAGCTGAATGGAATCTTCCGATATCCCAGATATGAAACTCGACTGGGGTTCCTCTCACTTGCTCTTCAGGCCAGCCTTTTTGGCGAGTTTTCAGCATGGCGTCGCTGGCGAAATAGAAGCGATATTTAGTTATCTTTGAATGCCAATCCATTAGGTCACATGCAAAACCATGGCCAGGTTGGCTTTCGTCCACGCTACCGTCAGTCAAATTCCCGTCCAATGCTTCCTCTAGGAAGGCTCGCAAATCACCAATTGCAGCCTTGACATCGGAAGTGACGAATGAGGTAACTTCATCTTCATTGAAGAAATCAGCGATTAGTAGCGCCATTGAATTGTCTGCTTCATCAAATGCGTAGCCGTCGATGCGCAGCTTTTTGCGTTTTCCGTTAACACCTTCAAATCTACAAACTTCAAAGGATAGAAGCTCTTCAGCCTCTATGAGTCTATCTCCGCAGTCCTCTACAAAAGCAGTGCGGATAAAGTCGCGTGAAGACTCCGCTTTTGAGCGAACGGCCTCTATAAAATCTTTATGGAAAGTATCAAGATCCATATGAACTGACCCGTGCGCTAGATTTGAAAGGCTGTGCAGTTATTAAGGTTTAGCTTGTATTTTACACTACTAAGACCTGGCGACAAATCTTGCGGTCGGATGCAAGGGAAGCCAGTAACTACTTTATAACGGGAGGTGCTATACAATATCATCACTTGGTTGTCATATTCCGGGTGTGTGGAGTACCCACATCTCAATAGGCAATTTTCAAAGGCTGAGTAAGTTTCGAAGTCTGACTTAAGTGATTTTCGGATGTCGTCAACCAGCTGATTCAGCGTAAAGCCATTAACTGTGCTTTCTGCTCCGCTTCCCAGCTGAACAACAACAAGCTGCAATTCGCGGTAGGTATAATCGAGCTGTCTTTCAGATGCAATCGTCACCTCGTTTACTGATGGCCAGACAGTTTTTACTTCCCAAGCCAGCTTCTCAAATTGGAAATCTTGATCAGCCCGATCAGGCCCCTTCCAGCTTTGAATAGCTGCAGGCGCGCTGATCATTTCAATAAGTGATTTGAGGTGAAGAAGTTCGCCGCTCAAACCCCGGACTTGAGATTCGTTCAAGGTTTCTAGGTTGCCTCTTTCGAACAGCAGGCGCCAGCTAACAATACGCGCTAAAACGAACGGAAGGCCATTAGACTTATCCGAGCATCGGCGTGAAGATGCAATCAAATCTTCACAGAACAATCGAAATAGCTCAAAAAGATCTGGTTTTTCCAAAATGAATAGTAGAGACCATCGGCCATCTTCCCGGAGTACAGTGTGTATTTTCACTGATTGAAGTTCTAAGTCGACGCCGGGATTTTCTTGCGTAATCAACAATAGAGTGAATCGACCCAATGAATCCACACCTGCGTAGAAATCAAGGATGTGCTCCACGTCAACCCTGCGAAATCCTGATCCGACCGCTTCTGCTTTCACTGTGTCCCAAATAAGTTTGATTTTATTCGTCATCATCGTCTTCCTCATCATCGTTGTCATCAATTGAGGAGCTATCCCCGGACAACATATTTCGGAGTTCGACAAGGTTAATACGATAAGCTACACGATGACTGCTGATATCAAGGGATGGAAAGCTTAGGCCTATGGCTACAAGCGCTTCGCAATCGGACGGCAGTTGAAACTTACTTTCTTTTCCCCCTTCGTTTCTGGGCTCAATCAAGTGGATTAGCAATAGCGGTGCCTGTCTAACGGCAGTGTATGCTTTGCCCGGAATTGTTTGGATACCTTTTTTGGCTTCGCTTCTATACCTAATCTCTGCTGCCTCGATTTCAGGCTTTGACAATCCTGCCTTCTCATCGGCCGCTGATCCCACCCGCAGTTTAGTCCCGTTAACAAGCAAGGCTTTTATATTGTCATCAATAGATATCTTGCGGACCCTTCTTTTTACCTCTAACTCTTCTGCGAATTTTATCGAGCTGCCGCTGCCCGTGGGTAAAGCTACATCCCAAAAATCAAGCTTATGGTCGGTGGATTTTTCAATAAAATCAGCCAGGCTAGATGTTTGTAGCTTTACGCTAAGAGGATGATTGATGAAGGCCTTCAGGAATTTTACGACCAGTTGCTTCGGTACGGATCGCCATACGGGGAAGGCGCCATCTTCCATCTTTTTAGAATCAGGACTAGTTGTTACTGATCGTATAAAGCTCTGCGCCTCCTTGTAGTTTGAGGAAACTATCGAGGGGTCTTTTAGTAAACGGGGCGACTCCAAGCTTTCTTCAGTAATAGATATTATCTGGACGATTTCATCTGAGTCCCTCATTTTGTTTCTGGCGGTAATGAGTAAAGACTCAGGGTGAGATCTCACGCGAAGCCCAAAATCGATTGGTTTGAGGCGAGAGTTCTGCATTCGACGCACTTCGTTACGAAGCTCGTCAGTGGCCTCTGAAATATGTGCATACCAATCTGCTGTTTCTTCAGTCATCCAGATTTTACATAGATCTTCGTAACCGGATCGATAGCCGAACCACCTTCCCATTTGAAGTAAAGCATCATACATTTGAGTTGTTCTGTAGAAGTAACTAATACACAACCCTTCGAGCGTCAAACCACGCGCTAGGCTGTTGCCACCAACTGCTACTACCCTCAAGCCGTGTTCCTTGTAGGCGGTATAATCTAAGCTGGCCGGCCCGCTTTTTTGGTTTACTGCAGTAGTTTGAATCGGCATCGTAGAAGCTGAAAGTTGGGCTTGGACCTGCTGCCACGTTATTTCTACGTTGGAGAAGTTTCTCTGAAATTCGTTGTGTAGAGATTTAATGGAACTATTACGTATGGCTTCATCGAAAGGTAGGGAAGCGTAATTTCGAATGTCTCCCTGCATCAGCCGGACTTCATGATCGAGGATGTCTCGGACTTGATTTTGTATCAAGGTGAAGTGACTAACGTTTACTAGCATGGATCTATGCTTTGGCATCCCAACACGAATGTCCATTAGCGTGTTAACTAAGAAGAAGCATGTGACCGCATCTTTAAGCGATGACGGGACGCCCTCCACCACGCTGTCAGAGGCCTGTCCGCGCGGAAAGTACTCCTCGGCATCATCGATAACGTTTAAACACTTTAGGTCGGAGTTTTCGCCAAAAATGCGGCTTGCCCCAACATAATTTGTAGGCGCGTCTAATGTGTAAATAAAATCGCGAGGGAATAGATCGTCACCCTCGACATTATTCGTTGTTTCAGGGTTGATGAATACGTTGGCAAACGGAGTTGCGGTAAACCCTACATAACTGGATCTCGGGAAAACTTTCAGCAGTCCACGGATCCCCGCATTTATAGCAGTTGCCTTTTTGGGGTTTGTATTGATAGAGGCATTGTCCGCCTCGTCATCAATAAGCAGAAGGGGGATGTCTATGTTTCCGCCGGAGCCAGCATTATAATTAACCAGCCACTCCACCAGGTTTTCGAGGATTCGCTTGTTTTTCTTAACTACAAGAAGAACAGGCTCTCTGTAGTCGTTTAACCTAAATCCAAGTTGGTTTACCATTGCCGCCCGGAAATCTACTACTGTAGACGTAAAGACACCCGCTGAGCGTGCACCATTGATTAATCCAACGCCAATTTCTTTGCGATGGCGCTTCCGGTTGTTTACGACGCCCGAGCTATCCAGTCCTACAAACCCAGAGTCTAAACGTTCCTGAGTTTGTCTTCTCAAACTTTCTAGCGTCCCTGTCAACAGAATTACTAATTTGTACCCCGCATCTGCCGCCTTGCAAATCAAACCTGTATAGTTAGAGGTTTTCCCCGACTGCACGTCGCCCATTACTAAACCTCGGCGCGGCCATCCTGTGCGACCTGATGGATCTCCCATCAAATCTAGGATCTCATCCGTTACCTTATCTAGCGAGTTAACAACTTTGGGGCCCCAACCCTGCTTCAAAAGATCGGTTTGGTAGCGACTCCAATAAAATGGTTCGATTGCAGCTTTTTTAGCTCTCAGCCAAGGATTGTGTTCATCATAAACACAGTCCCCCAATCCCATGTCAACTGTGAGCGCTTCATGAAGCTTCTTAATAACTACTTCGAACTCGTCGTCCGTGACAGTGTAGGGCGGTATACTTCTTAGAGTGGACGCCAAGTCAAAGATGGCCCCTTCGGTTGGAACTCCATCAACTGTTAGGGCTGTGATAACGCCTAATTCCAAGCGACGAGCATTCGCTGACAGTACCATCCTTGACGTCTCACTCACGAGTTATATTCCTCAACAATTTTCTTTGTTAGTTCTGGATATAGATTAAATGGTTCTATTAAATGAAGCGATATTAGCAGTTGCCTTCTAACCGGCGAATCTGCTGGCATATTTACTATAATTGTCGAAATCATATCGTTGATATTTTCGACCGCACTGTCACTTGCGAAATCAGGTCGGACGTCGCTTGCCATACGGTTGTACAAGGCATCCGCAGGGAATGAGCTCTCAATAACCCCTAAAACTAGGTTGAGTCGTGCTCTTCCTTCTTTGTCAAGAGATTTTGAGAACTCTGAAATTAGTGGGTGGTTTCGATTTACATCGAATCTAACACCTGATCGATCGAGAACTTCGTTCCAGCCAGGGGCGACATCAGAGTCAGAGATTTTGCGACCCTTAAAAGCGATCGTTCTGCCGCTGACGGATCTGATTCTGTCCACTGTGCGTTTTAAGTTTTGCCGAACCAACTCAGGCGGATGAGCGGCCGATTTTTTTATATCTAAAGTCCAAAGGTGATCAAGTGTGTTGGGGATATCCACCCGTACTCGCGCAAGCTTACTTAGCTCGTCTTTTCTTGCTAGGCGAAACCAAGTTCCCCAAATTATCAGTCTTCTATTTCTATATATATAGAATCCCTGCTGGCTTCGAAAGCCTTCGCTCCCGCCGATTAGCTGTACATCATTGCTACTAAGTTTGCTCATATGCGGCAAAATAAAAGGTTTGACTACGACCCTTTTGCCTTCGACGGAAAACTTCTCCTCGTCCAGAGGCTGAGTAGCTTTATGATTGGCCAAGAAAGGATCAAACGGAACAATTGCAGAACCGTTGAGAGCCATTGATATTTTTAGCTTGCTCCCTTCTTTTGTTAGGAAGCGATGGAAAACAAGTGATAGATGCTCGCGGGCCGCAAGCATTTTTGTTCCCAATGCGTTTTCTGGATCTGCTTCCCCAACAAGCAATTTGTCGAGTTCTTGCCACAGTACCATCGTTCCTGATTTTTTACTTTCTAGCTGACTAAAGTGAGGTAAGGCTTGGCAGTCTGAAAGTTCAAGCTGAAGCATGACCCAAGCGCCTTTTTCGATAACTACATCGAGATCCCAACAAAATGCGTTGATATCATCATCTTGTTTGGAAATGACAGTCATCCGGCGACATTGTGATATGGAGGCTGTCTTGAGCCCTAAGCCATACCGACCCATATCGTCTTCCCCCCTCTCTAAAAGAGGGTTTTTGCTGCCGTGTCGCATTGCGCTCTGCAATACCTCATGCGACATTCCTTTTCCGTCATCTATTATCGCGATGTAAGGGTTGTCAGTAGGGCGGAACTCGATGTGGATCTCTTTGGCATGGGCGGAAATACTATTATCAATTAAGTCCGCCAACGCCGAATCCAAGGTGTAGCCAATTGACCGCATTGATTCGAGCAGTGACGCTGCGTGGGGAGGGTGCTGAACCTCTATCATCGCACCAGTCTCCTAGTACAAAAGGTAACCAAGACTCTCTCCAACAACATTCCTACCCCCCAAGGGCTCGCGTTGATTTTCTACAGTCCCTCTACCGTGGGACATAAGCCGCAGACGGCAGGGCGTGACATCTATTGGCCACTATTCGTTGCATAAAACTGGTTATGATGCAAGCCTCATTTCCAGCCTCCACTGCTTTGGACCTGCCTAGTCATCACTTAGATGATCATCGAATCCACTACTCCAGCATGCTCCGGACTTATAGCCCCGCCCTTAATTATACGCTCTACTAGTTTGGCAATTTTACTTGCAAGAAGAGGTGGGACGGCATTCCCAACTTGATGGTATTGCTGCGTGCGATTGCCTAGGAAAAAATAATTATCTGGGAAAGTTTGCAATCTAGCTGCTTCCCTAACAGTCAAGCTGCGACATTGATTAGGGTCATAATGGATGAAGTAATGGCCATCTTTCGATATATGGCTTGTTATCGTTGAGGAGTACTGGTTGTTAAGTTGTACTCTAAAGCGATCGCTAAATTTACCGCTTTCCCAGTTTTTATGGTCAGGAGCCAATCCGGGAAGATTGAATTCTTGATGACCCTTTGGAGAGACATGGTGAGCCTGTGCGAAGACGGAGGCATATACATATCGCTTGAGATCTGCACTCATGTGGCTTCGAGCTTCATGGTTGAGCCAGACGTTTAACCTGTCGTCTGTAAACCACGAATCCAAATCGCCCGATTTTGTTTTGCCACTCCAAGAGTTTGTCTTTCTTACTCTCAATCCGCCATTATTCAACCGGCCTCCCGAAAATGAATCTCGGAAGATTTTAAGGTTCATCTCTAAGTTTGGATCCTGCTTTCCAGAGGAAATCAGGTCTGCATATAATGTGTCCAGGTGATTTAAAACTTCACTGCACCACTTGTCTGGAGTGTCGCTTCCCCTCGACAGCGTACTTCGTAGAGGCGGAAGGTTTCCGATTACGTCTCCAACTGTAACTGGTTCGGCAGTTTCAAGCTTGTGCTCGTTTACCTCACCAATGTAATCTTGTGAAACACCGATCAAAATGACCCGGTGGCGACCTTGCGGAATGCCATATTCTTCAGCGCGTATTACAAAGTTGCTAAAGTCAATTGAATCTGGCGACATTCCTGATTCGTATATGTCATCAGAGACCAAGGAGCAGATTTTATATTTCGTACCACATCCGCCTTTGATACCTAATGCGGCATCAGGGTCAGCTAAGTCTTGGAGTATTTGTGGGAATATTTGAGTGCCGCTAACCTTAGAGGAAAGAATCCCTTTGACATTTTCCATTACAAATACTGCAGGGCGCTTGCTCTGAATTATCCGAAGATACTCCCGGTAGAGGAAGTGGCGGTGGTCATCTTCCGCTTTGTATTCTGCATTTCCCTTGTTGCGTGCTCGTCCAACTATTGAATAAGCTTGGCAAGGGGGACCACCAATCAATACCCAAGGTTTACTGGTATCTAGTCTCGCTTCTAGGATGCGGTCTAGCTCGGCATTCCCCTCCGCACTCCCTAGTTTAATTTGGCGGGCCTCTTTATCGGCATGCTGCCATTCTTTGGCGCTGTTCGAAGTCCAAGGTTGTGATGCCCCACCCGTCTCGCAGTAGTAATAGTAGTCGTCAAGGGCTGCTGGATTGTTTTTTTTCAGCGATCGATAAAATGCACGGAGTCTTAGCGTAGATCGAGCGAACGGGTCCATTTCTGCTGAGACTAATACATCAAAGCTTCTGCCCTCATTGAGTGAAGAGAAACCTTCACCAAGGCCGCCAGGGCCAGCGAAGAGATCCACGACCTGTAAAGGGTTGTTACAATTCATGAGCTACATCTGCCAAAGGTAAACGAAAGTGGATGTTGTAGATAAAGCGACCAGATCTCGGATGATGGCTGCGATAGCCGGCAAAAATACACAACCTGAGCTCGCATTGCGCCGTTTCCTTCATGCTTTGGGCTATCGTTTTCGCCTGCACCGCAAGGACCTCCCTGGCAAGCCTGACATTGTAATGCCCAAGCTCCGGACCTGTATATTTGTACACGGATGTTTTTGGCATCGACATGTTGGATGTCAATACGCTACTACACCTAAGACTCGGAGCGAATTCTGGGCGGCAAAATTTTCAAGGAACGTTGAGAGAGACCTCGAAAATGTACAGGCGCTGGAGGCCAAAGGCTGGACGGTCATGGTTGTGTGGGAGTGCGAGATCAAGCAAGGCGGGGGGCGCTTGTCTGATCTACATGAGGCCCTACAAGTGAAGGAGTTGTCCGCTGCCTCAGTGAGGCCTCGCTGTACGTAATGTTGGCGCCGACTGGACAGGGTGATCGTGACTTCTACGGCCGTCGACGGCAGGAGCGCTTGCCATTTGATCGATCTGTCAGCAACCGCGCAGTCCCTAGCCGCTTACTGATTAGTAAAGCGGTGAGTTTGTAGTAGTACTGGCTTGCGCTTGAGTGGTCCTTCAGAAAGTGAGTCAAAAACCAGCGCATATGCTTTCGCTGCCAAGTCCAAGGGGTGTTTCGTTGCCAGCGCTCTTGGATCGCCGCGTGCATGATTTGAGCTTGTCGGAGGTGCCTTTGCTGCGTGCTCTTCGAGCCGCACTGAACGCCGATCAAGAACAACGTCATATCAAAGGATTTGCTCATGACCGGCCACCGATGTAGGCCGAAACCACATCGAGCCGGTTATGTCCGAGCTCAAGACTGATTTGTAGGCGTGCCTGTTGATCAAGGTCGGGGTCGATTCGATAGCAGTGGCCGCCATTGACTGGGGCTGCATAGCCTGTGAAATGCTCGTAGCGTTTGCAAGCGTAGGCGGCGCGCAATTCATGAAACCCCTTTAGCTTGTGCCTATGCAGAATTTTGCGGGCAGGGCGCACCGTCATTTGCAGGAACGCGGCGTAGTTTTCTTCTGGGGCCAGCAGGTTACGGCTGCCCCTCGGTGATGCATTTCTTGCGAAAAGGATTGCCTCGTTTACCTCATTGTTGGCAGCAATCCACCGCGGCGCTGATGCCCCAGAGCGGCCGCCTTTGGTGCCGTCTTGGATATTATACGACCCAAGTGCTTGGCCTCATGGTGCAAGCGTGACAGGTCCGCTAGGATCGCTTCGCGCAGGCGCATGCCGGTTGCTCTGGCCAACAGGGCAATCGCGGCCACTCGCTCGTACTGCTGTTCACGCAATACCTGCAGCACGCGCTGTACCTGTTGATGGTCTTGGCCAGCTGGAGCTTGGGAGCGTACGTGGGAGCGCTGCTGCCCTAATGCCTGGCTCGGGCTGATGACTCTCACTTCCTGATCACCGCGCAGCGCGGCAAGGGTGCGGTTGACGCTGCTCAGGCGATTTTGCGCGGTAGCGATGCATAATTCGCCTTGCTGGAACTGCTGACGCAGGTATGCGACGTAGTCCTGGAACGTCTGTTGATCAATTTGGCGCGCGTCGTTGTAACCGGGGCCGCACTCTGGCCGGCACCAGTCTACGAGTGCTTGCCAGCGATCGATATGCGCTTTGACCGTGGCGAAGTGGCCGCCGGCGAACATGTCCCCTAGTGCCTGCCGACCGGCATAGCTCAATTGGCGACCATAGCCAAAGTTGCGACCATCACGCCGACCGACCAGCGCCATTGTCTTCACCTTGATCGTTGGTTTGTAGGTGCAGCAGCAGGGCTTTCCAGTGGGCGCTGACGCTGTCCAACTGTACCCAGTGTGCCGGGCGGATGAGAAGGGCGTTTTCGCTGTGTTGCAGCAAGGCCCCGTCTTCTTGCAACTGCTCGATGAGCCGAGCGAGGTCGATTGACTCAGATGTTGGAGCGGCGACAGCGGCGACACTGGCGACAACCCCCGCCGCATCTGGATTGGCACGTGGCGACAAAGTGGTGGCAGTGGCAGCGACACGCAGTAACTCGGTCGGCGAGCAATGTTGCGCCCGATAGCGGCGCACGGCGTCATTGAGGCGGAACATGGCGCACCTCGAATATGTCCCCGTCATTGTCCAGCCAGTTGTGGGCAACCAGCTGCAGCAATAACTCGAAAGTGTGCCGCGTGCTTTTACGGGCAAAGCGAGGGCCGTTGCGCGTGAGATCGCGGAGGCGAAACGGTGGCCAGTTCTTCTTTATCAACCAGCGCAGCAGGCAATCAGCCTCTGCGCGAAGCTTATTCAGTGGTTCCTGTTCAGTCAGGCGTTGGCTCTCGGCCAGGTAGTAATCCATCAGCGTGGACGCGCGCTGAATGTGCATGTCTTCCAATACAGTCGATTCCTCAACCACCGCCATCACACCAGCCATACGTAGTACGTTCGCGGCCGCTTTGCTCGCTGCAGCTTGGACGTTGATCAGCTCGCCGAACTCCCCTGACTCGCATTCAATGGTGTCGTGAATGGCAATCCATGCATCACGGGCGCGTGGGCTCAACTCTATGACCGCAGGTGTGAGGCCACCATCTGTATGCCGTGACCAAGGCTTCTTCATGAGCGCGGCAATGCACTGCTGGTATAGGTGAACCTTTGGATCTCGGGTCAGGTCGACGGCTTTGTACAGTCGTTGTCCAACTAGACGCTCTGGCCAACTGATCAGACAGCGTCCCAGGATGCCCTGGTCTTTGAGATCAGCGTCCTGCAGCAAGCGGTCTGCCAGGCGGGGTTGAAGCATCAAGTGCATGCTGAGGCGGCGATCATAGGCACGCAGACTTTCTCCAGTCATCGAGCGCGACCGATCAACCGGACTACCGTCCCACAGCGTCGACAAGTGAGTGATCGCCTTGATCATGTTGTCCTTGCTCATGGTGCTGCCGCCCAAAAACTGCCCGCCCTCATCGCTGAACAGCCCCATGCTGGGCAAACCGTGGCACAGGCTTTTGACCATGCCCTCAATGGTCGGCTCAGCAGTGAGCAGTCTTGGTTGGACAGGTTCAGGTCGGGCGTCCAGCGCTAGCTGTGCTGACTTTTTCGAGGTCGTTGACTTCGCGGTGAGGCTCATTGCAGCTCGGTGCGCCTTGAGCTGTTCGCTATAGGCGATCCACTGCTGTCTTTCCCAGTCGCGTGCGGCCTGCAGTGCAATATGGTCCACCGCGCTTTTGCGATCACCCGAGCAAGCCACCGTCAGCAAGTACAGCGACAACGGATAGATTCGTCCGTCGAGGTGAACATTGACGTGCGCCTGGCTCGCCAAAGCTGCCGTGGCTAGAACAGATTGCGCGGCCATGGCACAGGGCACGCCGATCACATCGGCCATGCGCGCTACGGCCGGCCGCAAAAGATCGCCCAGCGCCGCGACCGGGTAGGGTAGGGGCGTAATCTGCTGTTCCAACAAGGGGTGTGGTGGCCCTTGGACTTCGCGCAGTTGCATAGCCTTCCTCCATAAATTACCGATCTATCCCTCACGTCATCCCGCCAAGAATGTTGAGTGTTATCAGGGATCAAGGCCCCTGCGACCTGTGAGGGTGTCCACTGACGCGGGACTGGCGGCTCCTTGCGACCAGGAGCAAGGGCATCTCATGATCTGGCCTCCTGAACACCGTTACTGGTGGGCGGGTGGAGGCTGCATTGGCTGACGAGACCAGTGCCGCGAGATCCTGAGCCAGCTGCAAGCAGCACTGCGATGACCGGGGCATGCCTGACTGTCAGTCAGGTGCAGTCCATTCCCTGGTCTGCGGCACCATCATCTACAGCGCTGTTGCTGGTGACATCGGCGTTTGTCACGCCGATTGTCACGAGGGGAATTGCCGTAAAGCGCTGTGCGATGAGGGCTGCAGTAGTGGTAGGAGCGCCCGTCTCTTTTCTGGAAAAAGAGACGGGCGAACGGTTGGCGCAAAACGTCGGCCGAGCAGGTTCGTTGCTGCAGGGCTAAAGGGTTAGCGGGCGGCCGCACTAGGCGGATTGTTTAGAGGGCGTCCGTCATTCTGGCGAATGACCGTGCGAGCCTCTGGGCGCGAATCGCACTTTGGGATGAACCACCGGGTTAGCGGCATGACCTTGAAGGCTCTGGTTATCTGGGGTGCTGCCTAAGGCGCGCTTTGAATCTTCGTTCTATCGGTCACCGCGGCACGGGTCAATTGGTGAAGGGCACATGGAAATGCGCCAGATTCCTCCTCTGGCGTGCTTTGGAAGTCGGTGGGTGTCAGTGGCAAAGTGGCCGTTTGTCGCTTTTCTAGTGTTAGCCCGTGAGCGTGGGGATGCGAAGCCTCCCATGCTCAGGGGCTTAGCCGGAGAAGCCAAAATCGAGGCGAGTTGGCGACTGTCGCCATCCGCTCAGACGGCAAGGATGTAGATTGCACGCGGTCTGTCGCCAGTGTCTCCGCCCTATCGGATGGGTACTACGTTCCGATCCCTGGCCACATTCATCGCGCTGGCCGAGAGATTGGTCGTCGACGCCTTCAGAATGTACTCGCTCCACCAGGCCATCATCGGCCGTCGTCGCTCGATGTAGTCGGCTCGGTTGTAGGCACTGCGCACCTCATCCTTGTCGGCGTGCGCCAACGCCACTTCGATGAGCTCCGGGTCCCACCCATGTTCATTCAATATGGTGCTGGCCATCGAGCGCATGCCGTGGCTGACCAGGCGGTCTTGGAAGCCCATGCGTTTCAATGCCATGTTGGCGGTCTGGCTATTGGCATGAGTACGAGGGTTTCGGTCCGCCGGGAAGACGTATTCCCGATGACCACTGTGAGGCTTCAGTATCTCCAGCAATGACATGGCTTGATCGCTCAACGGGATGCTGTGCGGGCGGCGCTTCTTCATCCGCTCCGGTGGGATGGTCCAGACACGCCTTTCGAAGTCGATGTCTGACCAGCGAGTGGTTGCCGCCTCGGCAGGGCGAGTCATGGTGTGCAACTGCCATTCGATCAGGCAGCGGGTTGTGCGCTTGATGCTGGCGTTCGCTATTTCCAGCATGAGCTCGGGAAGCTCCTCAGGTGGAAGCGCGGCCATGTTCTCTTTCTTCGGCTTCTTGAACACTGCCCGAATACCGCTGAGGGGGTTCGCGAAGATCATTCCCGAATTGACCCCGTAGGTCATAATCTCGTTGAGCCGTTGGCTAAGCCGCTTCACAGTTTCCAGGCTGCCTTTCGCCTCAATAGGACGAAGGAGCTTGATCACCATCGGGGCGCCGACTTCCGAGATTGGTGTCGATTTCATGCTAGGGAAAACGTGCAGCGTGAGTGAGCGCCAGATGTCCTCGGCATAGGCTGGCGTGACCGAGTCCTTCTTCAGCCCAAACCAGGCGGTTGCCACTTTCTCGAACGTATGTTACGTCTCGGCTAGCTTGGCCTGCGTGAGCTCGTTGCGCTGAGCTTTGGGATCGATGCCCTGCGCTAGTATTTCTCTGGCTTCAACGGCTTTCCTCCGAGCTTGCGCTAGAGAAATCTCGGGATACGAGCCAAGCGCCATGTTGATTCGGTTCTTAGTAACCGGGTGCCTGTAGTTAAAATTCCACTGCATCGAGCGGTTGACCCGGACGCGAAGCTGTAGGCCGTCACCGTCGGTCAGAACATAGTCCTTGTCTTTGGGTTTGACCGCCTTGAGCTGACGGTCCGAGAGTCGGGCTGTTTGGGCACACATGGGATGAGCTCCATGAGACCTTTTGGTATTCCCAAGATTAGTCCCAGGTAGCCGGGAATACCACTGGGAATACCGAGAGGGCTGGAACTCAAAAAACCGTTGTGGCTCTCAAAAGCGCTACAAGTCTTTGATTTCACTGAATTACAGGCACAAAAAAAGACGTCCGTGGACGTCTTTAGATGTTGAAGTGGTGGAGCCGGGGGGATTTGAACCCCCGTCCGCCAGTACTCCGCTGTCGGTACTACATGCGTAGCCGTTTCTATTAAGTTAACCCTCAGCGACCCGAAGGGCAGGGTGCTTTGGGCGAGTTGTGTAAGTTTTAGCCGCTTCGTCCACAACGTACTGCACGGCGATTCTGTTCTATATGACAATCACTTTGGGTTTACAGACATCCCCTGGTGATTGCTGGACCCGAAGGTACCAGAAGCTCAGGGCTAAGGCTGCTTACGCAGCGAGAGCGAATTCCTGGCCGTAGTTTTCGTCATTGGCAACTATAAGAAGTTGCAACAGTGGATTTACGAGTTCTGTTACCAACTCGGCATGCACCTAAAGTTTCGCGACCGGCGTCGAATCCTAAACGGCCCCGTGCTTGTAACTCGTTGTTTCATAGTGAGTGACAAGCCTGTGCAGTGTACGCCAAACAGCGCGGGAAGGCCAACCCGAAGGTTGGCCTCACGGCTGTGGGATTATTTACCGCCTTTGTCGAGGTCTTGCAGGTCTTGCAGCGCCTTGCTGGTGATCTCGATGCACTTTTTCTCATCGCCGGCAGCGTGGGCGGCTTTGGCCTGGGCGACGGCGGTGTCGATTTCGCCGCTTTTACCGCTGGAGTCGGTGGCGAGCAGCGCTTTGCCGTTGTTGATTTTGTTGAGGTTGATCTCGCAGAGGTCTTTGTCACCGGCGGCGAAAACAGGGGAGGCCAGCATCGCAGCGGTGATGAACAAGCCAGCAAGAGCGGAACGCTTCATAGGGTATCTCCTCGCAAATAGGGCTCGACGCTGCTGGCGTTCAACGGCTGCCAGCGACATCACTGATGAGCCTCGTTCGCCGAGGCCTATCTAGATGACTACGCGGGTGCGCGGGGGTTCTGTTTTTTTTGTCGGATCAATGGGCGCGTGCCTGTGTGACACGATCCACGAGGTACACGAGGCCGTGGTAATCGATACCGCCATGCTGGCTCAGGCCGATCTCGCAGGTGCGGCTGGTGGAGATGCCTTCACTGCAATGTTGCACCGCGTCTTTGAGGGAGCGCAGTGAGTGGGCGTTGAGTTGCGGCGTGGTAAAGCCCTTGTCGCCGGCAAAGCCGCAGCAATGGATGCCTTCCGGGATGACCACCGTGTTGGAGCAGCGTCGGGCCAGGTCGATCAGCGCTTGGCTTTCGCCCAGGTGTTGGGTGCTGCAGGTGACATGCACGGCGATCGGTGCGTCTTGCGGCGTGAAGTCGAGGCGGTCCATCAAGTGGGTGCGGATAAAACGCACCGGATCGTAAAGGTCCAGGCGTGTTTCGCCGAGGTCTTGCACCAGGCGCAGGGTGCATGGGCTGGTGTCGCAATAGATCGGGTCGAGCCCGCCACGGCTGGCGTGGAGCAGGGCGCCAATGAGTTCCTGACGTTTGTGTTCGGCTTGTTCGGCGTAGCCTTTGGAGGCGAAGGGCTGGCCGCAGCACAGGCTGTCCTGGTTGTCGGGGAAGACGACCTGGTAACCGGCTTTTTCCAGCAGGCCGCGGGTTTTGTCGTACAGCGACATCTGCTCTTTATCCCCAGCTGCCGGGCCCATGGTGCGTGAGACGCAGGCCGCGAGATAGACCACGCGTGGCCGCTCGTCGGTCACCGGCGGACTGAAGCGGATAGCCTTTTCCGGCTGCGGCATGGCGTTGGTCCATTGTGGGATTTGCCCCTTGGACAGCTTGGTCACCGTGGCCGACAGTTTCGCCAGGCGCGGGGCGCCCAACAGCATGCGTGCGCCATTGGCCACGTGCAGGGTAAAGCGCGCGCCTTGCAGTGCGGTGGCGAAATGGGTGGCGAGCCATTCGGCGGTTTTCGTGCGGTCGGCGTCGCGACTACGCAGCTTTTTCACCAGGTCGCCGGTGTTGATTCCTACAGGGCAGCGCTGGGCGCACAGGCCGGTGGCAGCGCAGGTTTCGATGCCTTGGTAGTGGTAGGCCGCTTCCAGTTCGGTGGTGTCGACGCCAGCGCGCTTCTTCGCCTGGATGTCGCGCCAGATCACGATGCGCTGGCGCGGGCTCAGCGTCAGCCCTTTGGACGGGCACACCGGCTCGCAGAAGCCGCACTCGATGCACTTATCCACAAGCTCGTCGGCGGCGGGCAGCGGTTTGAGGTGTTTGAGGTGGATCTGCGGGTCTTCGCTGAGTACCACGTCCGGGTTGAGGATGCCGTTGGGGTCGAGCAGGCGCTTGAGTTGCCACATCAACTGATAGGCATCGCTGCCCCATTCCAGTTCGACAAACGGTGCCATGTTGCGACCCGTGCCGTGCTCGGCTTTCAGCGAGCCGCCGAATTCCACGGCCACTAACTGGGCGACGTCATCCATGAACGCTTGATAGCGTGCGACTTCTTGCGCACTGTTGAAGCCTTGGGTGAATACAAAGTGCAGATTGCCTTCCAGAGCGTGTCCGAAAAGGATGGCTTCATCGTAGTGATGTTTGTCGAACAGTTCGATCAAGCGGTTCACACCGATGGCCAGCTGTTCGACCGGGAAGGTTACGTCCTCGATGATCACTGTAGTGCCGGTTTTGCGCACGGCACCCACTGCTGGGAAGGTGTCTTTGCGGATCGCCCACAGACGGGCGTTCTCCACGGGGTCTTCGGTAAAGTCGACCTGTTTTTCCACCGCAAATGCGGACAGGGACGCCATGATCAATGCCAATTGCTCGTGCAGCAGTGACGGCGAAGCGGCGCGGGATTCGATCAGCAGCGCGCAGGCATTTTCCGATAGGTGTTGTACGAAAGCAGGCATGCCCGGTTTGTTCTGTACCGAGCGCATGCTGCGCCGGTCCAGCAGTTCAACGGCTGAAACCGGTTGGGTTTTCAGTACCGTTACCGCGTTGCAGCAGGTTTCCACATCCGGGAACACAATCAGCGCCGAGGCTTTGTTCGGATGGTCGACCACTGTGTCGTAGGTTACTGCGCTGATAAAGCCCAGGGTGCCCTCGGAGCCCACCAGCAGGTGGCTGAGGATGTCCAGCGGCTCGTCGAAATCCACCAGGGCGTTGAGTGACAGGCCGGTGGTGTTTTTCAGACGGTATTTGTGGCGGATCTTAGCCGCCAATTCAGCGTTTGCCCGCGTCTCGCGCCCCAGTGTCGCCAGGCGCTCAAGCAGTGGGCCGTGTTGTTCACGAAAGGCCGCGATGCTGCTTGCGTCTTCGGTATCCAGGCGGCTGCCGTCAGCGAGTACCAGGCGGATGCCTGCGAGGGTGTGATAGGTGTTTTGCGCCGTGCCGCAGCACATGCCGCTGGCGTTGTTGGCAACGATGCCACCAATTTTGCAGGCGTTGATCGACGCCGGGTCCGGCCCGATCTTGCGCCCGAATGGTGCCAGCCACGCGTTGGCCTGGGCGCCGATGACGCCAGGTTGCAGGCGGATTTGCGTGCCTTGCCCGCGAATCTCGCGGCCGTTCCAGTTGTCGCCCAATACGATCAGCACGGAGTCGCTGATGGCTTGCCCGGACAGGCTGGTGCCGGCTGCGCGGAAAGTGACGGGTACGTGGTCGCGTTGGGCCAGTTGAAGCAGTGCGACGACTTCGTCTTCTGACTCCACGCGGATAACCAGCTGTGGGATCAGTCGGTAAAAGCTGGCGTCAGTGCCGAAGGCGAGGGTGGAAAGTGGGTCGTCGAAGCGTCGATCCTGTGGGATCAGCTGTGCGACATCGCGCAGAAAAGCAGCAGGCAGGCTCATCGGTCCTCCAGAAATAGCTGACGCCGGAACCGTGGTCCGGCGTCGGTTCTTACTCTATTGCGTGCAGGTCTTAGTGCACCAGCATACCGGTGAACCAGTAGGCCTGGGCCAGGGTGATCAGGCCGACGATGGTGGCAAAGAACAGGCTGTGCTTGAGCGTGAAGCGGAACAGGTCTGACTCTTTGCCGACCAGGCCGGTGGCGGCGCAGGCCACGGCGATCGATTGCGGCGAGATCATCTTGCCGGTGACGCCGCCGCTGGTGTTTGCCGCGACCAGCAGGGTGTCATTGACGCCGATCTGGTGTGCGGTGGTGGCTTGCAACGAGCTGAACAGAGCGTTGGACGAGGTGTCCGAGCCTGTCAGGAACACGCCCAGCCAGCCGAGAAATGGCGAGAAGAACGGGAATGCCGCGCCCGTGCCGGCCAATACCAACGCCATGGTCGAAGACATGCCGGAGTAGTTGGTGACGAAGGCGAAGGCCAGCACCATGCCGATGGACAGGATCGGCCAGCGCAGTTCGTAGAAGGTCTCTTTCAAAGTGGTAAGACCAGTTTTGATATTGATCTTCAGTACCAGCATCGAGATCAGTGCGGAGAAGAAAATCGCCGTGCCGGTCGCCGAGATCGGGTCCAGCTTGAACACTGCCGGGATCGCGGTCGGATTGGTCACGATGGGGGCGACCTTCACTACCATCTGGTCCAGGTGCGGAATCGCGAAGTTGAAGACCCAGCTGTACATCGAGCCGCCCGCAGCGAACATGGCCTTGAACGGTTTGAGGGTCCAGATGGTCACCAATACGGTGAGGATCAGGAACGGCGACCATGCCTTGAAAATTTCCCCCAGGCTGTAGGGCGATGCAACCGTGGTGCGTGGTTGGCCGAAACCGCCGGCACTGGCGGTGACAGTGGCGCCGGCGGTGGCGCCAGCAATCTGCGCGCCCGCGGTGCGCTTGGGTTGCCAGACCTTCAGGAACAGGGTCAGGGAAATCAGACTGGCCAGGGCCGAGGTGATGTCCGGCAGTTCCGGGCCAATGAAGTTGGATGTGAAGTACTGCGTGATCGCAAAGCTCAAGCCTGCGACCAGTGCCGCGGGCCAGGTTTCGCGAACGCCGCGCAGGCCGTCCATCATGAACACCAGCCAGAACGGTACGAACAGCGACAGTAGCGGCAGTTGGCGACCAGTCATGGCGCCGATTTTGAACGCGTCGATGCCGGTTACCTGGCCTGCCACGATGATCGGGATCCCCAGGGCGCCGAACGCCACGGGTGCGGTGTTGGCAATCAGGCACAGACCGGCCGCGTACAGCGGGTTGAAACCCAGGCCCACCAATAGTGCGGCGGTGATCGCCACGGGCGCGCCGAAACCGGCAGCCCCTTCGAGGAAGGCGCCGAAGCAGAAGCCGATCAGCAGCACTTGCAAGCGCTGGTCGTCGGTGATCGACAGGACCGAACTGCGGATGACCTCGAACTGGCCGCTCTTGACGGTCAGTTTGTAGAGGAATACCGCGGCGACGATGATCCACGCGATCGGCCACAGGCCATAGGCAAAACCGTAACCGGCCGCGGCGAACGCCATGTCCACCGGCATTTGGAAGGCAAAGATCGCCACCAGGATCGAGAGGGCCAGCGTGATGCTGCCGGCTACGTGGCCTTTGAGGCGAAACACGGCCAGGGCCAGGAAGAAGAATACGATGGGAATGACGGCGGCCAGTGCGGACAGGCCGAGGCTGCCGAGCGGGCTGTAGAGCTGTTGCCAAGTTTGCATATGGGGTGGCCCCTAATTGTTGTTGGTCAGGCACTGTTTAGTCGATTTGGATAATTGGTAATACCAATTTACAATCGCTGTTGGCTAGGTTAAAAGCCTTCGGGGGATGTGTCAATTTGCCGCCTGCGAAACTTTCGTCGTAGGAAGTTGGGCGAGGGGATCTGATCGGATAAATCCGAGGCGCTCTGATAGGTGCTGCAAGCGCTGCGATAGGCGAGAATAGAGGGCCCGGCGAGTGGTCGGGATGGTGGAGAGTGAGTTATGGGGTTTGATCAGGTGCGTCAGCGCCGTTTGTCCGACGATATTGTCGAGCAGCTTGAGGGCATGATCCTTGAGGGCACGCTGAAGTCGGGCGAGCGCTTGCCAGCCGAGCGCGCATTGGCGGAGCGGTTTGGCGTGTCGCGACCGTCGTTGCGCGAGGCGATCCAGAAGCTCGCGGCCAAGGGGTTGCTGGTCAGTCGCCAGGGCGGGGGTAACTATGTCGCTGAATCGTTGGGGTCTACGTTCAGTGATCCGCTGTTGCACCTGTTGGAGAACAACCCCGAGGCGCAACGGGATCTGTTGGAGTTTCGCCAGACGCTTGAGGCGTCATGTGCGTATTACGCATCGTTGCGTGCCACCGAGGTTGACCGTGAGCGGCTGACAGTGGCGTTTAATGCGTTGCAGGATTGCTACTCGCGGGTCGATGAGGTCAGTCGGGCGGAGGAGGGGGCGGCGGATGCGAGCTTTCACCTGGCGATCGCCGAGGCCAGTCATAACGCCGTGTTGCTGCACACCATCCGCGGGCTGTTCGATTTGCTCAAGCGCAACGTGGTGACCAATATCGGTGGGATGTATCAGCAGCGTACGGAAACCCGCGACATGCTGATCAGTCAGCACCGGGATTTGTATCTGGCGATTATCGAGGGGCGGGCCGAGGCGGCGCGTGAGGTTTCCACGCGTCATCTGCAGTACGTGCAGGAAGTGTTGGAAGAGGTGCGTCAGGAGGTTCAGCGGGTTGCGCGGGCTGAGCGGCGTAAAGGCATGTAGCCAAGGGTGATGCACCCAAGGCTACATCGCTGCAAGGATTACTCTTCCTTGCCCTTGTTGCGCACGGCGCGGTGCAGCTCGCGATTGGAGTCGCGTTCACGCTCGGTATCGCGCTTGTCGTATTCCTTCTTGCCCTTGCCGAGTGCTATCTCGCATTTGACCAGGTGCTTGCTCCAATACCAGGACAGGCAGACGCAGGCATAGCCTTTCTGCTGTACGGCGGCGGCGAGTTTTTCCAGTTCGCGCGCATTGAGCAACAGTTTGCGCGTGCGCACCGGGTCGGCAATCACGTGGGTGCTCGCGGTGGTCAGCGGGGTGATATGACTGCCCAGCAGCCACGCCTCGCCATCCTTGAGCAGCACGTAGCTGTCGACCAGTTGCAGCTTGTTGGCACGCAGACTTTTTACTTCCCAGCCGGCCAGGACCAGACCAGCCTCGAACCGATGTTCGATGAAGTAATCGTGTCGCGCCTTTTTATTTTGCGCGATGGTCCCTGTGGGGTGTTTCTTTTGTTTAGCCATAGGGGCGGCATTATAGGGAGTTGCGAGCGAGTCGGCTACGGTCAACCTGCGTGCTTGAGCGTGTTGGATGAATCCCGGACAATACGGGCAGTTCTTTGGTTTTTTTCTCTCGCGGATCGGGCTGTTGTTTCGCGATGTTTGCCTCAGCAGTGGAAATAACGCTCACATGACGACGCATATTCAACGTTCGGCCTTGTTGCCTTATCCGGCGCAAGCGCTCTATGACCTGGTCAACGACGTGGCGCGTTACCCGGAATTCCTGCCCTGGTGCTCGGCGGCCGAGGTGCTGGAAAGCAGTGATGAGCATATGGTTGCCAGCGTTGGTGTGGCGAAAGGGGGCATTGGCCAGCACTTTGTTACACGTAACGTGTTGGTGCCCGGGAAATCCATCGAGATGAATCTGCAGGAAGGGCCGTTCACCCAGTTACATGGCGTATGGGTATTCAAGGCGCTGACTGACAAGGCTTGCAAGATCAGCCTGGATCTTTCTTTTGATTACGCGGGGCCGCTTGTTCGCGCGACACTGGGGCCTTTGTTCAACCAGGCGGCCAATACGTTGGTGGACGCGTTTTGTCAGCGAGCCAAGCAACTGCATGGTTGAGATTGAAGTGGTGTATGCCGGCGTGGATCGCCAGGTCTTGCTGGCAGTGGCAGTGGCGCCCGGCACCAGCCTGCGGGCGGCGGTGCAGGTTTCGGGGATTGCGGCGCAATTTCCCGAGCTGAATCTGGCTGATTGTCCCTTGGGAATATTCGGCAAGGTCGTTGCGGATGCAGAGGTGCGCGCCGTACAGGCGGGTGATCGGATTGAGATCTACCGGCCCTTGCTGGCGGACCCTAAGGAGGTGCGTAGGCTGCGTGCAGCCAAGGCGGCCTTGGCCCGGCAACAGAACTCCTGAGCTTGCCAAGCGGCAGGCAACAAAAAGCCCGGCATGCCGGGCTTTTTTGAGCGCCGCACACTTACTGCGGGCTGGTGTCCAGAGGCTGTGGCGTTGGGACTGGAACAGTTTCCACGCCGTCGACGTCTTTCTGGATCTTGTCGAGCAGAGAGCCTGGTTTGGCAGGGACTTCGGACTTCGGCTTCTCGGCTTCCTGCGCTGGCGCAGTCACGTTGGTGCCGTTGTCCTTGCCGAGCAAGGCTTCATCGCGGCTTACGCCAGGCATGAAGTCACCGGACAGGCTCACAAGCTGGTCGTTGCCATTAAAAATGACGCTGACGCGTTCCTGCTGGCGCTCACCGCCACCAGGTTGGATGCTGTAGAGATAATCCCAGCGATCAGCATGGAAAGTGTCGGTCAGCAGGGGATTACCCATGATAAACCGTACTTGCCGTCGGGTCATTCCCGGGCGTAACTGGTCTATCATGTCCTGCGTGACGACATTGCCCTGCTGGATGTCGATTTTGTAAACCCCGGGGAATGAACAACCGGCGAGTGCGAGCAGTCCCACAAAGGTGAAACTGGTTAGCAAGAGCTTGGTGTTTTGCATCGGTGGGCGACTTCCACTATCTTGGCTGGGACAACGTAAACGCCGATCATACCCGTATTAAGAGAAGCTGCGAAGCAGCATCCGCGAGAAAGCTAACCATGGTTGAAAATAGCGAACTACGTAAAGCCGGTCTTAAAGTGACTCTGCCACGAGTCAAGATTCTACAAATGCTCGATTCTGCTGAGCAGCGTCACATGAGTGCTGAAGATGTCTACAAGGCGCTGATGGAGTCTAACGAGGACGTTGGCCTGGCCACGGTTTACCGTGTGCTGACCCAGTTTGAAGCCGCAGGGCTGGTGGTTCGTCATAATTTCGACGGCGGTCATGCGGTATTTGAACTGGCTGACGGTGGTCATCACGATCACATGGTTAACCTGGATACCAACGAGGTTGTCGAGTTCACCAGTCCGGAAATCGAAGCGCTCCAGCACAAAATAGCTGAAGAGCATGGCTTCGATTTGATTGACCATAATCTCGTGTTGTACATCCGTAAGAAAAAGTAAAAATAGCGCAGATTTGTTCTGTGAAACGCACGAAGGCGACCCTGGGGTCGCCTTCGTGCGTTCTATATAAAGGTAAAAGCGTCAGGTCAGGCCTTCGACGCCACTACCATTTTTTTCGCGTGCGCCAAGGACTCCTTGGTCAAGTCGATGCCGCCGAGCATCCGTGCTACTTCTTCCACGCGTTCCGATTTGTTCAGCTTGGACACGGCCGTGTGCGTCGCATCGCTACCGCGGACTTTGTGCACGAACAGGTGTTGATGCCCCTGGGCCGCCACTTGCGGCAGGTGAGTGACGGTAAGTACCTGACCGCGATCTCCCAGTCGGCGTAGCAGTTGGCCCACAATTTCCGCGGTCGGCCCACCAATCCCTACGTCCACTTCATCGAATACCAGCGTTGGCACGCGAGATGTCTGTGCGGTGATGACCTGGATGGCCAGGCTGATCCGGGACAGCTCGCCGCCGGACGCCACTTTT
The DNA here is from genome assembly GCF_059803535.1 of Pseudomonas sp. RP-B7. Taxonomy (NCBI): domain Bacteria; kingdom Pseudomonadati; phylum Pseudomonadota; class Gammaproteobacteria; order Pseudomonadales; family Pseudomonadaceae; genus Pseudomonas; species Pseudomonas sp. RP-B7. The sequence continues at coordinate 103,533 of NZ_JAPFHC010000011.1, forward strand.
GCCAGTGCCTTGAGCGGCTGCCCAGGGTTGGCGCTGACCAGTAGTTCTACCTGTTCAAGGCCGTGAGGTTGCAGTTCGGCGTTGGAGTTGGCGCGTAGCTCGATGGTGAAGCGTCCGCCTGGCATGCCCAGGCGCTGGATTTCCAGTTCCACTGCGCCGGCGAGGCTGGTGGCGGCCTGTTGGCGCAGGTCGCTTAGTTCGCGGGCCTTCTCTTGATAGTGGCGGGCGAAAGAGGCGAGCTCATCGCCGAGTCGCTCGATGGATTCGTCATTGGCATTCAGGGTTTCGATTTCATCCAGCAGCTTCTGCTGCATCGCTGCCACTTCGGTGGGCTGGATTCGATGTTTGCGCGCCAGGGTATAAATAGTGTCCAGGCGCTCTTCGATTTCCTGCAGTCGTGCCGGGTCGGCGTCGAAATGGTCGAGGAAGCGATTCAGCTCGCCGACGGCTTCTTCCACTTGAATCTGGGCGCTGGTCAGCAGGGTGGTGGCTTCGCAAAGGGAGCCAGAGGCGTTGTTAACGCTGGACAGGCGATTGAGGCTGGCAGTCAGTGCGTTGAGCACATTGCCGGAGTCGCTTTCGCTGCACTGCTCGACCACCTGGCGGCAAATACCCAGCAGGGTTTCGGCGTTGGTCAGGTTTTTGTGTTCCTGCTCAAGCTGTTCCAGTTCGGTCTCGCCCAGGCCCAGGCTTTCGAGTTCTTCGAGTTGGTAGCTGAGTAGCTGGTGGCGAGCACGCTGTTCGTCGCCGGAATTGGAAAGGCGTTCCAGTTCCTGGCGGGTCTGGCGCCAGCGTTGGGCGGCCAGTTGCACTTGTCGCGCAAGGTCGGTGGCGCCGGCGTACTCGTCAAGCAGGCGACGATGGGTGTCGGTTTTCAGCAGGGACTGGTGTTCGTGTTGGCTGTGGATGTCGATCAGTAACTCGCCCAGGGCTTTCAGGTCGCCAAGGGGGCAGGGCGTGCCATTGATATAGCCACGTGAGCGGCCTTCGGCGGTGATGACCCGGCGCAGGATGCATGGGCCGTCATTATTAAGGTCGCGTTCGGCCAGCCAGGCTTCAGCCTCGGGAATGTCTGCCAGGTCGAAGGTCGCGAGGATGTCGGCCTTGTCTGCGCCTGGGCGCACCACGCCGCTATCGGCGCGGTCACCGAGGGTCAGGCCCAGGGCGTCGAGCATGATCGATTTACCGGCGCCGGTTTCGCCCGTGATTACGCTCATCCCGCGATCCAGTTCGAGATCCAGGTGTTCAACGATGGCGTAGTTATGTACAGACAGGTGCACGAGCATGAGGGCGCTCCCAGGCGTTAGGTCTGGTTATTTATACAGTGTTTTGTTCTGGGCTGACAATCCTGATGCTTAGCTCGATTTGCTTGATCGGCTGTTTTTTTTAGCGCGATGAGGAATGATCGTGCAGGAACTGATCCGGAGCACGTGAACGACTTTTGGTAACGCTCTGGCCCTTGAACCTGGAAATTGTGGCCCCATATACCGGAACAGAAGCGCGAGTTGAGTTCGCGCATGATTTTGAAAGGAGAAAACTATGGCTGACGAACAGACGCAGGATACGCAAACTCCAGACGCCAATTCGGCTGTCGGTGATGAGCTGGCAACGCGTGTGCAAGTGCTCGAAGAGCAATTGGCTGCGGCGAATGATCAGGCTCTGCGTGTTGCCGCCGATCTGCAGAACGTCCGCCGCCGTGCCGAGCAGGATGTGGAGAAGGCTCACAAGTTCGCGCTGGAAAAATTCGCTGGCGACCTGCTGCCGATTATCGACAGCCTGGAACGTGGCCTTGATTTGTCCAACCCGGACGATGAAAACATCCGCCCAATGCGCGAAGGGATCGAGCTGACCCTGAAAATGTTCCAGGACACCCTGAAGCGTTATCAGTTGGAGGCGATTGATCCGCAAGGCGGCGAGCCGTTCAACGCTGAGCATCACCAGGCCATGGCCATGCAGGAAAGCCATGACCTTGAACCGAACAGCGTGTTGAAAGTGTTCCAGAAGGGTTATCTGCTCAACGGTCGCTTGTTGCGCCCGGCAATGGTGGTGGTAAGCAAGACGCCGGCACCTGTTGCACCTTCTATTGATGAGCAGGCTTGAAATCCGCCGCAAGGCCCCCATCTATAAGTCAAGCGTTTAAGTGCTACCGCAGTTAGCCACCACTGCTGCGGCAACCAAATTCAAGTTTCGGGAGAGTAAATCATGGGCAAAATTATCGGTATCGACCTGGGGACCACCAACTCGTGTGTCTCCGTTCTGGAAAACGGTAAAGCTAAAGTTATCGAAAACGCCGAAGGCGCGCGTACCACGCCGTCGATCATTGCTTACGCCAATGACGGTGAAATTCTTGTAGGTCAGTCGGCCAAGCGCCAGGCTGTCACCAACCCGCACAACACTCTGTACGCGGTAAAGCGTCTGATCGGTCGTAAGTTCGACGAAGAAGTCGTGCAGAAAGACATCAAGATGGTTCCGTACAAAATCGCCAAGGCTGACAACGGTGACGCCTGGGTTGAAGTAAACGGCAACAAGATGTCTGCACCGCAGATCTCGGCTGAAGTCTTGAAAAAGATGAAGAAAACCGCCGAAGACTACCTCGGCGAGCCAGTGACTGAAGCGGTCATCACCGTTCCGGCCTACTTCAACGACAGCCAGCGTCAGGCAACCAAAGACGCCGGCCGTATCGCGGGCCTGGACGTAAAACGTATCATCAACGAACCTACTGCGGCCGCTCTGGCTTACGGTATGGACAAGGCCAAAGGCGACCACACCGTGATCGTTTATGACCTGGGTGGTGGTACTTTCGACGTCTCCGTGATCGAGATCGCTGAAGTTGACGGCGAGCACCAGTTCGAAGTGTTGGCCACCAACGGCGACACCTTCCTGGGTGGTGAGGACTTTGACATTCGCCTGATCGACTACCTCGTCGACGAATTCAAGAAAGAAAGCGGCATGAACCTCAAGGGTGATCCGCTGGCGATGCAGCGTCTGAAAGAAGCTGCTGAAAAAGCCAAGATCGAACTGTCGTCCAGCAATGCGACCGACGTGAACCTGCCGTACATCACTGCAGACGCCACCGGTCCTAAACACTTGAACGTGAAGATTTCTCGCGCCAAGTTGGAATCGCTGGTCGAAGACCTGGTTCAGCGCACCATCGAGCCTTGCCGCATTGCATTGAAAGATGCCGGTATCGACGTTGGTTCCATCAACGACGTGATCCTGGTCGGCGGCCAGACTCGCATGCCGCTGGTACAGCAAAAAGTAACCGAGTTCTTCGGTAAAGAAGCACGTAAAGACGTTAACCCGGACGAAGCGGTTGCCATGGGTGCTGCTATCCAGGGCGCGGTATTGGCCGGCGACGTGAAAGACGTGTTGCTGCTGGACGTCAGCCCGCTGACCCTGGGTATTGAAACCATGGGTGGCGTGATGACTGCGCTGATCGAGAAAAACACCACGATTCCTACCAAGAAATCGCAAGTGTTCTCGACTGCCGATGACAACCAGGGCGCTGTGACCATTCACGTGCTGCAAGGTGAGCGTAAGCAGGCTGCGCAGAACAAGTCCCTGGGCAAGTTCGACCTGGCCGAGATTCCACCAGCACCACGTGGCGTGCCACAAATCGAAGTGACCTTCGACATCGACGCCAACGGCATCCTGCACGTTGGTGCGAAAGACAAGGCTACCGGCAAAGAGCAGAAGATCACGATCAAGGCCAACTCCGGTCTGTCTGATGAAGAAATTCAACAGATGATTCGTGATGCTGAAGCCAACGCTGACGCGGACGCCAAGTTTGCAGAGCTGGCCGCTGCCCGTAACCAGGGTGATGCATTGGTTCACTCGACGCGCAAAATGGTCGTTGATGCTGGCGACAAAGTGACTGCCGAAGAGAAGACCGCGATCGAAGCTGCCGTGGTTGCCCTGGAAGCCGCCATCAAGGGCGACGACAAGGCTGCCATCGATGCCAAGGTTGAGGAGCTGTCGAAAGTCTCCGCGCCGGTTGCTCAGAAGATGTACGCCGAACAACAGGCTCAGCCTGAGGGCGGCGCGCAACAGGCAGAGCCTGAAGCCAAGCACGACGACGTGGTTGATGCTGAGTTCGAAGAAGTCAAAGAGCAGAAGTAAGTTGCTCGTCCGGTTGACCGCTATCAAGCGGTGACTGGTAGGATGTCGCCGCGCGGGAGCTTGCTCCCGCGTTGGCGTGTCTGGGGTATGGGAATTTTTACAGCATGCGACATCGCTCGGATGCTGGCGGTGTGATCGGGAATGCTCCTGCTTTCCGAGCAGTAAATACCGCATTTTTGGCCAGGTCCCTGGCTAAAAGTAGTTATGACCAGGATCGTTGAATTGACGTGAGTTGGGTCCGGGCCTGTATTGGGGCTCAACGAGTTTGGCAAGGCTCAGGAGGGTCTGGCTGAACGTCCTACAAGAGTGCAAAGACTTATGGCAAAGCGTGACTATTACGAAGTGTTGGGTGTGGAGCGCGGCTCCAGCGATGCGGACCTGAAGAAGGCCTACCGTCGCCTGGCGATGAAGCACCACCCGGACCGTAATCCGGATAGCAAAGAATCCGAAGAGATGTTCAAAGAGGCCAACGAGGCCTACGAGTGCTTGTCTGATCCCAATAAGCGTGCGGCCTACGACCAGTATGGCCATGCCGGCGTCGACCCGAGCATGGGTGGCGGTGGTGCCGGGTTTGGTGGTCAGAATTTCTCCGATATTTTCGGCGATGTGTTCAGTGATTTCTTCGGCGGTGGTCGTGGCGGTCAGCGTGGCGGGGCCCAGCGTGGCAGCGACTTGCGCTACACCCTCGAGCTGAACCTGGAAGAGGCCGTGCGCGGCACCAGCGTCAACATTCGTGTGCCGACACTGGTTAACTGCAAGCCGTGCGACGGCTCGGGTGCCAAGAAAGGCTCCTCGCCGATCACTTGCCCGACGTGCGGTGGTATTGGTCAGGTCCGCATGCAGCAGGGCTTCTTCTCGGTGCAGCAGACCTGCCCGCGTTGCCATGGCCAGGGCAAGATCATTTCCGACCCGTGCGATTCATGCCACGGCGAAGGGCGTGTCGAAGAGTACAAGACGCTGTCGGTGAAAGTGCCGGCGGGCGTGGATACTGGTGATCGCATCCGCCTGTCGGGTGAGGGCGAAGCGGGCACTCAGGGCGGGCCAACGGGCGACCTGTACGTGGTGATCAATGTGCGCGAGCACTCGATCTTCCAGCGTGACGGCAAGCACCTGTTCTGCGAAGTGCCGATCAGCTTTGTGGATGCGGCGCTGGGTGGCGAGCTGGAGATTCCGACGCTGGATGGTCGGGTCAAGCTGAAGATCCCTGAGGGGACTCAGACCGGCAAGCAGTTCCGTATCCGTGGCAAAGGCGTTGCGCCGGTGCGCGGTGGCGGTGCTGGCGACCTGATGTGCCGTGTGGCGGTTGAAACGCCTGTCAATCTGAATCGTCGTCAGCGCGAGTTGCTTGAAGAGTTCCGCAGTTCGCTGGAAGGTGATGACTCCCATTCGCCGAAAACCACAGGCTTTTTCGATGGCGTGAAGCGCTTCTTCGGCGACCTGTAAGGAATGAATATGCGACGTATAGCCGTAATGGGCGCTGCCGGGCGCATGGGCAAGACGCTGATCGAGGCGGTGCAGCAGCGCTCGCCGGTTTCCGGGCTGACGGCGGCGATCGTTCGCCCCGGCAGCACGTTGATCGGTGCGGACGCCGGTGAGTTGGCCTCGTTGGGTCGGATCGGCGTTTCGCTGTCGGGCAGCCTGGAGCAGGTGGCGGATGAATTTGACGTCCTGATCGACTTCACCCTGCCGGACGTGATGCTGAAGAACCTGGCGTTCTGCCGCAAGGCGGGCAAGGCCATGGTCATCGGTACTACGGGCTTGAGCGCTGAGCAGAAGCAGGTGCTGGTGGAGGCGGGCAAGGAGATTCCTGTCGTGTTCGCGGCCAATTTCAGTGTCGGCGTGAATCTGTCGCTCAAGTTGCTGGATCTGGCGGCGCGGGTGCTGGGAGATGAGGCGGACATCGAGATTATCGAAACCCATCACCGTCATAAGATCGATGCGCCCTCGGGCACTGCGCTGCGCATGGGTGAGGCAATTGCCGATGCGTTGGGTCGTGATCTGTCGAAGGTTGCGGTGTACGGTCGTGAAGGCCATACCGGGGCGCGTGCGCGTGACACCATCGGCTTTGCGACCGTGCGCGGTGGCGATGTGGTCGGTGATCACACGGTGCTGTTCGCCACCGAAGGCGAGCGTCTGGAGATTACGCACAAGGCATCCAGCCGCATGACCTTTGCCAAGGGTGCGGTGCGTGCTGCGCTCTGGTTGGACGGCCGTGAGCCGGGTCTGTATGACATGCGTGATGTGCTGGATCTGCACTAATCAGTAGCTAAAACGGGGTGTCAGGATTATCCTGAGGCCCCGTTTTTACCCGCTAAGCGACGTCCTGTCGCATTCCCCTGCCTTTTAGGCTCATTAGCGGTGGACCCAAAAAGCCTTTTTCTGTAAGCTACAGCTTTAGTGTGTCCACTAAAAGCGCGCAGAATAATTCAGTGAAGAAGCGGGGTGACGTGTCCATACGTCACTCCGCTTTTTTACAACCTGCGATCGCCCTTTCAGGCTTTATTTACGGGAGGTCTTCTTGACTAAGCCAGCCATACTCGCCCTTGCTGATGGCAGCATTTTTCGCGGCGAAGCCATTGGAGCCGACGGTCAGACCGTTGGAGAGGTGGTGTTTAACACCGCCATGACCGGCTATCAGGAAATCCTTACCGATCCTTCCTACGCCCAACAGATCGTTACCCTGACCTATCCACACATCGGCAACACCGGTACTACACCGGAAGACGTCGAGTCTGATCGTGTCTGGTCGGCTGGTCTGGTGATTCGTGACCTGCCACTGGTTGCGAGCAACTGGCGTAACACGATGTCGCTGTCCGATTACCTGAAAGCCAACAATGTTGTGGCGATCGCCGGTATCGATACGCGCCGCCTGACACGCATCCTGCGTGAAAAAGGCTCGCAGAACGGCTGCATCATGGTCGGTGACAATATTTCCGAAGCTGCTGCAATTGCTGCTGCGCAGGGTTTCCCTGGCCTGAAAGGCATGGACCTGGCAAAAGTGGTCAGCACCAAGGAATCGTATGAGTGGCGCTCCACTGTCTGGGAATTGAAGACCGACAGTCACGCGACCATCGAGGCCGCCGAGCTGCCTTACCACGTTGTGGCCTACGACTACGGCGTCAAGTACAACATCCTGCGCATGCTGGTCGAGCGCGGCTGCCGCGTGACCGTGGTGCCGGCGCAAACCCCGGCCAGCGATGTCCTGGCCCTGCAACCGGACGGCGTGTTCCTGTCCAACGGCCCGGGCGACCCTGAGCCGTGCGACTACGCCATCCAGGCGATCAAGGACGTGCTGGAAACCGAGATCCCGGTGTTCGGCATCTGCCTCGGTCACCAACTGCTGGCCCTGGCCTCCGGCGCCAAGACCCTGAAAATGGGGCACGGCCACCACGGCGCCAACCACCCTGTGCAGGACTTGGACACTGGCGTCGTCATGATCACCAGCCAGAACCACGGTTTTGCGGTGGATGAAGCGACTTTGCCGGGCAATGTCCGCGCCATTCACAAGTCGCTGTTCGACGGCTCCCTGCAAGGCATCGAGCGCACCGACAAGAGCGCGTTCAGCTTCCAGGGCCACCCGGAAGCGAGCCCGGGCCCGAACGACGTAGCGCCGCTGTTCGACCGTTTCATCAATGAGATGGCCAAGCGACGCTGACTGAGCGGCCTGCGGGCGGCCCCGTACCTCGGTGGCCCCCGCAGGCTCTTCAAAGATTGTTCAAGACGGCTTGCCGACTGACCTGCGGATTTGAGTGACAAACCCATGCCAAAACGTACAGACATAAAAAGCATCCTGATTCTTGGCGCTGGCCCGATCGTTATCGGCCAGGCCTGCGAATTCGACTACTCCGGCGCCCAGGCCTGCAAAGCCCTGCGCGAAGAGGGCTACCGCGTCATCCTGGTGAACTCCAACCCGGCCACCATCATGACCGACCCGGACATGGCCGACGCCACCTACATCGAGCCGATCAAGTGGCAAACCGTTGCCAAGATCATCGAGAAAGAGCGTCCGGACGCACTGTTGCCAACCATGGGTGGCCAGACTGCCCTGAACTGCGCCCTGGACCTGGAGCGCGAAGGCGTCCTGGAAAAGTTCGGCGTAGAGATGATCGGTGCCAACGCCGACACCATCGACAAGGCTGAAGACCGTTCGCGTTTCGACAAGGCGATGAAATCCATCGGCCTGGCGTGCCCGCGTTCCGGTATCGCCCACAGCATGGAAGAGGCCAACGCGGTCCTCGAGACCCTGGGCTTCCCGTGCATCATCCGTCCGTCCTTCACCATGGGCGGCACGGGTGGCGGTATCGCTTACAACCGTGAAGAATTCGAAGAAATCTGCGCCCGCGGCCTGGACCTGTCGCCGACCAAAGAGCTGCTGATCGACGAATCCCTGATCGGTTGGAAAGAATATGAGATGGAGGTTGTCCGCGATAAGAAGGACAACTGCATCATCGTCTGCTCCATCGAAAACTTTGACCCGATGGGCGTGCACACCGGTGACTCGATCACCGTGGCTCCAGCGCAGACCCTGACCGACAAGGAATACCAGATCCTGCGTAACGCCTCCCTGGCGGTACTGCGCGAGATCGGCGTGGAAACCGGCGGTTCCAACGTTCAGTTCGGCATCTGCCCGAACACCGGCCGCATGGTCGTGATCGAAATGAACCCGCGTGTATCCCGCTCTTCGGCTCTGGCCTCGAAAGCCACCGGCTTCCCGATTGCCAAGGTCGCGGCCAAGCTGGCGGTGGGTTACACCCTGGATGAGCTGTCGAACGACATCACCGGCGGCAAGACTCCGGCGTCCTTCGAGCCGTCCATCGACTACGTCGTGACCAAGCTGCCACGTTTCGCCTTCGAGAAGTTCGCCAAGGCTGACGCGCGCCTGACCACCCAGATGAAATCCGTGGGTGAAGTCATGGCCATCGGCCGTACGTTCCAGGAATCCTTGCAGAAAGCCCTGCGCGGCCTGGAAGTGGGCGTTTGTGGCCTGGACGAGAAGCTCGACCTGAGCAACCCGGAAAGCATGAGCGTGCTCAAGCGCGAGCTGACCGTGCCGGGCGCCGAGCGTATCTGGTACGTGGCTGATGCCTTCCGTGCCGGCCTGTCCGTCGAAGACATCTTCGGCATGAACATGATCGACCCGTGGTTCCTGGTGCAGATCGAAGATCTGATCAAGGAAGAAGAGAAGGTCAAGACCCTGGGTCTGGCCAGCATCGACCGCGACATGATGTTCCGCCTCAAGCGCAAAGGTTTCTCCGACCAGCGTCTGGCCAAGCTGCTGGGAGTTACCGAGAAAAACCTGCGGACCCATCGCCACAAGCTGGAGATCTTCCCGGTCTACAAGCGCGTTGACACCTGCGCTGCCGAGTTCTCCACCGATACCGCGTACCTGTACTCCACCTACGAGGAAGAGTGCGAAGCGGCGCCGTCGGGTCGCGACAAGATCATGATCCTGGGCGGCGGTCCAAACCGTATCGGCCAAGGCATCGAGTTCGACTACTGCTGCGTACACGCCGCTCTGGCCCTGCGCGCAGACGGGTACGAGACCATCATGGTCAACTGCAACCCGGAAACTGTGTCCACCGACTACGACACTTCTGATCGCCTGTACTTCGAACCAGTGACCCTGGAAGACGTGCTGGAAATCGTACGCGTCGAGAAGCCCAAAGGCGTGATCGTCCAGTACGGCGGCCAAACCCCGCTGAAACTGGCTCGCGCCCTTGAAGCGGCTGGCGTGCCGATCATCGGTACCAGCCCTGACGCCATCGACCGTGCCGAAGACCGTGAGCGCTTCCAGCAAATGGTTGAGCGCCTGAACCTGCGTCAGCCGCCAAACGCCACTGTGCGCAGCGAAGACGAGGCCATCCGTGCAGCCAGCAAGATCGGCTACCCGCTGGTGGTGCGTCCGTCCTACGTGCTGGGCGGTCGGGCGATGGAAATCGTCTACGAAGAAGAAGAGCTCAAGCGTTACCTGCGTGACGCCGTGAAAGTGTCCAATGACAGCCCGGTGCTGCTGGACCACTTCCTCAACTGCGCCATCGAAATGGACGTGGACGCTGTCTGCGACGGCACCGACGTGGTGATCGGCGCGATCATGCAGCACATCGAACAGGCTGGCGTTCACTCCGGTGACTCCGCGTGCTCGCTGCCGCCGTACTCGCTGCCGGTGCACATCCAGGACGAGATGCGCGAACAGGTCAAGAAAATGGCCCTGGAGCTGGGTGTGGTCGGCCTGATGAACGTACAGTTGGCGCTGCAAGGCGAAGACATCTACGTTATTGAAGTCAACCCGCGCGCTTCGCGTACCGTGCCGTTTGTTTCCAAATGCATCGGTGTTTCCCTGGCCATGATCGCTGCCCGTGTGATGGCTGGTAAGACCCTGAAGGAAATCGGCTTCACCAAGGAAATCATCCCGAACTTCTACAGCGTGAAAGAGGCGGTGTTCCCATTCGCCAAATTCCCTGGTGTGGACCCGATCCTGGGCCCTGAAATGAAGTCCACTGGTGAAGTGATGGGCGTGGGCGATACCTTCGGTGAAGCATTCGCCAAGGCCCAGATGGGCGCCAGCGAAGTGCTGCCGACCGGCGGTACTGCGTTCATCAGCGTGCGTGATGACGACAAGCCACTGGTTGCAGGCGTTGCCCGTGATCTGATCAACTTGGGCTTCGAAGTCGTGGCCACTGCCGGGACCGCCAAGCTGATCGAGGCTGCCGGTCTGAAAGTGCGTCGCGTGAACAAGGTGACGGAAGGCCGTCCGCACGTGGTCGACATGATCAAGAACGACGAAGTCACCTTGATCATCAACACCACTGAAGGTCGCCAGTCGATCGCGGATTCCTACTCCATTCGTCGTAACGCCTTGCAGCACAAGATCTACTGCACCACCACCATTGCTGCTGGCGAAGCTATCTGCGAAGCGCTCAAGTTCGGTCCGGAAAAGACCGTGCGTCGCTTGCAGGATCTACACGCAGGATTGAAGGCATGACCAAATACCCAATGACCGTCCAGGGCTTCAAGGCCCTGGAAGAGGAACACGCCCATCTGACCAAGGTCGTCCGTCCAAAGCTGAGCCAGGACATCGGTACGGCCCGCGAGCTGGGTGACTTGAAGGAAAACGCTGAATACCACGCTGCTCGCGAGCAGCAGGGTATGGTTGAGGCGCGGATCCGTGACATCGAAGGCCGCCTGCAGAACTCGGTGGTGATCGACGTGACGACCATTCCGAAGACCGGCAAGGTGATTTTCGGCACGACCGTGGAAATCGCCAATGTCGAGACTGACGAAAGTGTGGTCTACCACATCGTTGGCGAGGACGAAGCTGACTTCAAGCTCGGCAAGATCTCCGTCGGTTCACCGCTGGCCCGCGCCTTGATTGCCAAGGAAGAGGGGGATGTGGTGGCCGTCAAGACGCCGGGTGGCGTGATCGAGTACGAGATTGTTGAAGTTCGTCACGTCTGAAAGGCGGCGCCCGCTCCGTGCGGGCGCCATGCTTTGGCAGCTCTCCCAGATGCTTTGGGTGGGTGGCCTGTGGTTGTTGCACATTGGTGTTTTACCGGCGCTGGGCCTGATAGGCCTGGCACCGTTGCTGATCGATGAGATCGACGGATTACTGAGTGCGCTGCTGGTGGGTTTTGCGGCGGCGTGCGTGACACTCCAGGCGTTGGTGCTGGTCAAGGCCGAAGGCTGGGGGAGTTTGTGGCGGGATATTCGCGGCCAACTGCTGTTGATGGCGCTGTATGCGTGTGCAATGTTTTGCATCGTGCATGTGTGGCTGCCGGAAGCGTTGCGCTGGCAGTTGTTCAGCTATCTTGTGCTAGGGTTCTCTGGCTTGGTCCTGGTTGTGCAACCTGCACCGGGATGGAGCGGCAGGGCGCGCGAAGCACGCCCGTGACCCTTTGAATCATTTGAAGCGATGAACGTTCGACAGCTGCTTGTTGACGCTGAAGTTCTTGCGATACAGCAGCGCCATCTTGCCGATGACCTGAACCAGGTCGGCCTTGCCCACCTTGCACAGTTCTGCAATGGCGGCCAGGCGCGCTTCGCGGTCAAGGATGTTGACCTTGATCTTGATCAGTTCGTGATCGCCCAATGCGCGTTCAAGTTCGGCTAACACACCTTCAGTCAAACCGTTGTCTGCCACAATCAGAACTGGTTTCAGATGGTGGCCAATGGATTTGTACTGTTTCTTCTGCTCTTGAGTGAGCGGCATAATCTGACCCCTGCGTCTGATCTTGTAAAAAGCGGCGGCCAGTTTACCCGAGCGAGTCCGGGACCGCCCAGTTAATCACAACCCGTTTTATTTTCGAGGTGGCCCGTGGCCCGTTCCAAAACTAGCCTCAAGTGGCTGCAAGAGCATTTCAACGATCCTTACGTCAAAAAGGCGCAAAAGGACGGCTATCGTTCCCGTGCCAGCTACAAGCTGCTGGAGATCCAGGACAAGGACAAGCTGATCCGTCCAGGCATGAGCGTTATCGATCTTGGTGCAGCCCCTGGTGGCTGGTCCCAGGTGACCAGTCGTCTGATTGGTGGGCAAGGTCGCCTTATCGCTTCCGACATCCTCGAGATGGACAGCATCCCGGACGTGACCTTTGTTCATGGTGACTTTACCCAGGACACGGTGCTCGCCCAAATCCTTGAGGCTGTGGGAAATTCGCAGGTAGACCTTGTGATTTCCGACATGGCCCCCAATATGAGTGGATTACCGGCCGTCGATATGCCGCGTGCAATGTTCCTTTGCGAGCTGGCACTGGATTTGGCGGGTCGGGTATTGCGTCCCGGTGGCGATTTCCTGGTGAAGGTCTTCCAGGGTGAAGGTTTCGACGAGTACCACAAGAACATACGCAAGTTGTTCGATAAGGTGCAGACGCGTAAGCCAGACTCTTCCCGGGACCGGTCCAGAGAGCAATACCTGCTGTGCCGTGGCTTCCGTGGCGTCGAAGGTGCGACGAGTGAAGAGCGTTTTTGAGAAAGTCGAGGAGGGCGATAGGTTTTTTTATGTCGCTTTCGTCACGAAGCTTTACGAATATTGTGTAGTCAAAGTTTCACAAAGGGTTACAGACGGCGCCTGCCAGAGTTGTAGGTAATGTAGTAAGTTAGGCCGGTGAATATCATGCGAAGCGCGCGCCAGTAGCGGAGCTTGCTTCAGAGGGTAGTTAATTGAACGATATGGCAAAGAATCTGATCCTGTGGTTGATCATCGCGGCTGTCCTTGTGACGGTGATGAACAACTTCTCCAGCCCTAACGAACCGCAGACCCTCAACTACTCCGACTTCATCCAGCAAGTCAAGGATGGCAAGGTCGAGCGTGTAGCGATTGATGGCTTTGTGATCAACGGCAAGCGCAACGACGGCGATAGCTTCAAGACCATTCGTCCGAACATTCCGGACAACGGCCTGATCGGCGATCTGGTGGACAACCACGTCGTGGTTGAAGGCAAGCAGCCTGAGCAGCAGAGCATCTGGACCCAGCTCCTGGTCGCCAGCTTCCCGATCCTGGTGATTATTGCCGTGTTCATGTTCTTCATGCGCCAGATGCAAGGTGGTGCGGGAGGCAAGGGCGGGCCGATGAGCTTTGGCAAGAGCAAGGCGCGCCTGCTTTCCGAAGATCAGGTGAAGACCACCCTGGCTGATGTTGCCGGTTGCGATGAAGCCAAGGAAGAAGTCGGTGAGTTGGTCGAGTTCCTGCGCGATCCGGGCAAGTTTCAGCGCCTGGGTGGTCGCATTCCACGTGGTGTGCTGATGGTAGGCCCGCCAGGTACGGGTAAAACCTTGCTGGCCAAGGCGATTGCCGGCGAAGCGAAAGTGCCGTTCTTCACCATTTCCGGTTCTGACTTCGTCGAGATGTTTGTTGGTGTCGGCGCCAGCCGTGTTCGCGATATGTTCGAGCAGGCCAAGAAGCACGCACCTTGCATTATCTTCATCGATGAAATCGACGCCGTTGGTCGCCATCGTGGCGCCGGCATGGGCGGCGGTCATGATGAGCGTGAGCAGACCCTCAACCAACTGCTGGTTGAGATGGACGGCTTTGAAATGAATGACGGCATCATTGTCATCGCTGCTACCAACCGTCCGGATGTATTGGACCCTGCGTTGCTGCGTCCGGGCCGTTTCGACCGCCAGGTCGTGGTCGGCTTGCCGGACATCCGTGGTCGTGAGCAGATTCTCAAAGTGCATATGCGCAAAGTGCCGATGGGCGACGACGTGGCTCCGGCCGTGATTGCCCGTGGTACTCCTGGCTTCTCCGGTGCTGACCTGGCCAACCTGGTTAACGAGGCTTCGCTGTTTGCGGCCCGTACCGGCAAGCGCATCGTCGAAATGAAAGAGTTCGAACTGGCGAAAGACAAGATCATGATGGGTGCCGAGCGCAAATCCATGGTCATGTCCGAGAAAGAAAAGCAGAACACTGCTTATCACGAAGCCGGTCACGCCATTGTTGGTCGCGTTGTGCCAGAGCATGACCCGGTCTACAAGGTATCGATCATTCCTCGCGGTCGGGCGCTGGGTGTCACCATGTTCCTGCCGGAAGAGGATCGCTACAGCCTTTCCAAGCGTGCGCTGATCAGCCAGATCTGTTCGCTGTACGGCGGCCGTATCGCGGAAGAAATGACCCTGGGCTTTGACGGTGTGACCACCGGCGCGTCCAACGACATCATGCGTGCCAGCCAGATTGCGCGAAACATGGTGACCAAGTGGGGCTTGTCGGAAAAACTCGGTCCTTTGATGTATGCCGAGGAAGAAGGTGAGGTGTTCCTGGGTCGTGGCGGCGGCGGTCAAAGCGCCAGCTTCTCCGGTGAGACAGCCAAGCTGATCGACTCCGAAGTGCGCAGCATCATCGACCAGTGCTACGGCACGGCCAAGCAGATCCTGACCGATAACCGCGACAAGCTCGACGCGATGGCTGACGCGCTGATGAAGTACGAAACCATTGATGCCGACCAGATCGACGACATCATGGCTGGCCGCACCCCGCGTGAGCCTCGCGATTGGGAAGGTGGTTCGGGTACTTCGGGTACGCCGCCAGTGGTCCAGAATGAACGCCCTGAAACCCCGATCGGCGGCCCTGCGGCTGACCATTAAGGTTTGAAATGACTTCTGTGCTGTCCTCCACCCGGTTGCCTTGCGGCAATCGGGTTCTTGATTTGGCCCATACGCATGTCATGGGCATTCTTAATGTCACTCCTGATTCCTTCTCTGATGGTGGTCGCTTCAGCCAGCTCGATACTGCGTTGCGCCACGCCGAGGCGATGGTGTTGGCTGGTGCGACCTTGATCGATGTGGGAGGGGAGTCCACCCGTCCCGGTGCTCGTGTGGTTTCTCCCTTGGAGGAGCTGGAGCGGGTTGCGCCGATTGTCGAGCGCATCGCCCAGGAGCTGGATGTCATTATCTCGGTTGATACCTCGACCCCGGCGGTGATGCGCGAAACCGCGCGGCTGGGGGCTGGGCTTATCAATGACGTGCGTTCCTTGCGGCGTGACGGTGCCCTGGATGCGGCTGCAGCCACCGGTCTGCCGGTGTGCCTGATGCACATGCTGGGGGAGCCTGGAAATATGCAGGACAATCCGCACTACGACGATCTCGTTGGTGAGGTGAGCAGTTTCCTGGCTGAGCGGATCGCTCAGTGCGCTGGAGTAGGCATCGCTCCCGAGAAGATCATCCTTGATCCCGGGTTTGGCTTCGCCAAGACCCTGCAACATAATTTGAGTCTGTTTAAACACATGGAATCCCTCCATGCGCTTGGTCGTCCCTTGTTGGTTGGGGTTTCGCGCAAGAGCATGATAGGGCTGGCATTGAATCGTCCAGTGGGTGAGCGGTTGTATGGTGGCCTGGCGCTTGCGGCGCTTGCCGTGACCAAGGGCGCACGCATCTTGCGTGTACATGATGTCGCCGAGACGGTCGATGTGGTGCGCATGATTGCCGCTGTAGAATCTGCCGAATAAGAATGATGGAGCACTTATGACTAAAAAATACTTTGGCACCGACGGTATCCGTGGTCGGGTCGGCGAGTTTCCGATTACTCCTGACTTCATGCTCAAGCTGGGTTGGGCGGCAGGCATGGCGTTCCGCAGCATGGGCGCGTGCCGCATCCTGGTGGGCAAGGACACCCGCATTTCGGGTTATATGTTTGAGTCTGCGCTCGAGGCGGGTTTGTCTGCTGCCGGTGCTGATGTGATGTTGCTGGGGCCGATGCCGACGCCGGCGATCGCCTACCTGACGCGTACCTTCCACGCTGAAGCCGGTATTGTGATCAGCGCTTCGCACAATCCCCACGATGACAATGGCATCAAGTTCTTTTCCGGTCAGGGCACCAAGTTGCCTGACGAAATCGAGCTGATGATCGAAGAATTGCTCGACGCACCGATGACTGTGGTCGAGTCCAGTAAGCTGGGCAAGGTGTCGCGCATCAATGATGCCTCTGGGCGTTACATCGAGTTTTGCAAAAGCAGTGTTCCTACCAGCACCAATTTTGCCGGGCTGAAAATTGTTGTCGATTGCGCACACGGTGCGACCTACAAGGTTGCCCCGAGCGTGTTCAAGGAGTTGGGTGCCGAAGTAACGGTGCTGTCGGCGCAGCCTGATGGTTTGAATATCAACGAGAACTGTGGCTCCACGCACATGGAGCAGTTGCAGGCAGCCGTGCTGGCCAAGCATGCTGACTTGGGTATTGCCTTTGATGGCGATGGCGATCGCGTGCTGATGGTGGATCACACGGGCGCGGTGGTCGATGGCGATGACCTGCTGTTCATCATTGCTCGCGACTTGCATGAGCGTAACAAGCTGCAGGGCGGCGTCGTTGGTACGTTGATGAGTAATCTGGGATTGGAGTTGGCCCTGGCTGACCTGGGGATTCCCTTTGTTCGTGCCAATGTCGGTGACCGTTACGTAATCGCCGAGCTGCTGGAGCGTAACTGGCAAGTGGGTGGCGAGAACTCCGGGCATGTTGTCTGCTTCCAGCACACCACTACTGGCGACGCAATTATCGCGGCGCTCCAGGTATTGCTGTCTTTGCGTCGTCGTGAAGAGAGTCTTGCTCAGGCGCGTCAGGCGCTGCGCAAGTGCCCGCAAGTGCTCCTCAATGTGCGCTTTGCAGGGGGTGAAAACCCAATCGAGCACCCGGCTGTCAAAGATGCCTGTGAGCGTGTGACGCTGGCAATGGCGGGGCGTGGGCGGGTGTTGCTGCGCAAGTCCGGCACAGAGCCTTTGGTGCGCGTCATGGTCGAAGGTGACGATGAAACGCAGGTTCGCGAGCATGCAGAAAGCCTGGCAAAACTGGTAAGTGAAGTTTGCGCCTGAATTCGGCTTGCCAGTGGTGATGTGGTTGGGTAACATCTGCGCCCACTTTGACCGACGGGGTACAGCATGCGTCGCACTATGGTAGCTGGTAACTGGAAGATGCACGGTACCCGCGCCAGTGTCGCTGAGCTGATCAACGGCCTTCGTCACCTGGCCTTGCCTAGCGGCGTTGATGTGGCGGTTTTCCCGCCTCTCTTGCATATCACCCAAGTGGTTGATGGCTTGAAAGGCAAGTCGATTCAGGTCGGCGCGCAGAATTCTGCGGTGGAAGCCATGCAAGGTGCGTTGACCGGTGAGATTGCACCGAGTCAGTTGGTTGATGCGGGTTGTTCCTATGTGCTGGTCGGGCACTCCGAGCGTCGCCAGATGATGGGCGAGCGGGATGGGACACTCAATCGCAAGTTCGCAGCGGCACAGGCTTGTGGCTTGATTCCAGTGTTGTGCATAGGGGAAACCCTTGAGCAGCGCGAATCGGGCAAGACTCTTGAAGTTGTCTCGCGTCAGCTAGGCAGCATCATCGAGGAGCTGGGTGTCGGTGCGTTTGCAAAGGCAGTAATCGCTTACGAGCCGGTCTGGGCCATTGGTACCGGGCTGACTGCTACGCCGCAACAGGCGCAGGATGTGCACGCAGCCATTCGCGCGCAGTTGGCGGCAGAGAATTCTGAAGTCGCACAAGGTGTGCGTCTTCTATACGGCGGCAGCGTGAAGGCGGCCAATGCGGTCGAACTGTTCGGCATGCCGGATATCGATGGGGGGCTCATTGGTGGAGCTTCCCTGAATGCAGATGAGTTCGGTGCGATCTGTCGCGCCGCGGGAAACTGAAAAAATGCTGGAAACAGTCGTAGTCGTTTTTCATCTGTTGGCCGCACTGGGCGTAGTTGCCCTGGTTTTGCTGCAACAGGGTAAAGGTGCGGATGCTGGTGCGTCTTTCGGTGCAGGTGCTTCAAATACTGTGTTCGGAAGCCAAGGTTCCTCTACCTTTCTTAGTAAGTTTACTGCTATACTTGCCGCCGGTTTCTTCATAACCAGCTTGGGGTTAGGTTACTTTGCTAAAGAGAAGGCTCATGTGCTGACTCAGGTAGGTCTCCCAAACCCAGCAGTGTTGGAAGTTCCAAAAGCAAAACCGGCTTCTGATGATGTCCCGGTGCTTCAAGAGCAAAAGTCGGCTACTCCAGCGACTGACGTACCTCCAGCTCAAGAGCAAAAGTAAGAAGGGTTGTAAACGCTGTATTGCCGAGGTGGTGGAATTGGTAGACACGCAACCTTGAGGTGGTTGTGCCCATAGGGTGTAGGGGTTCGAGTCCCCTTCTCGGTACCAATTATCAGGAGAGCCCGCTGTTGCGGGCTTTCTTGTAGGTGGAAGGTTACATTGACCCTGCAAGGGATCGGTCGTATACTTCCGCCCCAGCTTTGTCGCGGGGTGGAGCAGTCTGGTAGCTCGTCGGGCTCATAACCCGAAGGTCGTCGGTTCAAATCCGGCCCCCGCAACCAGTTTTAGCGGAGCCCCTTTTAAGGGGCTTTTTGTTAGCTGGACACTTTCAACGCCGCTGTTCGACGGCGTTTCAAGGATGGGCGTTTCGCCCATTTTTTTATTTTGCACAGCATGCACATACATGCACGAGGGGGTTCAGGTGTCGAGCAAGCTAG
Organism: Pseudomonas sp. RP-B7; assembly: GCF_059803535.1. NCBI lineage: Bacteria > Pseudomonadati > Pseudomonadota > Gammaproteobacteria > Pseudomonadales > Pseudomonadaceae > Pseudomonas > Pseudomonas sp. RP-B7. Next base: position 122,586 of record NZ_JAPFHC010000011.1, read on the forward strand.
AAGAGTTGCAGGCCTTGCTGGCCCCGGTGGTCGTGGCCCTAGGCTATGAATGCTGGGGTATTGAGTTTTCGGCTCAAGGTCGCCACTCAATGTTGCGCGTTTATATCGATAAAGAGGGCGGTGTGCTGGTGGACGATTGCGCCATTGTCAGCCGTCAGATCAGCGGTGTCCTGGATGTTGAAGATCCAATCGCCGTTGAATACACCCTCGAAGTTTCCTCGCCAGGCATGGAACGCCCACTGTTCACTATCGAGCAGTTTGCTAAATATGTCGGTGAACAAGTGAAGATCAAGCTGCGATCCCCGTTCGAAGGGCGACGCAATTTTCAGGGCCTTCTGCGCGGTGTAGAAGAACAGGATGTCGTGGTGCAGGTAGAAGACCATGAGTTCCTGTTGCCGATCGATATGATCGACAAGGCCAACATTATTCCCAGTTTTGACTGAGACGCGGATCCCGCGGATCCAATGGCTTGCGAAAGGCGAGGCGTACGATGAGCAAAGAAGTACTGCTGGTTGTTGAGTCGGTATCCAACGAAAAGGGTGTACCGGCAAGCGTGATTTTTGAAGCGTTGGAGCTGGCCCTGGCCACTGCTACCAAAAAGCGCTTTGAAGACGAAGTTGATCTGCGTGTGGAAATCAACCGCCACACCGGTGCCTACGAGACTTTCCGTCGCTGGACGGTGGTCGAAGAGGACGATCTTGATGATCCGGCCATCGAAACCTGGCCGAGCAAGGTTGCGCAAACGCATCCTGGCGCCAAGGTCGGTGATGTCGTTGAAGAGAAAATCGAATCCATCGAGTTCGGCCGCATTGCTGCACAGACTGCCAAGCAGGTCATTGTGCAGAAAGTCCGCGAAGCCGAGCGCGCTCAAGTCGTTGACGCTTATCGCGAGCGCCTGGGTGAAATCATCTCCGGCACCGTGAAAAAAGTCACCCGCGACAATGTGATCGTCGACCTGGGCAACAACGCAGAAGCGTTGCTGGCTCGCGAAGACATCATTTCTCGCGAAACCTTCCGTGTCGGCGTGCGTCTGCGTGCGCTGCTCAAGGAAATCCGCACCGAGAACCGCGGTCCTCAGCTGATCCTGTCGCGTACCGCGCCGGAAATGCTGATTGAACTGTTCCGCATCGAAGTGCCGGAAATCGCCGAAGGCCTGATCGAAGTCATGGCTGCGTCCCGCGACCCGGGTTCGCGCGCCAAGATCGCGGTCCGCTCCAAGGACAAACGCATCGACCCGCAAGGCGCTTGCATTGGTATGCGCGGTTCGCGCGTCCAGGCAGTGTCGGGCGAATTGGGCGGTGAGCGTGTGGACATCGTCCTGTGGGACGATAACCCGGCGCAGTTCGTGATCAACGCCATGTCGCCAGCTGAAGTGGCGGCAATTATCGTTGACGAAGATGCCCATGCAATGGACATCGCCGTTGGCGCAGACAATCTGGCTCAGGCCATTGGTCGTGGTGGTCAGAACGTGCGTCTGGCCAGCCAACTGACCGGCTGGACCCTGAACGTGATGACCGAATCGGACATCCAGGCTAAGCAGCAAGCTGAAACCGGTGACATCCTGCGCAACTTCATCGACGAGCTGGAAGTCGACGAAGACCTGGCGCAGGTGCTGGTAGATGAAGGCTTCACCAGCCTGGAAGAGATTGCCTACGTACCGTTGGAAGAAATGCTCAACATCGACGGCTTTGACGAAGATACCGTCAACGAGCTTCGCGCTCGGGCCAAGGATCGTTTGTTGACTAAAGCCATCGCTACTGAGGAAAAGCTGGCAGACGCCCATCCGGCCGAAGACCTGCTCTCGCTTGAGGGTATGGACAAGGATTTGGCGATGGAACTGGCGGTGCGCGGCGTAATTACCCGCGAAGACCTGGCCGAGCAGTCTATTGACGACCTGCTCGACATCGACGGCATTGACGATGATCGTGCCGGCAAGTTGATCATGGCCGCCCGAGCCCATTGGTTCGAGTAATTAGGCGCGGCCTGAGGAGAGAAGTGCATGACGCAAGTCACGGTGAAACAACTGGCCGATGAGGTCAAAACACCGGTAGAGCGCCTGTTGCAGCAGATGCGTGAGGCAGGTCTGCCGCACACCGCCGCCGATGAAGGTGTGAGCGATAGTGAGAAGCAGTCTTTGCTGACTCACTTGAAGAGCAGCCACAAGGCGAAAGTGGAAGAACCGCGCAAGATTACATTGCAGCGCAAAACCACCAGCACACTGCGTGTTGCTGGTAGCAAGAGCATCAGCGTTGAAGTACGCAAGAAGAAAGTCTTCGTACAGCGCAGCCCGGAAGAAATCGAAGCCGAGCGCAAACGCGAACTGGAAGAGCGTCGCGCAGTAGAAAATGCTGCTCGTCAGAAGGCTGAAGAAGAAGCCAAGCGTCGCGCCGAAGAAGAAGCGCGTCGCCAGCCTGCTGCTGCGCAACCTGCTGCCACTGAAGCGGTCGCTGCGCCTGTTGAAGCTGTGCGTGAGGCCGCTCCGGTTGCCGCTGCACCTGCTCCGGCAGCTGACGCCCGCAAGCGTGACGAACCTCGTCGCCCGGACAAGCCACGTGCCGACGATAACAATCGTCGCAGCGGTGGTGGCGATGGCGAGCGCAAAAACGCTCCGCATCGTGCTTCGGTCAAAGAGAAAGCGCCTGCTCCACGCGTTGCCCCACGTACTACCGACGAAGAAAGCGATGGCTTCCGTCGTGGTGGTCGCGGCAAGGCCAAGCTGAAGAAACGCAACGCCCACGGTTTCCAGAGCCCAACCGGCCCTGTCGTGCGTGAAGTGAAGATCGGCGAGACCATCACTGTTGGCGATCTCGCCCAGCAGATGTCGGTCAAGGCAGCTGAAATCATCAAGTTCATGTTCAAGCTGGGTACTCCGGCCACTATCAACCAGGTACTGGATCAGGAAACTGCCCAACTGGTTGCTGAAGAGCTGGGCCACAAAGTGACCCTGGTCAGCGATACCGCCCTGGAAGATTCCCTGGCCGAGTCCCTGAAGTTTGAAGGTGAGGCGGTTTCCCGTGCACCGGTCGTGACCGTAATGGGCCACGTTGACCACGGTAAAACTTCCCTGCTCGACTACATCCGTCGTGCCAAGGTTGCTGCTGGCGAAGCCGGCGGTATCACCCAGCACATCGGTGCGTACCACGTTGAAACCGACCGTGGCATGGTGACGTTCCTCGACACCCCTGGTCACGCTGCGTTTACCGCAATGCGTGCCCGTGGTGCCAAGGCGACTGACATCGTGATCCTGGTGGTTGCAGCTGACGACGGCGTGATGCCACAAACCATCGAAGCCGTTCAGCATGCCAAGGCTGCTGGCGTTCCGCTGGTTGTTGCGGTGAACAAAATCGACAAGCCGGGCGCTGATCTTGATCGCATCCGTAGCGAACTGTCGGTTCACGGCGTGACATCCGAAGAGTGGGGTGGCGACACTCCATTCGTACCAGTCTCCGCGAAGATGGGTACTGGCGTTGACGAACTGCTCGAAGCCGTTCTGTTGCAAGCCGAAGTCCTGGAACTGACTGCTACTCCCTCGGCTCCTGGCCGTGGCGTTGTGGTTGAGTCCCGTCTCGACAAGGGCCGTGGCCCGGTTGCGACCGTTCTGGTTCAAGACGGTACCCTGCGCCAAGGCGACATGGTCCTGGTCGGTTCGAACTACGGCCGTGTACGTGCCATGCTCGACGAGAACGGCAAGCCAATCAAGGAAGCAGGTCCTGCTATCCCGGTCGAGATCCTCGGCCTGGACGGTACGCCGGACGCTGGCGACGAGATGAGCGTAGTGGCCGACGAGAAGAAAGCCCGTGAAGTGGCTCTGTTCCGTCAAGGCAAGTTCCGCGAAGTCAAACTGGCCCGTGCTCACGCAGGCAAGCTGGAAAACATCTTCGAGAACATGGGCCAGGAAGAGAAGAAGACGCTTAACATCGTCCTCAAATCTGACGTACGTGGTTCCCTCGAAGCGTTGAACGGCGCCTTGAACGGCCTGGGTAACGACGAAGTGCAAGTGCGCGTTGTCGGTGGCGGTGTCGGTGGTATCACCGAATCTGACGCCAACCTGGCACTGGCTTCCAACGCTGTACTGTTCGGCTTCAACGTGCGTGCCGATGCTGGCGCTCGCAAGATCGTCGAGCAGGAAGGCCTGGACATGCGTTACTACAACGTCATCTACGACATCATCGAAGACGTCAAGAAAGCCCTTACCGGCATGCTTGGCAGCGACGTCCGGGAGAACATCCTGGGTATCGCCGAAGTACGTGACGTGTTCCGCTCGCCGAAATTCGGCGCGATCGCCGGCTGCATGGTTGTCGAAGGCACTGTGTACCGTAACCGTCCAATCCGCGTACTGCGTGAAGACATCGTTATCTTCGAAGGCGAGCTGGAATCCCTGCGCCGCTTCAAGGATGACGCTTCCGAAGTACGTGCCGGCATGGAATGCGGTATCGGCGTCAAGAGCTACAACGACGTCAAGGTTGGCGACAAGATCGAAGTCTTCGAGAAGGTTCAGGTTGCTCGCAGCCTCTAACTCGCGCACTTCCGGAGCCACGCAGCGAGTGGGCATGCAAATGCCCCGCGCAGCGTACGGACTCTAAACGCAACGCCCGGTCTGGCTTTTGTCAGGCCGGGCGTTTGCCGCTTTCAGACCCCACGGGTTTCACCGTGTGGCAGTAACAGGTAACAAGACATGGCAAAAGAATACAGCCGTACCCAGCGTATCGGCGATCAGATGCAGCGCGAGCTGGCCCAACTGATCCGTCGCGAAGTCAAAGACCCACGGGTTGGCCTGGTCACCATCACCGCCGTTGAAGTGAGCCGTGACGTTGGTCACGCCAAGATCTTCATCACCGTGATGGGGCAGGACAACAGTGAAGAAATCGCGCAAAGCATCAAGGTGCTCAACGCTGCGGCAGGTTTCCTGCGCATGCAATTGGCCCGTGAAATGAAGCTGCGCAGCGTTCCCCAGCTGCACTTCCACTACGACGAAAGCGTCGTGCGTGGTGCGCATCTGTCGGCACTGATCGAGCGCGCCGTGGCGGAAGACAGTCAGCACCCGTCCACACCTGAAGACGCCAAGGAGTAAGCGGTGGCTCAGGTCAAACGTATCCGTCGCAACGTCAGCGGCATCATTCTGCTCGACAAGCCCATTGGCTTTACCTCCAATGCCGCTTTGCAGAAGGTCCGCTGGCTGCTCAATGCCGAGAAGGCCGGGCACACCGGCAGCCTTGATCCGCTGGCCACCGGCGTGTTGCCGTTGTGCTTTGGCGAGGCCACCAAGTTCTCGCAATACCTGCTCGATTCCGACAAGGGTTACGAAACCCTCATGCAACTGGGCAAGACCACCACCACGGCCGATGCCGAAGGTGATGTTTTGCAGGTTCGCGATGTGACCGTTGGTCGTGCGGATATTGAAGCGGCTTTACCCGGTTTTCGTGGGCAAATCAGTCAGATACCGCCGATGTACTCGGCGCTCAAGCGTGATGGGCAGCCACTTTACAAGCTGGCACGTGCGGGCGAAGTAGTGGAGCGCGAACCGCGTTCTGTTACTATTGCGCGCTTGGAATTGCTCGCCTGTGAAGGTGACACTGCGCGTCTGGCCGTGGACTGCAGCAAAGGCACCTATATCCGTACCCTGGTGGAAGATATTGGTGAAAAGCTTGGTTGCGGCGCGTACGTTGCAGAACTGCGACGCACCCAGGCCGGCCCTTTCACCCTGGCCCAGACGGTCACGCTGGAAGAGTTGGAAGCGGTGCACGCCGAAGGCGGCAATGAAGCCGTTGATCGCTTCCTGATGCCATCGGACAGCGGTTTGCTGGATTGGCCATTGCTGCACTTCTCGGAGCACAGCGCGTTCTACTGGCTCAACGGCCAGCCGGTACGTGCCCCGGATGCCCCGAAGTTCGGCATGGTGCGGGTACAGGATCATAACGGTCGCTTTATCGGTATCGGTGAAGTGAGCGAAGACGGGCGCATCGCGCCGCGTCGACTGATTCGGTCAGAATGACCGAACGAGTGTGGCTGTTAACAGGCACGGTCAACACTCATTTTTAGATACAGGGATTTGTCCCTGGCCTGTTGAGACCGCCCTTTGGGTGGTTTCCTGAAAAAAGGATTGCCTCATGGCTCTCGACGTTCAAGAAAAAGCACAAATCGTTGCTGACTATCAGCAAGCTGTTGGTGACACTGGTTCGCCAGAAGTGCAAGTTGCACTGCTGACCCACAACATCAACAAGCTGCAAGGTCACTTCAAGGCCAACGGTAAAGATCACCACTCCCGTCGTGGTCTGATCCGCATGGTAAACCAGCGTCGTAAGCTGCTGGATTACCTGAAAGGCAAGGATCTGGGTCGTTATCAGGCTCTGATCGGTCGCCTGGGTCTGCGTCGCTAATAAGCGATTGCGCTAGAGGTTGGTTGTCTGCCGTGTGTCAGTGGGATTCCCGCTGGCCCATGGCAGGCTCCCAGCCTCAAGTTTTATCTGGATACACGTTTTACCCTGGACTAGCGTCGGGCCGATTCCCGACATTGCCCAAGAATTTCGCAAGAAGACAAGTTCCCCAAGAGCCACAAAGAAGGTAGGACACCGTGAACCCGGTTATCAAAAAATTCCAGTTCGGTCAGTCGACCGTTACCCTCGAGACAGGCCGTATCGCCCGTCAAGCCTCCGGCGCAGTGCTGGTTACCGTTGACGACGACGTGACCGTATTGGTGACCGTTGTTGGCGCCAAGACCGCTGACCCAAGCAAAGGCTTCTTCCCTCTTTCCGTTCACTACCAGGAAAAGACTTACGCTGCCGGTAAGATCCCTGGCGGTTTCTTCAAGCGTGAAGGCCGTCCTTCCGAGAAAGAAACCCTGACTTCCCGACTGATCGACCGTCCGATCCGTCCGCTGTTCCCAGAAGGCTTCATGAACGAAGTGCAGGTTGTCTGCACCGTCGTTTCCACCAGCAAGAAAACCGATCCGGACATCGCTGCGATGATCGGTACTTCGGCTGCCCTGGCTATCTCGGGCATTCCGTTCGACGGCCCGATCGGCGCCGCTCGCGTTGCTTTCCACGAAAGCACCGGCTACCTGCTGAACCCGACTTACGAGCAACAGAAAGCATCGAGCCTGGACATGGTCGTTGCCGGTACCTCGGAAGCCGTATTGATGGTTGAATCGGAAGCCAAAGAGCTGACCGAAGACCAGATGCTGGGCGCCGTACTGTTCGCCCACGACGAGTTCCAGGCGGTCATCAAGGCCGTTACCGAACTGGCTGCCGAAGCCGCCAAGCCTACCTGGACCTGGACTGCTGCCCCGGAAGCCACCGAGCTGCTGAGCACTATCCGCTCCGAGTTCGGCGCTGCGATCTCCGACGCCTACACCATCACCGTCAAGGCCGACCGCTACGCTCGCCTGGGTGAGTTGAAGGATCAGGTCGTTGCCAAGCTGTCCGGTGAAGAAGGTCAGCCTTCCTCCAGCGACGTCAAAGCAGCTTTCGGCGAAATCGAATACCGCACCGTTCGCGAAAACATCGTCAACGGCAAGCCACGTATCGACGGTCGCGACACCAAGACCGTACGTCCGCTGAACATCGAAGTCGGCGTTCTGCCAAAGACTCACGGTTCGGCGCTGTTCACCCGTGGTGAAACCCAGGCCCTGGTTGTCGCGACTCTGGGTACTGCCCGTGACGCACAGCTGCTGGACACCCTGGAAGGCGAGAAAAAAGACCCGTTCATGCTGCACTACAACTTCCCTCCGTTCTCGGTGGGCGAGTGTGGTCGCATGGGTGGCGCTGGTCGTCGTGAAATCGGCCACGGCCGTCTGGCCCGTCGTTCGATTGCAGCCATGCTGCCGGCTGCCGACGTGTTCCCGTACACCATCCGTGTCGTATCGGAAATTACCGAATCCAACGGTTCCAGCTCCATGGCTTCGGTCTGCGGTGCTTCCCTGGCACTGATGGATGCTGGTGTGCCGATGAAGGCGCCGGTTGCCGGTATCGCCATGGGCCTGGTTAAAGAAGGCGAGAAGTTCGCCATCCTGACCGACATCCTGGGCGACGAAGACCACCTGGGCGACATGGACTTCAAGGTAGCCGGTACCGCCAAAGGCGTCACCGCGCTGCAGATGGACATCAAGATCAAGGGCATCACCGAAGAGATCATGGAAATCGCCCTGGGCCAAGCCCTGGAAGCGCGCCTGAACATCCTCGGCCAGATGAACCAGATCATTGGTCAGTCCCGTACCGAACTGTCGGAAAATGCTCCGACCATGATCGCGATGAAAATCGACACCGACAAAATCCGTGATGTTATCGGTAAAGGCGGCGCGACTATCCGTGCGATCTGTGAAGAGACCAAGGCTTCGATCGACATCGAAGACGACGGCTCGATCAAGATCTTCGGCGAAACCAAGGAAGCCGCTGAGGCAGCACGTCAGCGCGTCCTGGGCATTACCGCTGAAGCCGAGATCGGCAAGATCTACGTCGGTAAGGTTGAGCGCATCGTCGACTTCGGCGCATTCGTCAACATCCTGCCGGGCAAGGACGGTCTGGTTCACATCTCCATGCTGAGCGACGCTCGTGTTGAGAAAGTGACCGACATCCTGAAAGAAGGCCAGGAAGTGGAAGTGCTGGTACTGGACGTGGACAACCGCGGCCGTATCAAGCTGTCCATCAAGGACGTAGCAGCAGCCAAGGCTTCGGGCGTTTAATCACCCTCAGGCTTTTCGCTGAAAAAAGGGACTCTTCGGAGTCCTTTTTTTATGCCTGGAGGAAAATGCCTGGAAATCAGGTGCTTACCCAGATCCAAAAGCCGCAACTTGCATGCAGAGGCGAGGGGTTTCATGCAAGTTGCACGATTACAAAAAACAGCTGTTTTCGTAACTCGTTGTTTTGTAAGGTTTTAATTGCCTGATGCGACTTGGCACACTGTCTGCAATATCCCTGTTAACGCTGCAGCATCAAGGTTTACGTACTGCAGACTTTTAATAAAACAGGAGTTACTCGTATGAAGAAGTTCGCTCTCGCTACTGCTACCGCTCTGACCCTGGCCATGGGTGCTAACGTAGCCTTTGCTCAGACTTCCCAAGCCCCTATGACCCTGGCGGCCGGTGAAGTGACCAAGGCTAAAGAGTCCACCTCGGACACCTGGATCACCACCAAAGTGAAAGCTGATCTGCTGACCGAGAAAGGCATTCCTGGTTCGGACATCAAGGTTGAGACCAATAAAGGCGTGGTTTCCCTGTCTTCGACAGTCGCGATCTCCGACGCTCAGAAAGCCACTGCCGTAGCCATCACCAAGAAAATCAAAGGTGTTACCGCCGTTTCGGCTGACGGCCTGATGGCTGGCGGCGCTACCAAGGCTGACAATATCGACAAAACCAAAAGCGCAGCGGCTGACGCCAAAGAGTCCACTTCGGACACTTGGATCACCACCAAAGTAAAAGCTGACCTGGTGACCGAGAAAGGCATTCCTGGTACCGACATCAAAGTCGAAACCAACAAAGGCGTAGTGTCCCTGTCTTCGACCGCCGCTGTCACTGAAGCTCAGAAAACTACCGCGGTGAACATCACCAAGAAAATTAAAGGCGTTAAAGCTGTATCGGCCGACGGCCTGAAAGCAGAGTAACGCACCCCTTTTCGTCTGAACTGGACGGCGGCGGCTTAGGGTGAGTTAGACATCCACCTGATGCACCTCTGGAGTTCATGCGAGCGACCACACGGATGTGGTCATTACAGGCCCCGGCACTTGTGTCGGGGCCTGTTCTATTGTGGGTGACGTTAACTGTAAGCGCCGGCGATCAGGCCCTCGACCCGTCGTCGATTTCAAGGCTGCATCGCCGGCAAGCCGGCTCTTGCAAGGGGCTTACTCCGCGTCCAGGTGCATCGGTGTGACGACACGCCCATCCTTCTCGGCCTGGCCCAAGTTGGCATCAATGAAGTACACCCGGTCATCTTCCAACTGTCCCTTATCCACCAGGTAGTCCTTGATGGTGCTGGCACGGTCTTGGCCCAGCTGGCGCAGCAGTACATCACTGCCGCTCCAGAACTTGATCACCCCGTCACGAAGCTTCGCGCTACGTTCATCGTTGCTCAGGTCTTTCCATTCGGCTGGCGGTTGCTGTTTCAGGCGGGTGCGGTAAATGCCTTCAAGCAATGGTGCTTTTTCCTTCTCGGGTACCACCAGCAATGACGCTTGGGCGGGAACCTTTTCTCCACGACGTTGAAGAATCTTGTAGTAGTTGTACTGGTACTCGCGCTCCAGTCGCTGAGCGGCAAGGAAAGGCCCGTCGCTGCTGGCCGCCGCGGTGCCTTCGATCTCCAGGCGCAGGCTAGGGCGTTCTTTCAGTGCTTTGGCCAGCGTGTTCAGGGCGCCTTCAGCATCCTTGTCCAATTCGCTGGAACCGGCGGCGAACGATACATTGCCGAGGTCTTCCGAACCGCCGCCCGTTACCAGCCCACCGATAAACTTAAACGGCGCTGTCGCTGCACGCACTACCAGGTTACGCAGGGTCTGCCAGACAATCGGCATGACACTGAACTGCGGGTTATTCAGATCGCCAGTCACCGGCAGTTCGATGGAAATCTTGCCGTCGGAGTCCTTGAGCAGCGCGATTGCCAGACGAATCGGCAAGTCCACGGCATCGGCGCTGTCGACTTTCTCGCCCAGTTGCAATTGCTCGACCACCACTTTGTTCTCGGCCTTCAGCTGGCCCTTGGTGATCACATAGTGCAGGTCGAGGTTCAGTCGCCCCTTGCGGATGCGGAAACCGGCGAACTTGCCAGAGTAGGGCGTGAGGGTGGTCAGTTCTACGCGTTTGAAGCTGGTTGCAATATCCAGCGCCGCCATCGGGTCAAACGGGTTCACGCTGCCCTTGATCGTCACGGGGGCGTAGCGATCCACCTTGCCCTTGATGTCGACGCTGGCCGGTTTGGCCTGGCGGCTGTCGATGGTGCCAATTTGTCCGTTGAGCTGTTGAATCGCGGTCGCGAAGTTCGGGGTCAGGCTGAAGTCGGCAAAGTTGGCGGAACCGTCGTTGATCGCAATCTGCCCGATACGAATGCCCAGGGGCTTTTCTTTGCTGACAGGTTTCGAGCCTTTGTCCGGTGGTTGCGGGATCAACAAGTCGTCGACGTTGGTGGTGCGGTCGTCGTTGATCATGAAGCGCGCATACGGCTGCAGCAGGTTGACCTTATCGATCGACAGGCTATCGCCGTGCTGATAGTTCACGCCTTCGAGCACCAGGCGCTGCCATTTGAGGAAGTCGCGGGTCTTGAGGGTGTCCAGGGTGTGCAACTGGTCCACCTGCGCCCGGCCGGTGACCTGGAACTTCAGAGGATCAGTGCTTTTAAGGTTCACATCAAGATTGCTGCCGAGCATGCCGCTACGCAGTTCCAGGCGGATGAACGGGCTGATATAGGACTGGGCGACTCGCAGGTCGATGTCCTGGGTATTTACTTTCAGCTTGGCGCTGACCGGGTTGAGGTTGACCTCGCCAGTCGCCTGGACCTTGCCTTGCTTGCCCAGGCCCGTGTCGAGTTTCAGCGTGAACGGGCTCTGGTTGAGGCTATCGAAGTTCTGCACATCGACATTCAGCGGGCCGACTTCCAGTGCGACCGCCGGCTTGGCCTGGCGGTCAGCCAGGTGCACCTGATAGTTACGCAGTTGCACATCCTTGAGCAGCACTTGCCAAGGTTTGCTTGGCGCCGCGGGCTCGGCTTTTGGCGAGTCGGCGGTGGCGGGGGCATTTTTCGGCTCCGGCGCCTTGGTTGGTTTGCTCGGCTGGCTGGCGAACAATTTCTGCCAGTCCAGTTGCCCATCCGCTTCCAGCGCCGCCCAGGTTTCCAGCTTGTTGCTGCGGATCTTGCCGACAACGACCTGCTGTTTGGCCAGGTCCACGGTGGTTTCGCTGACGTCCAGGCGCTCCAGGCGCACCAGAGGGCGGCCATCCGGTGCCTTGATGGCAAACGGTGCGATGCTGGCGGAGGTGTTGGTCAGGTTCAGCTCGGTCTCTTTGGCCAGGCTGAATTTATACTCGGTGCTGAAGTTGAGCACGCCGTCTTCAAGCACCAGCGGCAGGGCATCGCGCACGTAGGGCCACCAAGCCTTCATCTTGCCGTCGGTGACTTTCAGTGTGCCCTGGGACGTGATTGGCACCAGGCTGAAGTTGCCTTTCCAATCGATTTGCCCGCCTGCCGGGCCTGCCGCGACGAGCGTCATGTCGGCATTGTCTTCGGGCAGGGTGCTGAGGTTCTTCAGCTCGAAGTCGAGCTTGTCGTAGAGGAATTCGATGGGCTCGCTGGGGCGCAAGTCCTCAAAGTGCACATAGCCGCCGGCCAGCTTGATGCCGTCGATACGCAGAGGAAACGGTTTGGCATTCGGGTCGGTCGGAGTTGGTTCGCTCGGCGGGATTTTGAACAGTTGCGCCAGGTTCAACTGGCCGGACTTGTCGAACAGCAACTCAGTCTTCGGTTTGTCCAGTTGCACATCGGCCAGGTGCAGCGCGCGGGTCCACAGGCTGTCGACCTGCAGGTTGGCGTAGAGGCGCTCGAAACCCACCTGCTCCTTGCCGGGGTCGCCGATCTTGAGGCCCCAGACGGTCAGCTCGAGGCTGAAGGGGTTGAGTTCGATCCGTTCGATTCGCGCCGGCACCGTGGCGTAATTCGCCAGTTGCTGGTTGGCAATCCGCAGGGCAATTCCGGGCAAAATCAAGAAGCCCAACAGGCTGTACAGGGCAAGGGCGGTCAACAAGGCGCCAACGGCGCGAATCAATCCTTTGTGCATGGGGCGGCGCCATCTATGTCAAACAGGAGTGCCTTGGAGTATGGCACGGGTTTTCGGTTCCGAAGAACGAGGGCTTTGGGAAGCGTCCTACAGCTGGAGTATCAATGTTTTCAGGGGGGGCTGCTGGTCTTGTGAAGGAAAATCCGCCCCCGGCGTCATGATTTGCCAGTCGCGTACCGCACGTCCGGCTTTTTCTGCGCAACGCAGTACCTGTTCGCGCCAGTCATCCATGCTGACCTTCGCCAGGTTGTTGCAGCAAATCAGTACACCGTTGTCGGCCGTGGCGAGCAGTGCTGGCTTGAGCAGGCTTTGGTAGTCGCGCAACAGGTCGACGGTGCCGAATGCGCTCTTGGCCCAGGCCGGAGGGTCGAGCAACACCAAGTCATACTGGCGCTGCTCCAGGCGTGGATAACTCGGCAGTTTCTGGCCGCGGCGCTGGGTGATTGGCAGGCCGGCCAGTTGGCGAATCGCCGGGAAGTAGTCGGACTGCACGAACTCCATGGTCGGCAACTGCGGGTTCAGCAGGCCGTTCTCGCGGCCGACCGCCAGGTTGCCCTCGGCGAAGTCCAGGTTGCACACCTCCCGCGCCCCGCCGGCCGCAGCGCTCAGGCCGACGCCACAGGTGTAGGCGAACAGGTTCAGCACGCTTTTGCCGGCGCTATGGTTCTTGACCCAGCCGCGGGTGTTGCGCAGGTCGAGGAACAGCAGCGGGTCCTGCCCGGCATGCCGTCCGCGTACGCGGTAATTGAGCCCCCATTCATGGCCGACCAGATCTTCCAGTGCCGCCGGCTCGGCGCGGTACACCGTGTCTTCACGGTCGACCCGCGAGTTGCCACGGGAACGGTCGTTGTACACCAGCAGCAATTCCAGGCCCATGTACTGGTTGATCAACTGGTGCAGGTCCAGCAACTCCTCGGTATGCAGTGACTGATGGAAGCTCTGCACCAGCAGTTGCGGGCCATAACGGTCGATGGTCAGGCCGCCGGCGCCTTCCTGGCTGCCATGGAACAAGCGATAGCAGTCGGTGCCCTGGGCGTGCAGCTCGTTGATCAGGTCTTGGCGATGATCGAGGGCGGCGCGCAGCGCCTGATTCAAGGGAGACATGGAGCGCGCCTTGCTTAAGTAATGGGGGTAAATGTGGGCGCGGAGTTTAACAGTTATAAAGCCTCGCCTACATCAACCCCATCCGCCGATGCGCCCGTTGTACCGAACCGTTGCGCATCGCCCAGCGCAGCAACGGCGCGCTGCGTTTGACCGCGCCCCGGATCATCTGGCGTTGCAGCGGGCTCTGGTGTTGATCGAGCATGGCGCTGGCCCAGTCTGGCAGCAGGTCGATGCCGGCCTGCATCATCAAGGCTCCAAACGGCTTGGCCATCGTGCTGGGTGCCGGGGCATTGAGCAGCAGGCGCAACACTTCACGACTGCGCGCGTCGCACAGCAGTTGCGGGCGGATACGTGCCAGGTAATCCGAAACTTCCTGCCGCGAACGCGGAACATGCCGCGCGCCCAGTTGTTCGGCGACCAAGGCGATCTCGCTGTAGTAACGGTCCTGGTCCCGACCCGAGAGCAGCGGGTTGCGATAGCGCAGGTGAGCGGCGAGGAAGTTGCTGACCTCGGCCACATGCACCCAGGTGAGCAGTTCCGGATCGCTGGCTGCATAAGGTCGGCCGTCCGGCGCATGGCCAACCACTTGCAGGTGAATGGTGCGCACTTTTTCGATCAGCCACTGCGCGTCCTTGCGCGAGCCAAAGGTCGTGCCGGAGATGAACTGCGAGGTGCGCCGCAAACGCCCGAGCATGTCCTCGCGAAAGTTCGAGTGATCCCACACCCCAGCCAGGGCCAGCGGGTGCAGGGCCTGCAACATCAAGGCGCTGATGCCGCCGATCAACATGCTGCTGAAGTCGCCATGCACTTGCCAACTGACCGAACTCGGTCCGAACAGGCCTGGGTCGCCCTTGGGGTTTTCCAGGTCCAGCTGGCCCAGTGAGAGCCCTGTGAGGCTCATCAATTGGGTTTCGATACGGCTGCGGATAAATTCCATGGCGACGCTGGGTTTCCTATCGGTTCAGGCGTTTGTCGATCAGGCCGTCGACAACGCTGGGATCGGCCAGGGTGGAAGTATCACCGAGGCTGTCCAGTTCGTTGCAGGCGATCTTGCGCAAGATCCTGCGCATGATTTTGCCGGAACGGGTCTTCGGCAACGCGGGTGCCCATTGGATCAGTTCCGGCTTGGCAAAGCTGCCGATTTCCTTACTGACCAAGTCCAGCAGGTGTTTTTTTAGCGCATCGTCGGGCGCTACGCCATTCATCGGCGTGACAAAGGCGTAGATGCCCTGGCCTTTGACATCATGGGGGTAGCCCACCACGGCGGCCTCGGCCACCAGGTCATGCAGGACCAGGGCACTTTCCACCTCGGCGGTGCCGATGCGGTGGCCGGAGACGTTGATCACATCGTCGATGCGCCCGGTGATCCAGTAATCGCCGTCCTCGTCGCGTCGCGCGCCGTCGCCGGTGAAGTAGTAGCCGGGGTAGGGTTTGAAATAGGTGTCGATCATCCGCTGGGGGTCGCCGTAGACGCTGCGGATCTGCCCCGGCCAACTCGCCTTGATCGCCAGCACGCCACTGTCGGCGCCGGCAAACACCTTGCCGTGCTCATCCAGCAACACCGGTTGTACGCCAAACATCGGTTGCGTGGCGCAACCGGGCTTGATCCGCTGCGCGCTCACCAGCGGGCTGAGCATGATGCCGCCGGTCTCGGTCTGCCACCAGGTATCGACGATCGGACAGCGCTGCTCGCCGACGGCATTGAAGTACCAGTCCCACGCTTCGGGGTTGATCGGCTCGCCGACGCTGCCGAGCAACCGCAGGCTGGCGCGGGACGTATTCTCCAGCGGGCCGTGGCCCTCGCGCATCAAGGCACGCAGGGCCGTCGGCGCGGTGTAGAAGATATTGACCTTGTGCTTGTCGATCACCTGCCAGAACCGCGAACTGTCCGGGTAGCTCGGCACGCCCTCGAACATCAGCGACGTCGCGCCATTGGCCAGCGGGCCGTACACGATGTAGCTGTGGCCGGTGACCCAGCCCACGTCGGCGGTGCACCAGAACACTTCGCCGTCCCGGTAGTCGAGCACGTACTTGAAGGTCATTGCCGCTTGCAGCAGATAGCCGCCGGTGGTGTGCAGCACGCCTTTGGGTTTGCCGGTGCTGCCGGAGGTGTAGAGGATGAAGAGCGGGTCTTCGGCGTCCATCGGCTCGGGTGGGCAGTCGGCGCTTGCGGCGTCCAGCGCCTGTTGATACTTGAGGTCGCGGCCTTCGCTCCAGTTCACGGTCGCGCCGGTGCGTTCCACTACCAATACGGTGCTGACGTTCGGGCAGTTGGCCAGGGCTTTGTCGACATTCTGTTTCAGCGCCACCGGCTTGCCGCCGCGTACCCCTTCGTCGGCGGTGATCACCGTGCGGCAGTCGGCATCCAGGATGCGGTCGCGCAGGGCGTCCGGCGAAAAGCCCCCAAATACCACCGAGTGCACCGCGCCAATACGCGTGCAGGCCAGCATGGCGTAGGCCGCTTCCGGGATCATCGGCATGTAGATGCACACCCGATCACCTTTCTTCACGCCACGGCCTTTCAGCACATTGGCCAGGCGACTGACGTTTTGGTGCAATTTGCGGTAGGTGATTTTCGAGGACTTTGTCGGATCATCACCTTCCCAGATTAAGGCGGTTTGCTCAGCGCGTTGCGCCAGATGACGGTCGATGCAGTTGTAGCTGACGTTCAGTTGCCCGCCCGCGAACCATTGGGCAGCGCCCGTGTGGATGTCTGATTGCTGAACGGTATGCCAGGGCGTGATCCAGTCCAGAAAGCCCTTGGCCTGTTCGGCCCAGAAGGTATCCGGTTGCTCGATGGATTGGCGGTAGAGGCGCTGATAGTCCTCTTGACTGAGTTGCGCAGCGCGGCGGACGGCATCGGCGCTGGGGAACGTGCTGATATCGAACATGAGCGGTCCTTATTCTTGTTTTTGGCACAAGTCATAAAGATGCACGCTGTGGGGGGAGGGTTCAAGGCCAACATCCAAACGGACGTTGGCCCTGGAGTGGCCGGATCAGCCGCGGTGACGACCGCGGAAGTAGTTGATCAAACCCTGGGTCGAGGCGTCATCCGCCACGGCTTCTTCAGTGCCGGTCAGGCGGTTGTAGACGCCCTTGCCCAGCTCTTTACCCAGTTCCACACCCCATTGGTCAAAGGCGTTGATGCCCCAGATGACGCTCTGCACGAACACCTTGTGTTCATACATCGCCACCAGTGCGCCCAGACGCCGCGGGCTGATGCGTTCCACCACCAGGGTGTTGCTCGGACGGTTGCCCGGGATCACCTTGTGCGGTGCCAGCTTCTGCACGTCTTCTTCGGCGATGCCCTTGTCGCGCAGTTCGGCCTCGGCCTCGCTGCGGGTCTTGCCGAGCATCAGCGCCTGGCTCTGGGACAGGCAGTTGGCGTATAGCCACTGATGGTGGTCCGACACGGGGTTGAAGCTGACAATCGGCACGATGAAGTCGGCCGGGATCAGTTGGGTCCCTTGGTGCAGCAACTGGTGGTAAGCGTGCTGGCCGTTGCAGCCTACGCCGCCCCAGATCACCGGACCGGTATCGGTGGACACCGGAGTGCCGTCCTGGCGCACGCTCTTGCCGTTGGATTCCATGTCCAGTTGTTGCAAGTGCTTGGTGATGTTACGCAGGTAGTGGTCGTACGGCAGGATCGCATGGCTCTGCGCGCCCCAGAAGTTGCCGTACCACACGCCCAGCAGGCCCAACAGTACCGGCATGTTGGCTTCGAACGGCGCGTTCTGGAAATGCTGGTCCATGGTGTAGGCACCGGACAGCAGTTCCTTGAAGTTGGACATGCCGATGGCCAGGGCGATTGGCAAGCCGATGGCCGACCACAGCGAGTAGCGGCCACCGACCCAGTCCCACATCGGGAAGATGTTTTCTTCGCGGATACCGAACGCCACGGCCGCGGCGTTGTTGCTCGATACGGCGATGAAGTGGCGGAACAGCTCGGCTTCCGAACCCCCCTGGGCCAAGTACCAGGCGCGGGCGGCCTGGGCGTTTTTCAGGGTTTCAAGGGTGTTGAAGGATTTCGACGAGACGATGAACAGTGTGGTCTCGGCGCGCAGCTTCATGGTCAGCTCGTGGAACTCGCTGCCGTCGATGTTCGCCAGGTAGTGGCAGCGCACGCCTTTGTGGGCGTAGGACAACAGCGCTTCGGAGACCAGCTCCGGGCCGAGGAACGAGCCACCGATACCGATGTTCACCACGTCGGTGATCGGCTTCTCGGTGTAGCCACGCCACAGGCCGTCGTGGATGCGGCCGACCAGGTCAGTCATCTGGTTCAGCACCTTGTGCACGTCCGGCATGATGTTCACGCCGTTGACCGACAGCTTGTCACCCACCGGGCGGCGCAGGGCGGTGTGCAGGGCAGGGCGGCCTTCGGATGAGTTGACCGGTTCGCCAGCGTACAGCGAGTTGATCGCGGCCTTGAGGTCGACTTCCTTCGCCAGAGCCACCAGCAGGTCACGGGTTTCGCTGGTGATCAGGTTTTTCGAGTAATCGAGGAAAAGTCCGCAGCTGCTCAAGGTGAATTGGGAAAAACGCTGGGGATCGGCATTGAACGCGTCGCGCATGCTGAAATCCTGCATGGCTTGGCGGTGTTGATTGAGCGCTTGCCAGGCGGGCAGAGCGGTAACGTCGTGAGGAGTGCGGTAGTACGCCATCGCTGCGGGTTTCCTTTTATTACGGGGACTGCCTTTAGGACACTTCTAAGCCCGGAACGTCCTGCCTCTCATCAAGCGGCGGACTCCGGACAGCGCTAACCAAGAGCGCAGGGCGATTACATTAAACCTAGCGTGTGAATATGTCTTGGCTTTGTCTGCGCTGTGGCCGGTACTTTTTTATACCGGCACAGAGAGGAGGGCAACAGGCGGGGGTCAGTCGAGGTTCAGATGCAGGTTGTCGATGAGGCGGGTGGCGCCCAGATAGGCCGCAACGAGGATGACGACATCACGGTCTTCAGGCGTTGCCGGGCGCAGGTGCACGCCTTGGCGCACTTCGAGGTAATCGATGCGCAGCCCGGCGGCTTCGATCTGCCGGATGTGTTCGGCACGCAGCTTGGCGAAGTCGTGGTCACCGGCTTGGATGGCCGCGGCAATCTGGCTGAGGCTGCGGTACAGCACCGGCGCGATGGCGCGTTGTTCCTCGCTGAGGTAACCGTTGCGCGACGACAGCGCGAGGCCATCCTCGGCGCGCACGGTGGGCTCGCCGATGATCTGGATCGGCATATTCAGGTCATGCACCATGGCGCGGATCACTGCCAACTGCTGGTAGTCCTTTTGGCCAAACACCGCGATGTCCGGCTGGACCATGTTGAACAGCTTGCTCACCACGGTCGCCACGCCTTCGAAGTGCCCGGGGCGACTGGCGCCGCACAGGCCCTCCGACAGCAGCGGGACGCTGACGCGGGTCTGGCCGCTCATGCCGCCGGGGTACATCTCGTCGACGGAGGGTGCGAACAGCAGGTTGCAACCGGCTTGCAGGAGTTTCTCCTGGTCGGCGGCCAGGGTGCGCGGGTATTTGTCCAGGTCTTCACCCGCGCCGAATTGCAGCGGGTTGACGAAGATGCTGGCGACGACAAAGTCCGATTGTTGCGCAGCCTTGGTCACCAGTGTGGCGTGGCCGCTGTGCAGGTTGCCCATGGTCGGCACAAAACCGATGCGTTTGCCGGCGTTGCGCGCGTGGGTCACAGCGGCGCGCAGTTCGCGTAGGGTTTTTACGGTGTTCATGCAGAGAATCCGTGTTCGGCGCCTGGGAAGGTCACGCCTTTGACTTCGGCGACGTAAGCGCTCAATGCCGCGTGGATGCTGTCTTGGCCGGTCATGAAGTTCTTCACGAACTTCGGTACGCGGCCGCTGATCGACAGGCCGAGCATGTCGTGCAGCACCAGCACCTGGCCATCGGTGGCCGAGCCGGCGCCGATACCGATGACTGGCACTTTAACGGCTTGGGTGATTTCCGCCGCCAGTTCGCTCGGCACGCATTCAAGCAGGATCATCGCCACGCCGGCCTGTTCCAGGGCGATGGCATCGGCGCGCATCTGGCGCGCCTGGGCTTCGTTGCGGCCCTGAACCTTGTAGCCGCCGAGGATGTTCACCGACTGTGGCGTCAGGCCCATATGGGCGCACACCGGCACGCCGCGTTCGGCCAGCAGGCGGATCGACTCGGCGAGCCAGACGGCACCTTCGACCTTGACCATATGTGCACCGGCACGCATCAGCTTGCCGGCGTTGTGGAAGGTTTGTTCGACGGTGGCGTAATCCATGAACGGCAGGTCGGCAATGATGAATGCGCCATCGTTGCCGCGTTTGACGCTGGCCGTGTGGTAGGCCAGTTCATCGGTGGTCACAGGCAGGGTGCTGTCATGCCCTTGAAGAACCATGCCCAGGGAGTCGCCCACCAGTAACACTTCGACTCCGGCCTGGCAGCAGGCGTGGGCGAAGGTGGCGTCGTAGCAGGTCAGCATGGTGATTTTTTCACCTTTGAGCTTGAGGCTCTGCAAGGTGGTCAGGGTAATGTCTGGCATGAAAAGGGTCCTCGTTCAGGCGCTTGGAAACAGCGAGTAACGCGCGTGAGTCTTCGTTTATACAGGCGCACTGTCTTGAGAGCAGCGCTTATAAGGCCTGGATTGCGCCCTTCAGTGCCGGGTTGGCGGCAGCGGGACGCCTATAGTCGTGAGGAGGACACGGGAAGTCAATTGGATGTGTTACCGCATTGTTACGATGGCGGTGTTACCGCTGTTACTGATGCGATTCAGCAGTGATCAGCCGTTTTTACAGTGCCGAAGCGCCCACATTGATCGAGTCAGTCTGGAAGGATGCGTTCCAGTCCGACGAATGGGCACGCAGCCAACAGGTCACTGAGTTGCCGGCCGTCGGATAACTGCAGGGTGCTCGGCGCCAGTTCGGCCAGCGGGTACAGCACGAAGGGCCGCAGGTGCATCTGGTAGTGCGGCACCTTGAGGCGCGGTTCGTCGATCAGGCGATCGCCAAACAGCAGGATGTCCAGGTCCAGCGTGCGTGGGCCCCAACGCTCAAGGCGCTCGCGGCCCTGGTCGTTTTCGATGCCCTGCAGCGCATCCAGCAGGGCCAGCGGCGCGAGGTCGCTGTCCAGCGCGGCCACCGCGTTGGTGTAGCGCGGTTGGCCCGGGAGCAAGGAATCGCTTTGATAGAAGGCGGACACGCCGACGAGCGTGGTGCCGGGCAATAACGCCAGCGCCTCGATGGCGCTGCGCAATTGCTGGTCCGGGGCAGCCAGGTTGCTGCCCAACCCGATGTAGACACGTTCCACGGCTTATTCGCCCGAGGCGTCGGCCGCGCTGCGTTTGCGCTTGCTGCCGCTGCGTCGGCGTTTCTTGGGCCCTTCGCTGGCGCCATCGCCTTTGCTGCCGAGGTCGCGGATCATGTCGCGGCGCTCGCTGTCATTGGCGTCCTGATAATCGGTCCACCATTCGCCCAGGCCGTCGGTCTGCTCGCCGGCGCTTTCGCGCAGCAGCAGGAAGTCGTAGCCGGCACGGAAGCGCGGGTTGTCGAGCAGCAGGTCGGCGCGTTTGCCGCTGCGGCGCGGCAGGCGCTCCTGCATGTCCCAGATCTCGCGGATCGGCATGGTGAAACGTTTGGGAATGGCAATGCGCTGGCACTGCTCGGCAATCAGCTCGTGAGCCGCTTCCTGCATGGCCGGAATCGGCGGCATGCCGCGCTCTTGCAGGCGCAGGACGCGTTTCGGCAGGGCAGGCCACAGCAAGGCAGCAAACAGGAAAGCCGGGGTCACCGGTTTGTTCTGCTTGATGCGCAGGTCGGTGTTGATCAATGCCTCGCTGATCAGCGTGTGGGTGTACGTCGGGTTGTACTCCAACGCCTCGGCGCTGGCCGGGAACAGGGGGTCGAACAACTGCAGGTCGACGAGCATTTCGAAGGTATCGGCGGCGTGGCCCGAGAGGAACAGCTTGAGCACTTCTTCGAACAGGCGCGCCGAAGGGATTTCCCGCAGCATCGGTGCCAGCTCGCGAATCGGCGCGGCGGTGTGTTTCTCGATACCGAAGTTCAGCTTGGCGGCAAACCGCACCGCCCGCAGCATGCGCACCGGGTCTTCCTGGTAGCGCTGCGTCGGGTCGCCGATCAGGCGGATCAGGTTGTTGCGAATGTCGTGTACGCCGTTGGCGTAATCGAGGATGCGCTCGCTGACCGGGTCGTAATAGAGGGCGTTGATGGTGAAGTCGCGACGTTGCGCGTCTTCTTCCAGGCTGCCATAGACGTTATCGCGCAGGATGCGTCCGCTTTCGTTGCGGGAAGACTGGTTGGTGTCTTCCTCTTCATCGTTTTGCGGGTGGCCGGCGCGGAAGGTCGCGACCTCGATGATCTCGCGACCAAAGTGGATGTGCACCAGCTTGAAGCGACGGCCGATGATGCGCGCATTGCGGAACTCGGCGCGCACTTGTTCAGGCGTGGCGCTGGTGGCGACGTCGAAATCCTTGGGCGTGATGTTGAGCAACATGTCGCGCACACAGCCGCCGACCAGGTAAGCCTGGTAGCCAGCGTTCTGCAAGCGTTCGACGATATTCACCGCATAACGGCTGAATTGAGCGCGTTGCAGCGAATGTTGGCTGCTATTGAGCACTTCAGGCGTGCTGCGTTTGTGTTGCGTACGACGCAAGGGGGAACGGAATGACTGGAACAACTTCTTCAGCATGGGATGCACTGTTTGAAGGAATGTTCGGCCATAACGAAGAATGACCGCATGATGGGCGGGGATTCTAGCATTTAGTCAGGGGATGGTGTAGGAACAAGCTACAGGCATTGCGCCATAAGCCTTTGGTGGTCAAATTCCGGAAACTACAAGGGGAGCCGAAGCTCCCCCAGAAGTAGTTGCGTGCTCTATTTTTATTATTGATTGCGGGCTTCTTGTTTTTGTTGATCGCCCTCGCCATGAAGCTTCACCTTCATGACACTCCCAATCGGGAGTCAAGAGCAAACGGATTGCTTTGGTCGCTGTGTTGCTGATCTACGATCCAACCAGTTCAGGCTCTGCCTTAGGGCAGTTTTTGTTGTTCTCGGCCTGGTTGCGGGGCAAGCCCCAAATGCAACGCCTCTCCAAAAGAATCAGTTAGCTGCGCCTCCGCCGTGTTGTTTTTGTTATGCGTGAGTCGATTCGTCTTATTTTTATTGTCTTGTACAAAGCTTGTTATTGTTTTTGTACTAAGCATATAGCAGGGTGCGTGCCAACTTTTGCACCGCCCAATAAAAACGGGGGTTTGAGCGGTTTTTGGGCTTTTGGCGGGCAAAAAAAAGCCGGGGCTTCGTTACCGTAAGCCCCGGCTTTTGTTACGTGAAAATCATCGGTAACAGTTTTTTCACATCTGAGGGTGTTACCTGTGGGGTCACACCCTCAGCTTTCGCTGGCCACCCCGGTCTTGCGCCGTGGGATGCCCAGGCGCTGGCGACGTTCCCACAGGCACTTGCGGCTCACGCCCAGCTTGCGTGCCAGTTCGGTTTCGGTCATGTGGTCCTGATGCTCGAGGACGAAGTGCTGGAAGTAGTCCTCCAGTGACAAGTCTTCTGTCGGCTCATGGCTGGTAGCGTTGGCGCCGCCCTGTTGTGGGGCCAGGCCGATGAAGTCGTCGTCTTCCAGGTCGCTGAGCTCTATATCGATACCCAGCAGCTCGGCGGAAATTTCCGGGCTCTCCGACAGAATCACCGCACGCTCCACCGCGTTCTCCAGTTCCCGCACGTTGCCCGGCCACGAGTAATGCCGGATCGCCTGCTCGGCATCCGGGGCGAACTTGAGGTCGGTACGGTTGATGCGTGCACTCTGGCGTTGCAGGAACGCGTTGGCGATCTCGTTGACGTCGGCGCCACGCTCGCGCAGGGCCGGCAGCTTGAGGGCAATCACGTGCAGGCGGTAATACAAGTCTTCACGGAACTGGCCGATCTTGGCCAGGCTCTTGAGATCCCGGTGAGTCGCGGCGATCAGGCGCACGTCGACCTTCTGCGATTGCACCGAACCGACGCGGCGAATCTCGCCTTCCTGCAGTACACGCAGCAAACGTGCCTGCGCTTCCAATGGTAGTTCGCCGATTTCGTCGAGGAACAAGGTGCCGCCATCCGCCGCTTCCACCAGGCCCGCACGCCCGGCGCTGGCGCCGGTGAAGGCGCCTTTTTCGTGGCCGAACAGTTCGGACTCGATCAGGGATTCCGGGATTGCCGCGCAGTTCACCGAAATCATCGGTGCCTTGGCGCGCTTGGACAGGTTGTGCAGGGCACGGGCCACCAACTCTTTACCAGTGCCCGACTCGCCCTGGATCAGTACATTGGAATCGGTAGGCGCTACCTTGCGGATCTTGCCGTACAGGTCCTGCATCGGCGGGCAGGAACCGATGATGCCGATCTCGCCATTGCTGTTGTCGACACCTGGCTTGTCGGCCGCTTTGCCGGCTGGACGCGGCTCGGCAGGGGTACTGCTGGCCGACTGACGGTCGCGCAGGATACGGGCCACGGCCTGGAGCATTTCATCATGGTCGAAAGGCTTGGCGATGTAGTCCACCGCGCCCATCTTCATGGAGTCCACCGCCGAGCGCAGGCTGGCGTAGCTGGTCATGATCAGCACCGGGGTGCCTTGGCCAAGCTTGATCAACTCGGTGCCAGGTGCGCCCGGCAAGCGCAGGTCGCTGACAATCAGGTCGAACGTGGGAATGCTGAACCGCTCCTGGGCTTCCTGTACCGAGCCAGCTTCGCTGACCTGGTACTGATTACGTTCAAGCAGGCGACGCAAGGCAGAGCGGATAATGGTTTCGTCTTCGACGATCAAAATGTGCGGCATTGATTCAATTCTCTCGACGGTCTCAGTTCACAGCGGACGTCGCTTCGACATGACGCGGCAAGGTCACCCGAATACGGGTGCCGCGTTGGCTTTCGGTGTCAGCCGGGCTGTCGATGGTGATTTGTCCATAATGCTCTTCAACGATGGAATAGACCAGTGCAAGGCCCAGACCGGTGCCTTCACCCGGGTCCTTGGTGGTGAAGAAGGGTTCGAACAATCGGTCCATGATGTTCTGTGGAATGCCGCTGCCTTCGTCCTCGACGATCAGGTCGACCGTATGCTCGAAAGCCTCGGTCTTGACGCGTACCGCACCACCGGCCGGGGTCGCGTCACGGGCATTGGACAACAGGTTGATCAGCACTTGGGCCAGACGCTGTGAGTCGCCATCGACCCAATGGTCCGGGTCGCACAAGTTGAAAAACTGTACTTCGAAATTTCGTCGGTTCAAGGCCAGCAGCCCGATGGCGTCCTGCGCCACTTCGGCCAGGCACACCGCTTCGTCCTGATTTTGATGGGCGCCGGCGTGGGCAAAGCTCATCAGCGACTGCACGATGCGTGATACGCGCTTGGTCTGTTCGAGGATCTGCCCGCTGATCTCGGTGATTTCACCGTCCTCCTCGCGCTCTTCGCGCAGGTTCTGCGCCAGGCACGCGATACCGGTGATCGGATTGCCAATCTCGTGGGCCACACCGGCTGCCAGGCGACCAATACTGGCCAACCGCTCGGAGTGCACCAGCTTGTCTTCGAGCATCTGGGTTTCGGTCAAATCTTCCACCAGCAACACCAGGCCGCTGTTGCCCGGCGCCAGGGGCTCGTCGATGGCGGCTTTGTGCAGGTTCAGCCAGCGGGTCTGGCCGTCGAGGGCCAGGTGCTGTTTGTGCAAGTGTTCGTCGGGCAGGTTGATGAAACCTTGCAGCAACTCTCTCCACGGCTCGCCCAGGGTATTGAGGCGCGAGCCGACGACCCGTTGCGCAGCGATGCCGGTGAGTTCTTCCATGGCCTTGTTCCACATCAGGATCTCTTGATCCTTGGCCAGGGAGCAGACGCCCATCGGCAGTTCCTGCAGCGTCTGGCGGTGGTAACGGCGCAAGGCGTCGAGTTCGGCGGCAAGGCCCGTGAGGCGCGAGTGGTAGTCCTCCAGCCGGCTTTCGATGAAATGGATGTCTTCGGTGACGTAGTTTTCGCCGCCCGCCTTGTAGGGCAGAAAGGTTTCCACCATGTCCTGGGACACGCTGGGACCCATCAGGCCGGACAGGTTGGCCTCGATGCGATCACGCAGACGGCGCAGCGCGTACGGGCGACGTTCGTCGAACGGCAGGTAGAGATCGCGCAGGGCCTGCTCGACTTCCTTTTGCGCGGCCTTGGCGCCCAGTGGCTTCGCCAGTTGCGTGGCGAATTCCTGGGGTGAGGCCGCGTGCAGTTCGCGCCGTTGCGGGCGGCGCACGTTGTCCACCGCGCAGGCTTCGGCGGCGCTGGTTTCCTCGGGACTGGCATTGGTGAACAGCGAGATCAGGGTGAACATCAGGACGTTGGCGGCCAGGGATGCAATCGCCGCCATGTGCCAACTGGTGTCGTCGAGCACGTAGATCATGTTCAGCAGCGGGATGTAGAAGCCCTGCAAGTTGCCGACCAGCGGCAGCAGCATGGTCACCGTCCAGACCAGGATCCCGGCCAGCAGCCCGGCGATGAAACCGCGGCGATTGGCTGTCGGCCAGTACAGCACCGACAACACCCCCGGCAGGAACTGCAAGGTGGCGACAAACGCGACGATGCCCAGGTTGGCCAGGTCCTGCCCGGCGCCGAGCAGCAGGTAGAAGCCGTAGCCGGCCATGATGATCGCGACGATCAATGCACGGCGCGTCCACTTCAGCCAGCGGTAGATATTGCCTTCGGCCGGCGGCTGGTACAGCGGCAGCACCAAGTGATTGAGCGCCATGCCCGAGAGCGCCAGCGTGGTGACGATGATCAGCCCGCTGGCCGCCGATAAACCGCCGACATACGCCAACATCGCCAAGGCCGGACTATTGGCCGCAATGCCGATGCCAAGGGTGAAATATTCAGGGTTGGTGGTCGCGCCCAGCTTGAGGCCGGCCCATAGGATCAGCGGCACCGCCAGGCTCATCAGCAACAGGAACAGCGGCAAGCCCCAACTGGCACTGACCAGCGAGCGGGGGTTGAGGTTTTCAGTGAAGGTCATGTGGTACATGTGCGGCATCACGATCGCCGAGGCAAAGAACACCAGCAATAACGTGCGCCACGGGCCTTCCTGCAAAGGTGTGTGCAGGGCCGCGAGGGCGGTCTGGTTTTGCAGCAGCCACAGTTCCAACTGTTGCGGGCCGTCGAACACGCCGTAGAGCGCATACAGGCCGACGCCGCCGATGGCGATCAGCTTGATCACCGATTCAAAGGCAATCGCAAACACCAGGCCTTCGTGCTTCTCGCGGGTGGCGATATGGCGCGAACCGAAGAAGATCGTGAACAGCGTGATCAGTGCGCAGAACGCCAGGGCGACGCGATGCTGCACGGGCTCGCGGGTGAGAATGCTGATGGAATCAGCCACCGCCTGGATCTGCAGGGCCAGCAGCGGCAGCACGCCGATCAACATGAAAATCGTAGTCAGCGCGCCAGCCCAGGTGCTGCGAAAGCGGAAGGCGAACAGGTCGGCCAGGGACGACAGCTGGTAGGTGCGGGTAATTTTCAGGATCGGGTACAGCAACACCGGTGCCAGCAGAAACGCGCCGGACACGCCGAGATAGCTGGAAAGAAAACCATAACCGTACTGATAGGCCAGGCCCACCGTACCGTAGAACGCCCAGGCGCTGGCATAGACGCCGAGGGACAAGGTGTAGGTCAACGGATGGCGAATGATCGCCCGCGGAATCATTCCGCGCTCACTGATCCAGGCCACCCCGAACAGCGCGGCCAGGTAGGCGGCGCTGACCAGTAGCATCTGGGTGAGACTAAAGCTCATCGGCATCTTTTTGGCTCTGCAGGATGAAAGTCACGACGATCAGGATCAGCCACAGCAGATACGGGCGATACCAGGCGCCCGTGGCGTCGATCCACCAATCCATGATGGCGGGAGAAAACAGGTAGATCCCGACGACCAGCAGCAGGACCAATCGATAGATGTACATGTTGGCCTCTGATTAGAAAACTGCGGCGATGGTAACGGATGGTGGGCAAGCTGCAAGCGCCTTCAGCTCAATTGCGCTTCGGCCAGCGTGAGTGTGCGGGGGATCTGTGCCGCATCCCAGTGCTGGATGCCCCAATCAAGCAGTTCCCGTGGGCTGGCGTGCAACAGCTCGTCGCCGGGTTGCTGGCCGAGGGCGCGCAGTGCCCGCAGTAGCAAAGGCGTGGCCTGGTCTGGCGTCAGCGGTGGGGAGCGGTAGGACTTGCCCAGTTTGTTACCGTCCGGCTGGACGATCAGCGGTACGTGCAGGTAGCGCGGTTGGCGCAGGCCCAGCAGTTCTTGCAGATACAACTGGCGTGGCGTGGAGTCGAGCAGGTCGGCACCGCGGACAATATCGGTAACACCTTGCCAGTCGTCGTCGAGGACCACGGCCAGTTGATAGGCGTACAGGCCATCGCGGCGACGGATGATGAAGTCGCCGACATCGCGGCCCAGGTGCTGTCGGAATTCGCCCTGAACCCGGTCGGTAAAGTGATACTCCAGTTCCGGCACACGCAAACGGATTGCGGCATCTTGCTGATCGTGACCGGCGTTGCGACACAGGCCGGGATAGATCCCGTTGTAGGGCTCCAGCTGTTTGCGCGAGCACGTGCAGGCGTAGGCCAGGCCATGGTTGAACATATCGTTCAACACTTTGGCGTAGGCGTCATGCCGCTCGCTTTGTCGGACCAGTTCGCCGTCCCATTCGAAGCCGTAGCTTTCCAGCGCATGCAGGATGGCTGCCTGGGCGCCGGGCTCTTCACGGGGAGGGTCGAGGTCTTCCATACGCATGAGCCAGCGGCCTTGATTGGCGCGGGCGTCGAGGTAGGAGGCGAGGGCTGCGACCAGGGAGCCAAAGTGCAAATGGCCGCTGGGCGTGGGGGCGAAGCGCCCGATATAGGTAGAGGCTGTCATGGGCCGGATACTACTGGAAAAACGGTAAACGCCAGAAACAAAAATGGGGCGTTTGCACGCCCCATTTGTTCAGCTCGCAAGGATTACTTGCCGACCTGCTTTTCCTTGATTTCCGCAAGGTTCTTGCAGTCCACGCACATGTCTGCGGTAGGACGGGCCTCGAGGCGGCGAATACCGATCTCGATGCCGCAGGACTCGCACCAGCCGTATTCTTCGTCTTTGATCATTTGCAGTGTCTTGTCGATCTTCTTGATCAACTTGCGCTCGCGATCACGGGCGCGCAGTTCGAGGGCGAACTCTTCTTCCTGGCTGGCACGGTCTGCCGGGTCAGGGAAGTTGGCTGCTTCGTCCTTCATGTGGTCAACGGTACGGTCGACCTCCTGCATCAAGTCCTGTTTCCACTTGTTCAGGATCTTGGTGAAGTGCTCGCGCATGGGCTCGCCCATGTACTCTTCGCCCTTCTTTTCCACATAGGGTTCGAAGCCGCTGAGGCCTTGAGTCTGCTGTTGCTTTGCTTGGGTGGACATGAATAGACCGCCTCTCACTCTTCTAATCCATTGCGCAGGATTGCAACATCACCGACACCTGCCGGCCCTGCGGCTGCAAGCGGGCGAACTTACCAGATAGATTCGGGGTGCGCCACTCCCGGTTGTCGAGGCCGTGGCGAAGGCGTCGCAAACTGCGGCGGCCCGTCGTAGCTGGGCATGCACTGTCTCGAATCTTGATTTTAGTCGTTTTGCAGGCGCTTGCCCGGCCTGCGCGGATAGCCGGGCAGGCAATAGAACATGTTTTACCGCGTGGGTTCGGTAGAATCCGGATTTTGTCCTCACCGTTAAGGAAGGCTAATGGTCCAGCCCTACAGTGCGCGCAGTCGCGCCATCGAACCTTTTCATGTCATGGCGTTACTGGCACGTGCCAATGAGCTGCAGGCCGCCGGGCATGACGTGATCCACCTGGAAATCGGCGAGCCGGACTTCACCACCGCCGAGCCGATTATCCGTGCCGGCCAGGCGGCGCTGGCCAATGGCAAGACCCGTTACACCGCAGCCCGCGGCCTACCTGAGTTGCGCGAAGCGATCAGCGGTTTCTACCAGCAACGTTACGGCTTGAATATCGACCCGGAGCGCATCCTGATCACGCCTGGGGGCTCAGGTGCATTGTTGTTGGCCAGCAGCTTGTTGGTGGATCCGGGCAAGCACTGGTTGCTGGCCGACCCTGGCTACCCGTGCAACCGCCACTTCCTGCGGCTGGTGGAGGGCGCGGCGCAGTTGGTGCCGGTGGGCCCGGACGTGCGCTACCAACTGACCGCCGAGCTGGTGGCCAGGCATTGGGACCAGGACAGTGTGGGCGCGCTGGTCGCTTCCCCTGCCAACCCGACCGGCACCATTCTCACGCGCGACGAACTGGCTGGCTTGTCGACGGCAATCAAGGCGCGTCACGGTCACTTGGTGGTGGACGAGATTTACCACGGCCTCACCTACGGCACCGATGCCGCCAGCGTGCTCGAAGTGGACGATGACGCCTTCGTCCTGAATAGTTTTTCGAAGTATTTCGGCATGACCGGCTGGCGCCTGGGTTGGCTGGTAGCACCACCGGCTGCAGTCGGGGAGTTGGAGAAACTCGCGCAGAACCTCTACATCAGCGCACCCAGCATGGCCCAGCATGCCGCGCTCGCGTGTTTCACCCCGGACACCCTGAGCATCCTCGAGGAGCGCCGCGCCGAATTCGGCCGTCGTCGCGACTTCCTGCTGCCGGCCCTGCGTGAACTGGGTTTTGGCATTGCGGTTGAGCCGGAGGGGGCGTTCTATTTGTATGCCGATATCAGCGCGTTCGGTGGTGATGCCTTCGCGTTCTGTCGACACTTCCTTGAAACCGAACATGTGGCGTTTACGCCGGGGCTGGATTTCGGTCGCCATCAGGCCAGCCATCATGTGCGTTTTGCCTACACGCAAAACCTTGAGCGGCTACAAGAGGCGGTGGATCGGATCGCCCGTGGGTTGCGGAGTTGGCAAGGCTGATGCGTTTTAATCCTCCCCTCGAAGAAGCGCGGCTGATCCGTCGTTACAAGCGCTTTCTCACCGATATCGAAACCGTTGGCGGCGAGTTGCTGACTATTCACTGCCCGAACACTGGCTCGATGCTCAACTGCATGGTGGAAGGCGGGCAGGTGTGGTTCAGTCGTTCCAATGACCCCAAGCGCAAGCTGCCCGGCACCTGGGAAATCGCCGAGACACCCCAGGGCCGCCTGGCCTGCGTCAATACGGCACGCGCCAATCAGTTGGTCGAGGAGGCGTTGCACGCCGGGGTGATCGCTGAGCTCAATGGCTTCACCGCACTCAAGCGTGAAGTGCCGTACGGCCAGGAGAAAAGCCGCATCGATTTTCGCCTGGAATACCCCGACGGTGTGGCTTATGTGGAAGTCAAAAGTGTCACCCTGGGCTTCGATGGCAGTGCGGTCGCGGCGTTCCCGGACGCGGTAACGCAGCGCGGAGCCAAGCATCTGCGCGAGTTGGCGCACCTGGCCCGCGAAGGGGTACGGGCGGTGCAGTTGTATTGCGTCAACCTCTCGGGGATTGAGGCGGTGCGCCCGGCCGTGGAAATCGATCCCGCTTACGCGGCGGCATTGCGTGAGGCCAAGGCTGCCGGTGTACAAGTGTTGGCGTATGGCGTGCGGGTCACGCCGCTGGAAGTATGCGTAGAGCGTCGCCTGGACGTACTGCTCGACTAGAGTTCCACCCACAAGCCCTGTGCGTCTTCACGGCCGGGCAGGGCGGTGAGGCTTTGGCCGGCGCACGGGCCGTAGATGCACTCGCCACTTTCGATCAGGAACAAGGCACCGTGGGTGGCGCACTGGATCAGGCTGGCGCTGGTGTCAAGGAACTGGTCCGGCTGCCATTCCAGCGGGATGCCGCGATGAGGGCAGCGATTGATGTAGAAGTAGGCAACGCCGTCACGGCGCACCGCCAACAGTTTGCAGCCATCGATTTCAAAACCGCGGCTGCTGTCGTGGGCGAGGGTGTCGGAGGGGCAGAGAAACTTCATTTCAATCCTTAAGTGCCTTGACGTTCAAATGCAAACAATTATCAAATGCAGGCTTCGCCCGTCAGCTGACTGGGCGCCCAGTACGATGCCCGGCAGGGATTATCTGTCACATCGATGAGTGCCCGTAAGGCCCGCCTTTGGAAGGAAACCCTGTTATGCGCTTGAGTGCCAGCGCTATTACGCTTGTTGTCGGACTGCTGTTCAACCTCGGGGCACACGCCTCTGAACGGCCACAACGCTGGGTCAGTGCCGGTGGGGCGCTTTCGGAGTGGGTGACGGCCCTGGGGGGCGAGTCGAAGCTGGTGGGGGTGGACACCACAAGCCAGCATCCGGCCTCACTCAAGGCCTTGCCGAGTATTGGTTATCAACGACAACTGTCGGCGGAGGGCATCCTGAGCCTGCGTCCACAGATTCTGGTGGGCACCGAGGAGATGGGGCCGTCGCCGGTGCTGGCGCAGATCCGCAGCGCGGGCGTGCAGGTGCAGATGTTCTCGGCCCAGCCGGATCTGCCGACGCTGAAGGGCACCCTCCAGCACTTGGGCAAGTTGCTGGGTGATGAAACCAAGGCCAATGAGTTGTTTAGCGGATATGAGCAGGCTCTGGATCAGCAGAAGAACTGGTTGACCAAGGCCCAAGCCACGCAAAAGGCCCCGGGTGTATTGCTGTTGCTCGGCCATTCGGGTGGCAAGCCGCTGATTGCCGGCAAGGATACGGCGGCGGACTGGGTGTTGCAGCAGGCCGGTGGACGCAACCTGGCGACCCACAGTGGTTACAAGCCGTTTTCGGTAGAGTCGCTGGCTGGCTTGAGCCCTGATGTGCTGGTGTTCTCTGATCGCGCCCTGAGCGGTGATGCGGCGCGGGCGGCCCTGTTCAGGGAGAACCCGATCCTGGCTGCAACCCCGGCGGCCAAAGGGGGGCGGGTGTTTGAGCTGGACCCCACGCTCTTGGTCGGTGGGCTTGGGCCGCGCTTGCCGCAAAGCCTCAAGCAATTGTCCGCCGGGTTTTATCCGTCCCAGGCCAAGCCTGCCCCATGACCACTCTGGTTAAACCCAAGACGCTGTTTATCGGGCTGGCGCTGTTGTGTGTGTTGGCGATTTGGCTCTCATTGGCCCTGGGGCCGGTCAGCCTGCCGTTGTTGGATACGCTCCGCGCGGCTTTGCGCTTGATGGGCGCCCCTGTCGAGGCCCAAGGGCTGGAGCAGGCGGAGCTGATCCTGGGGCAGATCCGTTTGCCGCGTACGTTGCTGGGGCTGGCGGTGGGCGGGGTGCTCGCGTTGTCGGGCGTGGCGATGCAGGGCCTGTTTCGCAATCCGCTGGCGGACCCGGGGCTGGTCGGGGTGTCGAGCGGCGCGGCGTTGGGGGCGGCGATTGCGATTGTCGGCGGCGCTTTTTTTGGCGGTTTGCCGCAAGCGTTCGGCCCTTATTTGTTGTCATTGTGTGCGTTTCTCGGTGGCTTGGGGGTCACCGCACTGGTGTATCGGCTGGGGCGGCATAACGGGCAGACGAACGTCGCGACAATGCTGCTGGCCGGCATCGCTCTTACGGCGCTCGCGGGTTCGGCGGTGGGGCTGTTTACTTATCTGGCGGACGACGCCACCTTGCGCACCCTGACCTTCTGGAACCTGGGCAGCCTCAATGGCGCCAGCTATTCGCGGCTGTGGCCGTTGCTGCTGGTGAGTGCCGCTGTCGCGTTGTGGCTGCCGCGTCGGGCCAAGGCCTTGAATGCGCTGCTGCTGGGCGAGTCCGAGGCCAGCCATCTCGGGGTTGATGTTGAGCGGCTCAAGCGC
This sequence comes from Pseudomonas sp. RP-B7, assembly GCF_059803535.1. Taxonomy (NCBI): domain Bacteria; kingdom Pseudomonadati; phylum Pseudomonadota; class Gammaproteobacteria; order Pseudomonadales; family Pseudomonadaceae; genus Pseudomonas; species Pseudomonas sp. RP-B7. The sequence goes on from NZ_JAPFHC010000011.1 coordinate 156,167, forward strand.
GAATTGGTGTTCTGTACGGCCCTCGGTGTGGGCGCAGCCGTGGCGGCGGCGGGGATGATCGGGTTTGTCGGCTTGGTGGTGCCGCATCTGGTGCGATTGCTGGCGGGGCCGGATCATCGGGTGTTGCTGCCGGCGTCGGTGCTGGCGGGGGCGAGTTTGTTGCTGTTTGCCGACTTGGTGGCCAGGCTGGCTTTGGCGCCGGCGGAGTTGCCCATCGGTATTGTGACTGCGTTTATCGGCGCGCCATTTTTTCTCTACCTGTTGTTGCGGGGGCGTGCCTGATGCTGCGTGTGGAAGACCTGCAGATCCGTCGCGGCCGCAAAACCGTGCTGGCGGATGTCACCCTGGAGCTGCTGCCGGGTGAAGTACTCGGTGTGCTGGGCCCCAATGGCGCGGGCAAAAGCACGCTGCTCGGTGCGTTGTGCGGTGAGTTGCCGCCGGATCTGGGCGGCGTATGGTTGGATCAGCGCCCGCTGAGCGAGTGGAGTGGTTCGCAGCGCGCGCAACGTTTGGCGGTGTTGCCGCAGTCTTCGTCCCTGGAGTTTGCCTTTCGCGTCGAAGAAGTCGTGGGCATGGGCCGCTTGCCCCATCAGACCGGGCGGATGCGCGATGATGAAATCATCGCGGCGGCCCTGCTGGCGGCGGATGTCGGGCATTTGAGCGGTCGCAGTTATCTCGCCTTGTCCGGCGGCGAGCGTCAACGCGTGCACCTGGCGCGAGTCCTGGCGCAGCTGTGGCCGGGGGAGGCTGGGCAGACATTGTTGCTGGATGAGCCGACATCGATGCTCGACCCCTTGCATCAACATACGACCTTGCAGGCTATCCGCACCTTCGCCGATCGCGGCGCGGCAGTGTTGGTGATTCTTCACGACCTGAATCTGGCGGCGCGTTACTGTGACCGGATCTTGCTGCTGGAGGCGGGGCGTCCCCATGCCCTGGATACGCCAGCACAGGTGATGCAGCCGGAGCCGCTCAAGGCAGTGTTCGGTTTGGATGTGTTGGTACAGCCGCATCCGGAACGGGGGCATCCGCTGATCATTGCGCGCTGAAACGCACTTTTGCGCAGGCAAAAAAAGACCCGGCAAGAGCCGGGTCAAATAACCGTGATTAGCCTGATGAGGAGATAATCTGAGAGTCCGAACCAATGGTCTTTCAGTTATCGGCTGATCTCGCGACCAGTTGTGATAATCATAACGATTCTCATTTGAGAGTCAACATTTGTTTTTGCATGCATTCGTGCTTTTCTCAAACGCTCGTTCGTAACCCCCGTCAACCCTGGCTCTGACCGTCGCGCTAATTCTTCTGGCGCGCCGAGATAGCATCCAATTGACGGTTCAACGCTTCCTTGCGCTCGGCTGGAATGTCATTCCAGTGAACATCCATCAACGCCCCTTCAATTGCATACAGCAAGACTTTCGATGCGCGGAACCCGCGAGTCCGTACAGCTCGGTAGGCGTCGACCGCGCCCAGGCGACGCAGGTCGGACGCACTGTGGATGCCCACCGCATGCAGCCATTGTGCTGACGTCTTGCCGAGGTTTTTCAGGTGTTGCAGCTCATCGTTCATCAAGCCTCCTTGCGACGGCCGAATGGTGCGGTGGGTATCGTGACCAGGCAAGCCTGAAAAGGAGTGTAGCGCTCAGTAGGAAAAGCGTAGTTCTTTGGCCTGAAACGGCCTAAAAGCTTATAAGAATGGTGCGGGGATTTTTTGCAGGGCAGGGATGGAGCACCCCGGAGCACTGAATGTGTCCGGGGCTTTACGGCAGGGAATTACTTGGTGCGATAACGCAGGCGTGTACCGAAATTGACCGACATGAGGATCTCGTCGGCGGTCAGTTCGGGCGGGAAGTAAGTACCGGAGATCTGTGCATGGGCCAGGCTGGCGCCTTCGAGCGAGCACTCGCGCAGATCCAGGCCGCGTAAATCGGCCGAGCGGAAATAGGCGTCGGTGAAGTCCACGCCCGCGGCTTCCAGTTCGCGTAAATCCAGCCCTCGGAAGTCGCCACCGCGCATGTCGATCGTGCCGCCTTTTGGGCGCTCCAGGTTGAAGCCGCGAATATCGTCTTTATGCAGGAGCGAGTAGAGCGGTGTATCAAGAAGCTTCGGCTGACTCATGATGGCAACTCCTGTTAGTTTTATGACGCCATTATAGTGCCACTATTGCTTGGCCGTGCGCCGAAAGTCGGTGACACGGCCAAGAAATTTTTCTTACAGCCCAGGCAGGCGCTGACGGATGTGCGCGACCAAAGCGTCCAGTGTCCCGCTTTCATTGGTTTCGACGCGTTTGCTCAGGAGCAGTTCCTCGGCGCTCAGTGGTTCGCGGTTGGCCTGTTGCTCTTCGATAACGGCCAGTGTTGCGTCGGACGGATCGTTTTTGTCGGCCTGACGTTGTGCCAACCAGCTCTCGATAACGGCTTGTGGTGCGTTGCAGTCCAGGATCAGGAACGGTGCGCCGGTGGCTTCGGCAACCTTGGCGGCGGCGTCGCGTTGTGTGCGCTTGAGGAACGTGGCATCCAGCACTACCGGGAAACCGGCGCGCAGCACGATATCGGCGATTTCATTCAAGCGCGCGTAGGTGGCAGCGCTTGCATCGGCTGCGTAGATGCCGGCCTTGGGTGTGTTCTCGACCTGCTGCTCGCCGAACAGGCGTTTGCGTTCCACATCCGAGCGCAGGCGCACGGCACCCAGTGCCTCGACCAGGCGCATGGCCACCTGGCTTTTGCCCACCGCGGAAACGCCGTGGGTAATTGCCAGGAACCGCGAAGGAATGGTGCTGTAGCTTTCTGCCAGGTTGGCGTAGTTGCGGTACTGGCGCAGGCTGCTGGCGCGTTGCACCGGGCTGGCGTCGCCCGGCATGCTGAACAGCGCGATCTTGGCGCGTACCAGGGCACGGTAGGCTTTATAGAAGTTCAGCACTTCGAGGCCCTGGTAGTCGCCGGTCAGTTCCAGGTATTGGCTGATAAAACGCCGTGCCAGGGATTTGAGGCCACGGTCTTCCAGGTCCATCGCGAGGAAACCGGTATCCGCGTACACGTCGGTGAAACGGAACGGCTCGTTGAACTCGATGCAGTCGAAGATCACCACCTGGCCGTCGATCAAGGTGGCGTTGCCCAGGTGGATGTCGCCGTGGCATTCACGGGTGAAGCCGTCCTGCTTGCGCTGGATGAACAGTGGCTTGAGGCGTTCGAAGCTGCTTTCGGCCCAGGCTTGCAACGCGTCGAGTTGAATCAGGTCGGCCTTGTCGCTGAGGAAGGGACGGATCTGGTCGAAGTTCTGGCGCACTGGTGCCATCACCTCGTCCGGAGTGCCGGCCGGGTGGTCTTGCGCAACTTTCGGTGCCGTCAGGTGGAACTGTGCGATCTGTTTGGCCATCTCATCGATGTGCGCGCTGGTCAGTTCGCCGTTGGCTTGCAAGGTGCTGAGCAGTTGGCTTTGCGGGAACTGGCGCATTTTCAGCGCGTACTCGATGACCGGGCCTTCACCGCCCAGTTGTGGGGCTTCGGCGGTGCCAGTGATCGGCAGCACCTCAAGATACAAATCCTTGGTCAGGCGCTCGTTGAGGCGCAGCTCTTCCCGGCAGAAATGGCCGCGATCATCCAGGGCCGTGAAGTCCAGAAAGCCGAAGTTCATCGGTTTCTTCAGTTTATAAGCGTAGGGCCCAGTGAGTATGACCCAGGAAATGTGGGTCTCGATCACTTGGAATTCTTCAACCGGATGAGGGTACAAAGCCGGGTTTTGCAGGGCTGCGATCAGGGACTGGCTCACGGGCGATCCTTCAAAGACTGGGGGAAATCATGGCGGGCATTATGGCTGCTGATGTCTGCCGTGCAAACCGCTGTCCGGCTCATGTTGATCATCAATAAAGTGCGTATAATCCGCCGCCATGACTCGAACCCGATCTCCCCGTTCCCGTAAAAAACCTCCTTCCCGTGGCCTGCGCCCTTGGCTGGGCTGGGCGCTCAAGCTCAGCCTGGTGGGCCTTGTGGTCCTCGCCGGCTTCGCCGTGTATCTCGATGCCGTGGTGCAGGAGAAGTTCTCCGGCAAGCGCTGGACCATCCCGGCCAAGGTGTATGCGCGTCCATTGGAATTGTTCAATGGCCAGAAGCTGAGCAAGGATGACTTCCTCACCGAGCTTGATGCCTTGGGCTATCGCCGTGAGCCCGTGAGCAACGGCCCGGGCGCCGCTGCCGTCAGCGGCAATACCGTCGACCTGAACACCCGTGGCTTCCAGTTCTATGAAGGCCTGGAAAAAGCCCAGCCGGTGCGCGTGCGTTTCTCCGGCGACTATGTGGCCGAGTTGTCGTCCCTCAACGGTTCGAAGCTGCCGGTAGTGCGTCTGGAACCGCTGATGATCGGCGGGATTTATCCGAAGAACCTTGAAGATCGCATCCTGATCAAGCTCGATCAGGTGCCGCCGTACCTGCTCGAAACCCTGGTCGCCGTAGAAGACCGCGATTTCTACAGCCACTGGGGCGTCTCGCCGAAGTCGATTGCCCGTGCCATCTGGGTGAACACCTCCGGCGGCAAGATGACCCAGGGCGGCAGTACGCTGACGCAACAGTTGGTGAAGAACTTCTACCTGACCAACGAGCGCAGCCTGACCCGTAAGCTCACCGAAGCCATGATGGCGATGCTGCTGGAAGTGCATTACAGCAAGCAGGAAATCCTCGAGGCGTACCTCAATGAGGTGTTCGTCGGCCAGGATGGTCAGCGCGCGGTGCATGGTTTCGGTCTGGCCAGCCAGTTCTTCTTTGGCCAGCCGCTGTCCGAGCTGAAGCTGCATCAGGTCGCTTTGCTGGTGGGGATGGTCAAGGGCCCGTCCTACTACAACCCGCGTCGCAACCCGGAGCGTGCGCTGGAGCGTCGTAACCTGGTGCTTGATGTGCTTGAGCAGCAGGGCGTTGCCACTGCAGAACAAGTGGCTGCGGCGAAGAAGATGCCGCTGGGCGTGACCACGCGCGGCAAGTTGGCTGACAGTTCGTTCCCGGGCTTTATCGACCTGGTCAAGCGCCAGTTGCGTGAAGACTATCGCGACGAAGACTTGACCGAAGAGGGCCTGCGTATCTTCACCAGTTTCGACCCGATCCTGCAGATGAAGGCCGAGGCGTCGGTAAATGACACCTTCAAGCGCATGACCGGCCGCAAAGGCGCCGACGAAGTTGAAGCGGCCATGGTCGTGACCAACCCGGAGACCGGCGAGGTCCAGGCCCTGGTTGGCAGTCGCCTGGCCAGCTTTGCCGGGTTCAACCGCGCGCTGGATGCGGTGCGACCGATCGGCTCGCTGGTCAAGCCGGCGGTTTACCTGACCGCGCTGGAGAAGCCGAGCAAATACACGCTGACCAGTTGGTTGTCGGATGATCCGCTGTCGGTCAAAGGCGGGGATGGCCAGGTGTGGACGCCGCAGAACTTCGATCGCCGTTCCCACGGCACGGTTTTCCTGTACCAGGGCCTGGCGCACTCCTACAACATCTCCACTTCACGCCTTGGGCTTGAAGTGGGCGTGCCGAACGTGTTGAAAACCCTCGCACGCCTGGGCATTACCCGTGAGTTCCCGGCCTTCCCGTCGATCCTGTTGGGTGCCGGTGCGATGACGCCGATGGAAGTCGCGACGATGTACCAGACCCTGGCCAACGGCGGTTTCAATACGCCGATGCGTGGGATTCGGAGCGTGCTGACTGCCGAAGGCGAGCCGCTCAAGCGTTATCCGTTCCAGATCCAGCAGCGTTTCGATGCAGGCTCCATCTACCTGATCCAGAACGCCATGCAGCGCGTGATGCGTGAAGGTACGGGCGCCTCGGTCTATAAGGTGCTGCCGTCGAACCTGACACTGGCGGGCAAGACCGGCACCAGTAACGACTCGCGCGACAGCTGGTTCGCCGGTTTCGGCCAGGATGTGCTGGCGGTGGTGTGGATGGGCCGTGATGATAACGGCAAGACTCCGTTCACCGGCGCGACAGGTGCGTTGCAGGTCTGGACCAGTTTCATGCGCAAGGCCGACCCGCTGCCGTTGAACATGCCGCAGCCGGACAACATCGTGCAGGCCTGGATTGATCCGCACACGGGGCAGGGCTCTGACGCCAACTGTCCGGGTGCGGTACAGATGCCGTATATTCGCGGCAGCGAGCCACCACCCGGCGCCGCGTGCGGTGGCAGTTTGCCTGCTGACGCGGAGTCGGTGATGGATTGGGTCAAGGGCTGGATGAATTAAGCGAAGAGGGTTTCACGTGAACAAGTGGTTGTTTCCAGCTATTACAACTCTGGCTTTGCTCGGTGGTTGCTCCAGCGTGCAGCGCGGCTCCATCCCCGTGGTGGATTCGAGCACCGCTGTCTCCAACAGCGACCGTATCTCGGCCAATGGCGGTTTCCGCCAGACCGTGACCAACCGTCCCGCCCAGGCCCGGCCGCAGGCTGTGCCGCAGGATTCGGGCGTGGTGGTGATGGTGCCGGGTGCTGGCGCCGCGACATCGGCGCCTATCAGTGCCGAGCCGTGGACGCCGGGGCCAAGCACTTCCGGCCCGATCGATTCCACGCCGATCCAGTCGGCGCCGATCAACCAGGGCACCTACAATATGCCGTCGACGCCGAGTGGCATTCCGTCGTCGTCCAATTCCGGCGGCCTGTCGGCCGACGAGCAACTGGACGGCCCGGTGCTGGCGTTGTTGACCACTGCCCAGCAACAGCAGGCCGGTGGCGATTTGAACGGCGCATCGTCGAGTCTTGAGCGCGCCCAGCGTGTGGCACCTCGTGAGCCGCAAGTGTTGTATCGCCTGGCCCAGGTGCGCATGGCCCAGGGTGATGCGCCACAAGCCGAGCAGTTCGCCCGTCGTGGCCTGACGCTGGCCAATGGTCGCCCCGACCTGCAAGCCAACCTGTGGGCCCTGATCGGCGACGCGCGCGCCGCCCAGGGTGATGCCGCCGGTGCTGCTCAGGCGCGGCAGAAAGGCAAGGTCACGTACTGATGGATGCACGGTTTCCCGCAATTGCTGAGCAATTATTGCTGATCGAGCGCGAATTGCGCGTGCAGGGCTGGTGGGACGAGGTGTCCCCCGGCATTGAAGCGCTCAGCAGTGTCGAGCCGTTTTCGGTGGATACCCTGGACTTCCACCAGTGGCTGCAATGGATCTTCCTGGTGCGCATGAAGCAGATCCTCGAACAGGACCTGCCGCTGCCCAACGCCTCGGGGATCCTGGAGATGGCGGAAATGGTCTACGCCGACCGTCCGCGTGAGAGCCTCGGATTGCGTAACGCGCTGAAAAAGTTCGACCAATTGATCGTCGACGCTCGTTAATTGCCTGACTGCCGGGTTTTCCGGCAGTCTTGCGCACATTTCTACCGCTTGACGACATTCAGGCGAGTTTTATCCCTCCTCAAAGCCCTTTCTTCTACGTTCTCATGCGCTTAGTTGGAAAAAAGCGCAATTATTGCTTGACTTGAACGGCCTGAAACAGAAGAATCCAAAGTCCGCTGTATCGGGACTGCCAGAAGCAGGCCCGCTCAGCAGATCATGAGGCGCACACCCGCGCCGACCTGTTACACCCGCAACGCGTTACCTCGCGCTGGGTGGGAAAAGCCCGCAACACTTGGGACGATCCCAATACTTGCTCAGTCAGTGCTGACGTAGTCGGCGACCACCGTCGCTCATGCTCTGTTGAGAAGTAAACCTATTAAGACCCGTCGGTTTTCAACGGACGGTATTCTGGCGTTTTAGAGGTGAACAACGTGGAGCTTTTATCTGGCGGTGAGATGCTCGTCCGCTTTTTGCGTGACGAAGGCGTCGACTATATCTACGGGTACCCAGGTGGTGCTCTGCTGCATGTCTACGACGCACTGTTCAAGGAACCGGCTGTCAACCACATCCTGGTTCGCCACGAACAGGCCGCGACCCATATGGCGGACGGTTACGCCCGTGCCACCGGCAAGGCCGGCGTGGTACTGGTAACGTCCGGCCCAGGCGCAACCAATGCCATTACCGGCATCGCGACTGCTTATATGGATTCTATTCCGATGGTGATCATTTCCGGTCAGGTGCCAAGCACCATGGTCGGCACTGACGCATTCCAGGAAACCGACATGATCGGTATTTCCCGGCCGATCGTGAAACACAGCTTCATGATCAAGCACGCCTCGGAAATCCCGGAAGTCATGAAAAAGGCGTTCTACCTCGCACAGTCCGGTCGCCCGGGCCCTGTGGTGGTCGACATTCCAAAAGACATGACCAACCCGGCGGAAAAATTCGAATACGTCTTCCCGAAAAAAGCCAAGCTGCGCTCCTACAGCCCGGCCGTCCGTGGGCACTCGGGGCAAATCCGCAAGGCGGCAGAAATGCTCCTGGCGGCCAAGCGTCCCGTACTGTACTCGGGTGGTGGCGTGATTCTCGGTGGTGGTTCCGCACCGCTGACCGAACTGGCCAAGCTGCTCAACCTGCCGGTAACCAATACCTTGATGGGCCTCGGCGCATTTCCGGGTACCGACCGTCAGTTCGTCGGCATGCTCGGCATGCACGGCAGCTACACCGCCAACCTGACCATGCACCACGCCGACGTGATCCTGGCCGTGGGCGCTCGTTTCGATGACCGTGTGATCAACGGCGCGAGCAAATTCTGCCCGAATGCCAAGATCATCCACATCGACATCGACCCGGCGTCCATCTCCAAGACCATCAAGGCCGACGTGCCGATCGTGGGTCCTGTAGAAAGCGTATTGACCGAAATGGTCGCTGCGCTCAAGGACATCGGCGAAACGCCGAACAAGGAATCCGTTGCCAGTTGGTGGAAACAGATCGACGAATGGCGCGGTGATCGCGGCCTGTTCCCTTACGACAAGGGTGACGGCAGCATCATCAAGCCACAGACCGTGATCGAGACCCTGTGCGAAGTGACCAAGGGCGACGCCTTTGTGACCTCCGACGTGGGCCAGCACCAGATGTTCGCCGCGCAGTACTACAAGTTCGACAAGCCAAACCGCTGGATCAACTCCGGTGGCCTGGGCACGATGGGCTTTGGTTTCCCTGCGGCCATGGGTGTGAAACTGAGCTTCCCGGACAGCGACGTCGCGTGCGTCACCGGCGAGGGCAGTATCCAGATGAACATCCAGGAACTGTCGACGTGCCTGCAATACGGTCTTCCAGTGAAGATCGTGTGCTTGAACAACGGCGTACTGGGCATGGTTCGCCAGTGGCAGGACATGAGCTACAACAGCCGTCACTCCCATTCCTACATGGAATCGCTGCCGGACTTCGTCAAGCTGGTTGAAGCCTATGGCCATGTCGGCATTCGCATCACCGATCTGAAAGATCTGAAGCCGAAGATGGAAGAAGCGTTCGCCATGAAGGATCGCCTGGTGTTCATCGATATCAAGGTGGATACCAGCGAGCACGTCTACCCGATGCAGATCAAAGACGGCTCTATGCGCGACATGTGGCTGAACAAGACGGAGCGTACTTAATCATGCGGCACATTATCTCCCTGCTTCTGGAGAACGAACCCGGCGCTCTGTCTCGTGTTGTCGGCCTGTTTTCGCAACGTAACTACAACATCGAAAGCCTGACCGTTGCCCCGACCGAAGACCCGACCCTGTCGCGTCTGACGTTGACCACCGTGGGTCACGATGAGGTGATCGAGCAGATCACCAAGAACCTCAACAAGCTGATCGAAGTGGTCAAGCTGGTCGACCTGTCGGAAAGTGCCCACATTGAGCGCGAGCTGATGCTGGTTAAAGTCAAGGCCACGGGCGCCCAACGTGCCGAGATCAAGCGCACTACCGATATTTATCGCGGGCAGATCGTCGATGTGAGCGCCAGCGTTTATACCGTTCAACTGACCGGTACAAGCGACAAGCTGGACAGCTTCATCCAGTCGATCGGGACGGCCTCGATTCTGGAAACGGTACGCAGTGGTGTCACCGGCATTGCCCGTGGCGACAAAGTACTCAGCATCTAAACCAAATTAGCGAATGGCCTTACGGCCTGGATATATAGAGGAACCTCATGAAAGTTTATTACGATAAAGATTGTGACCTGTCGATCATCCAGGGCAAGAAAGTCGCCATCATCGGCTACGGCTCCCAGGGTCACGCGCAAGCTTGCAACCTGAAAGATTCCGGCGTTGACGTGACTGTTGGCCTGCGCAAAGGCTCGGCCACTGTTGCCAAGGCAGAAGCCCATGGCCTGAAAGTGACTGACGTTGCTTCCGCTGTTGCTGCTGCCGACCTGGTCATGATCCTGACCCCGGACGAGTTCCAGTCCTCTCTGTACAAGAACGAAATCGAGCCGAACATCAAGAAGGGCGCCACCCTGGCCTTCTCCCACGGCTTCGCGATCCACTACAACCAGGTTGTGCCGCGTGCTGACCTCGACGTGATCATGATCGCGCCGAAAGCACCGGGTCACACCGTGCGTTCCGAGTTCGTCAAAGGCGGCGGTATCCCTGACCTGATCGCGATCTACCAAGACGCATCGGGCAACGCCAAAAACGTTGCGCTGTCCTACGCAGCAGGCGTGGGTGGTGGTCGTACTGGCATCATCGAAACCACCTTCAAGGACGAGACTGAAACCGACCTGTTCGGCGAGCAAGCCGTTCTGTGCGGCGGTACCGTTGAGCTGGTGAAAGCTGGCTTCGAAACTCTGGTTGAAGCTGGCTACGCGCCAGAAATGGCCTACTTCGAGTGCTTGCACGAACTGAAGCTGATCGTTGACCTCATGTACGAAGGCGGTATCGCCAACATGAACTACTCGATCTCCAACAACGCCGAATACGGCGAATACGTCACTGGCCCGGAAGTGATCAACGCCGAGTCCCGTCAGGCTATGCGCAACGCCCTGAAACGTATTCAGGACGGCGAATACGCCAAAATGTTCATCAGCGAAGGCGCTACCGGCTACCCTTCGATGACCGCCAAGCGTCGTAACAACGCCGCTCACGGTATCGAAGTCATCGGCGAGCAACTGCGCTCCATGATGCCGTGGATCGGTGCCAACAAGATCGTCGACAAAGCCAAAAACTAAGTCGTACGGATCAAGGGAGAACGCGGCTTAGGCCGCGTTTTTTCGTTTGGGGGGCAGGTTCTGGTATAAAGCTGCATCGTTTGCGGGCGAACACTCGCCGCAAGTATCTGTCGAATTTTTTCACACCGTTGCAAGGTAAAGTCCATGAGCGAACGTCCCGAAGAGCCAAACCAGGCTCCTGACGCCGAAAGCCTGCTACCGATCGATGAGCATGTCGAAGAAGGGCATGACGCGGAGGGCCGCAAGGTCCGGCATCGTGGCATCTATCTGCTGCCCAATCTGTTCACTACGGCGAACCTGTTTGCCGGGTTCTATTCCATCATCAACTCCATGAGCGCCCAAAGTGCGCTGGCAGCGGGTGATGCGGTGAGTGCCAGCAAATACTTCGGTTTTGCTGCCATCGCAATCTTTGTTGCCATGGTGCTCGACGGCCTTGATGGGCGTGTGGCGCGCATGACCAATACCCAAAGTGCCTTCGGTGCCGAGTATGACTCGCTGTCGGACATGGTTGCCTTTGGTGTTGCGCCTGCGTTGCTGGCGTTTGCCTGGGCGCTGGGTGATATGGGCAAGGTCGGCTGGATGGTCGCCTTTATCTATGTCGCGGGGGCTGCATTGCGCCTGGCGCGTTTCAATACCCAGGTTGGGACCGCTGACAAGCGTTACTTCATTGGTCTGGCCAGCCCGGCTGCAGCAGGTGTGGTGGCGGGTATCGTCTGGGCATTCAGTGACTACGGTATCCAGGGTTCGAAGATGTCGTTCCTGGTGGCCTTGATGGTTGCGGCCGCTGGCATGCTGATGGTCAGCAACATCAAGTACAACAGCTTCAAGGAACTGGATCTCAAGGGGCGCGTGCCTTTTGTGGCAATCCTGGCCGTTGTGCTGGTGTTTGCAGTGGTCTTCAGTGATCCTCCGCGGATCCTGCTGCTGGCGTTCCTGGTCTATGCCGCGTCGGGCCCGGTTCAGTACTTGCTGCATCTGCGTCGGGACAAAACATTGCCTTAATGTAATTTCCCCCATACTCCGCAGTCTATTGGTGCATCAGTTCTCCAATGCTGCGGAGTTGCCATGTTAATCAAATTGCCAAAAGCGTCCGATTGCCACGAGTCGGATGTCACACCTGAATCCCTTTATTTCTCTCGCCGCAGCTTGCTCGGTGGTGCGCTCGCCGGTATCGCTGCCAGCAGCTTGCCGCGCTGGGCCAGTGCGACTGATGCTTCCCGTTACGCCGATGTTGAGCCGGGCAAGGCACCGAATTGGTTTGCCGAGAAACTGCCTGGCACTCAATGGCAGGCTGTGACGGTGAAGGATGAAGCGATCACCCCCTTCAAGGATGCGACTCACTACAACAACTTCTATGAGTTCGGCACCGGCAAGGGCGATCCGGCAACGAATGCGGGTTCGCTCAAGACCGAGCCCTGGAGTGTTGTGATTGATGGTGAGGTTGCAAAGCCAGGGCGTTATGCCCTGGAAGACTTTATGAAGCCTTATCAGTTGGAAGAGCGGATCTACCGTTTACGGTGTGTCGAGGCGTGGTCGATGGTCATCCCCTGGATCGGTTTCCCTATCTCGGCGTTGCTCAAGCAAGTCGAACCGACCTCCAAGGCCAAGTACATTCGATTTGAAACGCTTCAGGATCCCAAGAGCATGCCGGGCCAGCGTTCGAGTTTTGGTTTGATCGACTGGCCATATATAGAAGGGTTGCGTCTGGATGAAGCGATGAACCCTTTGGCGATTCTTGCCGTTGGCATGTACGGGCGTGAACTGCCCAACCAGAACGGTGCGCCGCTGCGCTTGGTGGTGCCTTGGAAGTACGGCTTCAAAAGCGTGAAGTCCATTGTGCGCATCAGCCTGGTGAGTGAACAGCCGAAAACCACCTGGCAGAGTATTGCGGCGGATGAGTATGGGTTCTACGCGAACGTGAACCCCACGGTTGATCATCCGCGGTGGACCCAGGCGAGGGAGCGTCGCCTGCCGAGCGGCCTGTTCAGTCCCAATGTGCGTGAGACACAGATGTTCAATGGCTACTCGGATGAGGTTGCCTCCCTGTATGCCGGCCTTGATCTGCGGAAGAACTACTGATGCGCTACCCCATCTGGCGCCTCGGCGTTTTTATCGCAGTGGCCGTGTGGCCGCTATTCTGGCTATATGAGGCGTGGAGCTCTGTTCTCGGGCCTGATCCGGGCAAAGTGCTGGTGGATCGGCTGGGCCTGGGGGCGTTGGTCCTTTTGCTGATCACCCTTGGAATGACGCCGTTGCAGAAGCTCAGCGGCTGGGCGGGGTGGATAGCTGTACGCCGGCAGTTGGGCTTGTGGTGCTTTACTTACGTAGTGCTGCATCTGGCGGCTTATTGCGTGTTTGTCCTTGGGCTCGATTGGTCGCAGTTGGGTGTGGAGTTGCGCAAGCGGCCTTATATTATTGTGGGGGCGCTGGGCTTCTTGTCGCTTTTGGTGTTGGCGGTGACCTCAAATCGCTATAGCCAGCGACGTTTGGGGAGTCGGTGGAAGAAATTGCATCGCCTGGTTTACGTGATTCTTGGGCTCGGCTTGCTGCATATGTTGTGGATAGTGCGGGCTGATCTAAAGGAGTGGGCGGTCTATGCATCTATAGGTGTGTTGCTCTTGGCCCTGCGGATACCACCGGTGATGCGCCGAATCCCTCGCCTTATTGCCAAAAAGGCACCTTCTGCAACAAAAGCGTAATTAAAGGTTGACGGCGAATTGTAACTGTCTATAATTCGCCCCACTTCCGGCGCAGTCGAAACGGAAAACTCCTTGGTAAACAATGAGTTACGCAGTTTTCGG